>NZ_JABWQW010000016.1:0-118661 GCF_014268645.1 Pseudomonas sp. SWRI154
TAATCCGGAATCACCACGGTCAGCGCATCCTCGGCCGCCATCGGATTAAGTACATTGCCGGGAGCTTGCTTGACGCTAGGGGCGACTCCGTCAAATGCCGCGCGGATGGTATAAGTGCGCGACGGTAACGGGGTGGCCAGTGCTTCGACTTCGCTTTTACCAAACGCGACCTTGAACTCAATTGTCAGGGTGCTGCCATCCTTCAGTTCCTTCAGCTCTGTATATATGACTGTGGCGTTCAAGGCATTGCCGTTGAATTCGCTCTGCGTAACCTTTGATGGCGGCTTCCAGATCGTTTTCTCGTACGAGCCATCGACCTTAGTGCCCTTCAGGCGCAGCCACACATATTGGCCCGCAGCAATGTGCGGCCAACCTTCAATACGCATTCTGGCATTTCCCGACAAACTACCTATATCCAATTCGCCGCTCTGATCGGCCTCGAGGATGCGCGGTTGACTCGGTATCAGCGCACTCTCCGGCAGGGCGCTCACGTTCAACGTGAGCGAATCAGGAGCCGGCAGCGGCGTGCCACCACGTGTCACCGTGTAGGTAACCGTCACCGACTTGCCCAGCGAGTAAGCGATCAACCCCACCGGCAACTCGATCGTCTTCGGCCCGACGGTCCCCACCTCAACCGGTGCCGTGCTGTGTGATCCCTCCGCCGGACTGCCCGCAGCGGTCCAGGTGACGCTGATCCTGTCGGTACCCCGCATGTCGTCATAGTGCGGTACCACCGCCGTCAGCTTATCTCGCGCCGCAAGCGGATCGAGCCGGCCGTCGTGCGCCTCGTCGATTGTCAAGGCAGGCAAACGGTTGGTAGTCCCCGTCCATGTCGGCGATTGTTTGAAGCGAATGCAGCCGAGGCTCAGGGTAAAGTCACCAATATCGTCGCTAGACGTTGTAACGGTCCAGGTGAGGCCGCCCTCGACCAGGGTTAGAGCCTCTGTCGGCACGACTTGCAGCCTTGGCGCATCGACCGTAAGCGTCAGGTCCTCGGCGATCATCACACTGCCAGACCGTGGCTTGAGCGTCAGTTCGTAGGAGTGGCCGGGCAGTATCCGCCAAGGATCGTCGGGCGAAATCCCGTCTCCATCGACACTCAGTTCGAACTGTGCCCATTTACGGGTCGGGATGGTCTTGATGTCGAAGACTTGCGCGTGTGTATCGGCCTCGGCCTTGTAAGGACTGTCGATGGCCGCGGTCAGCTGGGTATCGGCGGCGGGTTGGTAGACATAGGCAGACCAACCATCAGACCGGGTTGGAATGGTATCCAATAGGGCGTCACCTTGACGCCATTGCACGTCGATACCAGGCTCAATGGCGTCGGAAACGGTGTAACGAACCTTGACATGAAGATCGATGGTTTCGTCTTCCGCCACGCTTGGCCAAAACTCCGGGAGTATGTGCCGGACGATATCAAGCTTGTAGGGCCCGACGATGCAGGCCAACGCCTCATGGGGGTCGGCATGATAGACACTTTCAAAGCACAGGGTGGCCGTCCTGCCGTCGACGCTGGCATCGTTCGCATCCGCATCGTTGCGAATTTCCCACGCCTTGGCGATGTGCTGGGCCTCGTCATCCGCATCAGGATCTGTCGTCGTCACTTGCAACCTGGCCTGCCCAGCCTCGCTCTGGTCGGTGAAGGACGCGTAAGCACTAGTGCCGGAATAAACCCCGCCGCCGGCCCAGCCACAGTCTTCGGCGATCGGCAGGGTAAGGTGGTGCGCTCCGCCGCCACGACAGATCGGCATGTAGGCATGGCCATCTTTTACCACCCAATAGCGAGCGCTGACGCCGTCCAATTCGGGCATGGGTTGATCGGTGGTCAGTTGCAGCGGTTTAAGGTGCACGGATATCGATGCACCATCGGCCCACTCGGATGGGACGCCGGCTCCCAGTGCCTTGCCGGAAAAATGCAACTCACCCGGGCCGGCCGGCCAGCCGGGCTCTTGTGTGATGGGCTGATCCCTTCCTGGGTCGGTCGTTGTATCCGCAGCCGCCGCGGAGGGGTCGAACAATCCGGACTGAAAAGCCAAGACAGCCGTTGGCGTGGTGTTTTCGTCGTTCAGCACGATGATGTCTTCACAGACCAGCCAATCGCGCGGCTGCTCCACACGTGTGGTGCTCGTCTGCAACTCGCGTGTCCAGAAATGCGCCCCGGCATTGAAATACGCAACCACCCTGGGATTCTCGCTCGCTCGCTGCGTCGGCTGATACAGGAACCTGACCTGATAGCCGGACGCTGCCGTCAGGCGCAGGTCGATAGGCAGGTCGAATTCGATCGCGGCCTCCGCCCCGCCATAGAGATGAACATACCTACGCCTGATGTCGTCTACTGTGTAGAGACTGGCACCGCTGTTGGTGTCGTCTCCCGACGTGCGTCGCTTCCATTCGGGAGGCCATGTTTCCGTGGGCAGGTCGCTCGCGGGGCCCAGCAAGTTGCGCTCGATTCGTTTTTGCACGTTCATATCCACACTCCGTGGCAGGTTGTGTTGGATCAATTCGGGCGACTACATGCCGAGCTTGAACGAGGTTTTAAACAGGCCCCGTTCTACTGGCGAAACACCGTTTCTTTTAAAAGGTCTTCAATTTTTTCGGCAAAATCTTTGCCCCCATCGAGGGCGGTGTATTCCACTTCGACGACGATGTCGGTCAGCGACTCGAAAAGCTCTATTTGCTTCTCTGAGTCAGGCCATGGAAAGGCGATCTGCCAGGAGGAGATTGCGCCGGTTCGCTCAAAGGACGCGTAGCGGTCTTCATCAAAAGCAAAACGCGAACCGATGCCGTCATCGTCCAGTCCGTCGGAAACGGCGATTTGCGGCTGGGCGCGCAGGTTATAACGCACATGGGTGGTGTCGGCGTCCTCATGCGTCGGCTCGTAGAGATGCCGGGCCCCGCCGAGGTCGGGTTTGACCAGCAGCTTGCTGGAGAGTTGGGTGAGCGTCATGCAGGCCGTTTCATACGGGCCGAACAGGGCCGGCAGCGTGATCGATACACGGCGAATCTGGCGCAGATAATGGCCGGGATAGTCACTATCATAAAATCGGCAATCGAGTTTGAAGTCCAGTGTTCCGCTGTCCTTGAGTCCCCGGATTATCTCTGGCCACTCTTGCGGCGCGTAATAATCGCGCAGCGACACGATCTTCCTGATCGTCAAGCGCCGTTCATAGCGATGGACAAAGGCCGACTCCATGCGCAGCAAGCCCAGCGTCAGTGTCTCGCCGGCGGTGAAACCATGGTGGCTGTCGACCCAGGCACCTGGCAGGATGAACTGGGTTTCATAATCGCCAATTTCGTATTGCCAGCAGGCCTGCACCGATAGGCACAACGCGGTCACCGCATCGTAGGTCTGGAAATACAGCGTGGCCATCTTGCTTTGCATCCAGCGATAAAGCGATGCCCGGGAGGTGCGGGTCTGGGTGAGAAAGGTGTACATCTCCTTGGCCTGTTCGATGGCGCGAACCTGCTGATCGACCGAGACATTCGATGCTTGGATCTGGATTTGCTGCGCCTCCACTTGTTTTTCCAGCGCCTCGAGTTCTGCAATCGCCGCGTCGTGCTGGAAGTTCCATTCTGCACGCAGGCGTTGTTGCGAAGCGTAGCGATCATGGCGGGTGGCCTGATTCATTTCACTTTGACTGTAGGAATTATTCGATGCCGAAGTACCATGTCCCATACCACCTAACCTTATCCCCCCAAAGCTCAGTCCGCCAATATTGGGAAGGCAATCCCCCAAGTGGCCTGTTGCACTGAAGTACCCTGCAGCAAGAGCGGATTTTTTTCCATGTTTCAGATCATTGACCGCCTCGATTTCATCCTTTAGCAAATCCGTCTCGACCAACCCCGCGAAGTAGGTTTTCCGCTGATCAACTGCCCGTTTCGAAGCCTTGAGCGCCTCAAGCGTGGCTTGGGCGTGGCGCAACAATTCGGTTTGCAGCTTATGGCTGAAGTCACTCATCTCTATAAGATGTTTCTGTTGCAGCGTTTCCTGCTCGCATCTGTCGGCCTGCTCCATGTATTGCCGAAGCTGATCGCCAAACCGGCACAGAGTCTGCACCGCCTGCTGTGCGCGAGGCATGATCGCCATGAAGCGATAAGGCGGAACGATGGGCGGCGTCAGGATGTCCCGCAAATTGAAACCACCGCCGCCAGCCTGGGCGCGCATCAAGTCCTTGGGGTTGATGGGTGTGTCGTAAAGGGGAAGGTCGATGGGCTTGCCGTCGAGGGTCAGATAGTGCCGCAAGTTGTGCAATCGTGCTTTCAGGGTGTCCCAGACATCCAGCAGGTCTCGGTTGATTTCAGGCCGAAAATCCGGATGGTCCAACATGGGAGCCAACAGTGCATGGCCGGATGTCAGCGGCAGATTGACCAGCGTATCGACCGATAGCGTTGGAGCGAGCGCATCGAAACACGCAAGGTTTTGGGTGCTCTGCAACTCACTGAGCGTTTTTGGCGTCCAGTCGGATGCGCCGCGCACGTCAGGGGCCGGCCCCATCATGCGCGCGGCCCTCAGGTAGATCATCTTTGCTTCGGTCAAACTGTCGCGTGTCAGCTGCCTGTAGAGCCAGTCCCCCCATTCGATCAGGGTCTCTATGTAGTCGCGAAAAATCCGTTTGCGATAATGGATCGGGTTGCTGTAGGCGATAGCATCCGGGTCAACGGGCGATACCACTTCAAAACTTGGATCGCCCGTCATCAGCAATGGGCGCGAGCGCCAATAGGGCGTAGTTTCTGTCCGTCCAGGATTGATCTTGGCGGACGGATCAAAGAGATGATGCAACCAACCCAGCGCATCCTCGTAGCTCATTTCGTGGCGTAGCCGAACCGCTATGAGATGCGGAAGATGGAAGAATATTTCCCAGAAATAACGTCCGTTCGCGCCGTGAAAGTCCAGAAATTCCAGTCTATCGGACCCCGGACGCGGCGGCTCTTCGGTGTGCTGGCTGTCCCAGGAGAGCAAATTGCCGACGGACAGCGCCGCCCGCTCCACCAGCTCAGGACCGAACGTGGTGTTCAGCCGGATGGCCTCCACGGCCCCCGTCGCCCCGAACTCATTACCGAACTCGACAAACTGTCCGGCCTGACCTTGAGCGTTCGCGGGGCCAGGGATGACCTTCGGGCCGTCGGTCGGCGGTGCCTTCAGCAGAACCTCGAATTCCTGATAGCCCATGCTCCAGGTATCGCCTGAATACTCCCCCAACCCCACGGCAACAATCTCAGGGTTTTTTGTCAGGGGAAGCGCTTTGACAAGCCCCGCGCCGCCGTTGAATCGGAACGGCGGCAAATCACCCGCAGGCGCCTTTTCTGCCCCAACCCAAATGGGCAGCACAAAGGGAGCCGGCACAACGGAACGATGGGAATGTGAGGAACTTATGTTAAACGGAGACGTCCCACCGTTCGTGACCCGCAGCCAAGTGCCATACGTTTTCCATGCAGTATCGGACAGTCGCGCTATATATCGAAAGATATCCTTAGCACGTCCAGTCGCATCAATAGCTGGAATAAAGTGCTTAAGATGCCCGGAGCCCGAATAATAAAGATCAATCGTTTCCCCTACCCCACCGTCATTGTTTAAAAGATCTATTCGGCATGAACCCGGCGCAACAAACGCTGAAAATTCAATGAGCACTGAATAACCCAGTGGGCGGCCTTCAGAATTTGGAACATGAGTAAACGTAATGCCACAATAAGGCAGCGAGACGCCAAAGATAGAACCATCAATACGTACGAAAGAAGCGCCCAGCGTCGTCTCATAGACTCGAGCAGTGCTGTTCACAGTGAAGGAGAGGGCGTTTCCCTGGTTAAGTCCCCTCAATTCCACATAGCGCACATAGCCTGCCTGATCACTGGGGCCCTTTGGCCGGATGGAATCGACGGCCCAGCCTTTGTAATCCGTCGTTTTGCCCAGCAACGGCGCGCGCCTTTGCAGTATGGATTGATCCGCATAGGTCGCGAGCAGGTCATGAACGTGTTGCTGTTCCCCCTCGACGAGATCGACACGGTTCAGCAACTCGTCCCACGCGTAGTAACAGTACTCTGGGCTCGTATCATCGACGGTCGACAGGACAACACCGAGCACCATCAGCTTTTCGCCCTTGGCAAGCCTGCCATCACTGGTCATTGCAAGGAGACGGTTATCGCCACTGTCTGTGCGCCCCCGTCGATGGCTCCGCTGGCGACCCCCAGTGCCTTCAAGCTTGAGCGTGACCGTGTCGACAACCAACGGCGGGCTCCAGGCGCCGCTCAAACTGCGATAGGAGAAGCGAATATCGACCTGGTCCCAGTTGGGTCCATCGGTTTCCCGAATCACATTAAGGGACACCCTGCTCACCCAGAACACATGGAGCCGGCTACCAAAGAAGGTCAGGCGCACACTCGTGGCATCGCCAATCCCGGCCTCGATGGGCTCCCATTCGCTCCAGGCACTGGGAGGGATGCGTGTTTGACCCTCGCCGCGGACAATGGCCGCCTTGCGCCAGTAATATTTGTTATCGCCACGCTTGCGCCCGAGAAAATAATAATCCGCGCGATAGACCGTCGAGTCGGACGTTACAAAAGGCCCATCGATATAGCCGTTGAGCACCTCGATGTTGGCCACGTCCTCGAACTTTTCGAGATAGGCCAGCACGGACGATTGTGCACGCTCGGTATTGAGTCGCCCTTGCGCAAGATCTCCTTCCAACTCTTCGTAAAAACGTGTTTTGACAATACGCAGTTCCGGATCGATGTAGTTTTCCGGATAACTTTGCAGTTTCTCCGCGCCGGCCCAGATCGCATAACGGCTTTCCCACTGGCGCCAGGTCTCGACTTCGCGGTCGTCGAAATGTTGTCCGAAACCCGGCTCGTCGCCGGAATAAATGCCATGGATATAGCGCTGTAAACTGGCGATCATCTCGCCCACGGCGGAGGTTTTCGGCGCCGTGTCGACATGATGGTCGAACAGATGATAGGCATCGAGATCACCTGCTGCCGCCAGAACATTGGTATCGCCGTCCCGATCCGCCACGGCGCCCAGATAACACTCAAGGAGCGCTTCCTGGCGTTGCTTGTTCAAGGCTTCGAGTTTCGTCGTAAGATCGGTCATGGCCTGGCCTCCTGGAGTTTCATTCCTGCTGACAACGGTGCTTAGCGTCGCCGTCGTCGGGACAGCGCCTCATCCAACTTGATTGTTGTGCGCAGGATCTGGCTGTACCGGGTGCCTTGCAGTGTCGCGCCGATCGAAAACACCGCCCTTGGGTCCGGCAACTGCCTGCACTCGATTTCCCAGCTCAAGCGTCCGTCTCCAGGAAGCTGGCGCATCTGCAGGAAACTCGGATTGGCCACCAGCCCCTGGCCGACCGGATTGACGCCACTCCAGGTCAAGGCAATCTCGCGTCCGGCCCTATCACTGGCGTCGGAGGTATCCTCAAGGGTCAAGGTGTATCGCCTGCCGACGACGAAGGTCAGCGAATCCCGAGGCTCTTCACTCGCCTGCTGAGCAAGCGACGTCAAGGAGAACCGCCAATTGGGCTCTGCGAGAACATTCACCGTGAAAGTCACCACCTGCCCTGCAGGTTCATTCAGCGTCGCCACCACGGTATGTTCGCCAGGCTGATCGATCGGAACGGCAAAAACCGCCGTGCCTTCGGAATCGGTTAACGTCTCTTTCGCATTCCTGGCGCCGTCCACGGTCCATTGCACAGGATGTTCAGCCACCCCCTGAAACACCGTCTCGATGTCTGTCTCGACCTCGGCTTCCACCCGTACCCGCACATGCACCACCTCGCCGGCCAGGGCAATCACCGACACGTTGGCCGGTGACGCCGCGGCAAGTCTCGGCACGGGAAGAATGACCATGACTTGTTCGAAGAAGTCCTCTCTGTCGTCGTCTTTACGTGAAGGCAACAGGGTCGCGCGGACGGTTATGGTGCCCTGCTTCAACTCCGAGGCAGGTACCTCGAAAAGGGCGTATCCGTCAGGATCGGAAGTAGTCGGCCCTTCATAAACCGACTCATCGGCAAACGTCACCCTCCAACCGATTTGCTCTTGCGGCTTGCCCGCTCCGCTAAGGGAGAGAACCCGGCAGGCGATTTTTACGACTTGACCGAGTACATTCGGCCCCCTGAAGCGCAGCCTGTAAACGCTCCTATCTATATAGGGTGCGTCGATAAAACGAAACGCTGCAAAACCTCCAAGACTCACACCAGCGCCAAGGGTTGCCTTGACCGTCGTTATTCCCTCTTCGTTGCTGGACAACTGGGCACGGGCTACCCCATTGTCATCGGCAATTGTCGTGTCTCTCTTGAACTGGCCAGCCCCTTCGACAATGTTCCAACGCACACGCCTGTTACGTCCCCTGTTGTCATAACCGTCGAGCACCGTGACGGACAACTCGAAAGACTCACGACGACCAGAAAGTTTGGGCGCACCCTCCGCATCCGGTTTTGGCCGACGCAGGTTTAGCGTTTCATCGTCGCAATCGATGGTCACCGTGGGCATGGCTATACGTTGATCAAGTCCGATTGTGGCAAAAACCGTGGCAATACCCATCTTGGCACTCGATGCCAGGGTAACCTCGACCCTACCGTCCGCATCGGTGTGTGCCATATCCGTATCCAGAGCTCCGGGACCTGTCAGCGACCAACGCACACGAATATTAACCAGCGGTTTGCCGCTCAAGTCCCGCACCAGCAGGCGGAACCTCGCCTGCGCCTTTGCGGGTGCCAAGTCCAGCGCATTGGCAACCAGACGCGTCTGGTCGACCGACGACTCGCTTGTGGTCCCCTGGCCGACCTCAGGGGCGTTTCCGGAACCGCCCGATTGAAGCCGACCGGCGTATAGGCTGCCGAGCGCGTATTGCACGGCGTTGCGATAATCTTCGGTATTGGCGGACACCGGCAATCCACCCAGTTCATGCAGAGCCAGAATGCTTAGCTCGCTCGTGCGAGCCATTTCCAGCATTCGGATAAGACCATTGAATTGACTGAGCTGTGTAAGCACTCCCATCGGTGCAATGAAACGTGCTGCCTCCAGCAACTCGCGTGCGCTGACGCCCAGCATCTCCGCGACCTTGACGGCGGCGGCATCCTGCATCAGGCGAGCGTAATCCTCGCTCTCGGCGAAAAGATCAGGATCAAAGACCAGCGGGTCGTTGACCAAGGACAAATAGTCCATCAATGCCGATGGGGAAGCTTGCATCCGCGACGTGACATTGCGATAGGTTTGCAGGTGATACAGCGTGGCAAGCGAAATCGCGCCGGTGGCATCCATCCCTGGCCTGAATCCAAATAAATCGGGAGCGTCAATCCATCCTTCCAATTGCCGCTTGTTCGCCGCATGGCGACTTAGGAATTCGCCGTCCAATTCGAATTGGCGAACAATGTCAGCCAGGCGATGCAAGCTGCCCAGCTTCTGAAGCATGACGTCGGCATTGTTCCAATCTTCAAAGCCATCGTCCTGGAACGCATCATGAGGCTGGACGGCGGCACGCAAACGCCGTGCAACTGGATCGCAAGGACTCAACCGTCGTAGGGCCAGCGCGCGCAACGACCCCGCCGGAGTCACCACGCCTTCGGCTTCCCACACCCAGCGCAAGACATCGTAAACACTCTGATCGGCCCACTCTATAAGGGGCAAAACAAGATCAGACGAAATCGCCAGGTACGTGGCCAAATGCTCTTCGACCAGAGCCCGCTGCGAAGCTCGCATCCGAAGAATGATTGCCGTCACGGATTCCACTATGGTGTTTTTAAGCGTGTCCGCCTCTATCGGGTCATCCATAGGGAAAGGATCCTCCGCTTGGGCGATCCTCTCCACCACATCGGCAATGATGTTGCGAACGCTGAGCGCATAATCCACATCCGAGCTCGAAACGCCATCGAGCACGATGCCCTGGGCGTCGATAACGTCGCCCAATGCCGCAACCCAATCAATCGTCGCCAGGGTCAATACGGCGGGAACACCGGCTTGCTCCAGAACCTCATGGGTAACGCGCAGGCTTCCCAACATCGTATGTAGACTGGCCACCAGAGCCCGCTCACTGTCACTGGCGACTGGAACGGTGGTGTTTGACCGCATAGCGCGCACAAACCACGCCAAATCGATCCCCTTATCCCCGCACCATTGCACACAATCAACCACCGCCATCAACGCAGCGGAGAAATCCGTAGCGCCCAGCGTAGGTAGCGCCTCGACCGAAGGCACGCCGGCAATCTGCTTGAGAATCGGCGCAGATTGGCCGAGCGTCTGCACCAGTCCGAGCAAGACCGTCGGGGGCACGCTCAAATAGCGAGCGATGCTGGCAATGCGATAAAAGGAGGACAGGATTTCCAGGCTACGCTTGAGTTCCGGCGGGTCATAGCTATTGGCGACAACACGCGCCATATAGGTGAATTCCGAGGAATCCAGGCCAAGGCTCGCACAAATCGCCTGGACAGTTTCCCGCGAATGATCATCCGTGTTGTCTTCAATCCGTGCGCTGAACGGCGAATTGTCCAGAACCAGGGGAGTCCCCAGGAGCCCATGGTTGACAAAAATACGGTCATATTGAGCGACCGTCTCCCCAGCACCAAAAATCGATACCTTGTCGAGCCAGGCGCAAAAGTCTTCCGCGGTCACTCCATAGCGCCCTCGCATTTCGCAAAAGACCCCAAGTGCTTTCAGCGTATTACGCGTGATGAGTGGCGCACCGTTTCTTTTCTCGGCGTGATGCGCTGCGACAATCAGTTGGTCCATTTCGCGAAAAGAAGTGCCTAGCCATCGACTGAGCCGGATAAGCCGGTGAATCCGATCCAGGTGCCCATCCGCCAGGTTTTCAAACTGAACAGGTGGATTAACCGGGACAGCCTCCGTGTCCCGTTGGAAGGTGTCCGAACCAGGCGAAGCCTTCAGGTCAATGGCAGGAAGCTGCGCACCATTGATGTAAACCGCGCCGAAAACATGCGGGCCGGACTCCTGCTGGGGCATGACCGCCTGGGACACATGCCTGGACAGAACCGGCGAGTCTTCCTTGACGGCAAACAGGCCTGCAAGCGCATCACTGCTTACCCCGGTGCGCGTGCAGAACTCCGCGCTATCTTCCAAAGCCCCCCTGGAGTAGACCCGATAGGTCGTCCAATAGAAGTTTGCCATCTGCTCTTCGTTGTCCGGTCGGGCACCGTTGAACAGCGCTTCCAGGAGAAGCTCCCGACGCGCAGGGCCGATCGGCAAACTGAGGAGAAACGTATCGTCACCGCGATCGGTTTGCATGCCTTGAAGGGCAAAATAATGAAAATCCGGATCAGTTGCGCGCGCCAGCTCACCAAAACCTGAAACAGGCGGGTTGAACAGCGACAAGATAATTTGAAGCTGCTCGACCGAATGCTCGTACGGCATGGTCAGCGGATAACGCGCGCTCGCAAGAACCCTATCCGCCTCAATGGCATCAGGATCCGATAGCTGCCCAGCCTCAAGAAGCGATGACTCTAGAATTTTGGTGGACAGTGATAATACTGAGCATTCGCGCGTCATCGTCGCAGAATCAATCAGCTCGGCGGCAATATCCGGCCGCCGTACCTCCAGGCGAAACCGGTTTCCCTCGTCTGCCGCCCCCTCCAGGGACAGCGCCTTTTTGTAAAGACTGACCAGGTAAGCCACTGGAGAGGTCCTTGCCTCAATGGCATTCGGACGGGCCATGTTCGACCAGTCTTCGTCAAATTCCATGTCGTAACGCGGCCCATCCGTGAGCGCGGCAAAACCTCGGCGCACATCGTAGGTCTGGCGATCAGCCCCTCGAAGCTCGCGCTCGCGGTACTGGCGCGCAATCCATATCGCCGCGCTCAAGGCGCGCTCGTGTAGTTCCCGAGCCTGCCCGATGCGCAAGCCCTGCTCAATCCATCGCTCGGGAGGCTGACGTGCAAGCTCCAGGATGGAGCCCGCCTGTGCAACGATGGTATTGATTATTTCGCTTCCAGACGGATTCAATAACGGCGCCATCGTTGCCGCTAACAAGGTTGGGGGAAAACGACGATCAACTGGCATCAAACTTCTCCGAAGGATCTGAAGCGCCGTATGGGACGTCGCTCCCAACAAATTCGGGCGCGCGCAGCATTTCGGTATGTGGGTTATCACACTCCAGGCAGGGAGGATTGGCTACTGTCAGAACTTACAGGTCGGATGGGATTTAAGACGAACGGCGGGCTGGGATTACTTGAGCGAAGGTGTTCTACAAAACGCCAGAAACGAAAAAGCCCCTGAAATGTTCAACCATTTCAGGGGCTTAGTCGTATTCAATTATGGCGGAGAGATAGGGATTTGAACCCTAGGTACTGTCGCCAGTACAACGGATTTCGAATCCGTCCCGTTCGGCCACTCCGGCATCTCTCCAGTGGCGCGCATCATACCAGCACATTTGCCGGAAGCGAACCCCCGGGCGAAATTTTTTCCGTGCTATCAGATGCTTGCGTCGATTACAGCGGTACACCCAGGCGCTGGGCGACTTCTTCGTAGGCTTCAATGACGTCACCGAGGCCTTGGCGGAAGCGGTCCTTGTCCATCTTCCTTTTGGTGTCCTTGTCCCAGAGGCGGCAGCCGTCCGGGCTGAATTCGTCGCCCAGGACGATGGAGCCATCGCTGAACACGCCGAATTCCAGCTTGAAGTCCACCAGCAGCAGGCCAGCGTCGTCGAACAGCTTGGTCAGCACTTCGTTGACCTTGAGGGACAATTCCTTCATGCGCGCCAGTTGCTCAGCGGTGCCCCAACCGAAGGCCACGACGTGGGATTCGTTGATGAACGGGTCGCCCTTGGCGTCGTCCTTCAGGAACAGCTCGAAGGTGTAGGGATTGAGCTTCATGCCCTCTTCCACGCCCAGGCGCTTGACCAGGCTGCCAGCGGCGTAGTTACGCACGACGCATTCGACCGGGATCATGTCCAACTTCTTGACCAGGCATTCGTTGTCGCCCAGCAGCTTGTCGAACTGGGTCGGCACGCCGGCGGCTTCGAGTTTCTGCATGATGAAGGCGTTGAACTTGTTGTTCACCATGCCCTTGCGGTCGAGCTGTTCGATGCGCTTGCCGTCGAACGCCGAGGTGTCGTTGCGAAACAGCAGGATCAAGCGGTCAGCGTCGTCGGTCTTGTAAACCGACTTGGCTTTGCCGCGGTAGAGTTCTTCACGTTTTTCCATGATGGGCTCCGCTTGCTAAGTAGTGGGCTAGGCGATATGTCGCCAGTCGAGCCCTGAATCTTGATCGGCCAGTTGCAGCCAGTCCGGGTCGCACCCAAGGGTGTCGACAAAACATTGCCGGGCCAGCTGCGGCAGGTTGTTCTTGCTGCTCAGATGGGCCAGGACCAGGTGTTGCAGGCCTTGCCAGCCCAACTCGGCCACCAGGAATGCCGCCTGGTGGTTGTTCAAATGTCCGTGTTCCCCGCCGACCCGCTGCTTGAGGAAGTACGGATAGTACCCCCGCGCCAGCATGTCGCGGCAATGGTTGGACTCGATCATCAGCGCATCGAGGTCCCGATAACTGTCCATGACCCTGTCGCAATACGAACCCAAATCGGTGAGCAACCCGAAGCGCCGCTCGCCATCACTGAACACATATTGCGTCGGCTCCCGGGCGTCGTGTGCCACGCTGACTACGCTGATGTCCAGGGCACCGATGCGCAACTGCTCGCCACCGGCCACGAAGCCAGCCGGTTCGATGGGTTTGCGCAGGCCGCCATGCGTTCCGCGACTCAGGTACACCGGCAGATTGTAGCGCCGAGACAGCAAACCCACGCCATGCACGTGGTCGGCATGTTCGTGGGTCACGAGTATCGCGCTCAGTTGCGCCGGGTGAACACCCAGGCGCAACAGGCGCTTTTCGGTTTCTCGCAAGGAGAAACCACAATCGACCAGCACATAGGTGCCGGCGCTGGCGATCAGCGTACCGTTGCCCTGGCTACCGCTGCCGAGAACGGCGAAACGCATCGGATCAGCCCAGGTTGTCCTGAATCACGCCCAACACTTTGCGGGCCACATCGGCCGGCGCCACGGTGTTGATGTTTTTCTCGACGGTTACCTGGACGTTGTCGCCGACCTTGCTCAGGCGAACCTGATAACGCTCGGCACCGGCTTCGATCTCTTCCTTGTCCGGCGCGCTGCCGAACAGGCCACTGAAGAAGCCGGGCTTCTCGTCTTTCTTCTCGGCTTTTTCAGCGAGGTTGATGTAGTAAAGGCCCAGGCTGCGGTTGATGTCCTCAACTCGCCATTCGCCCTGCTCCAACGCACGACCCACGCTCGACCAGGCACGATCCAGGTCGGAGCCGACGTTGAGCACCGGGTTGCCGCTGCCGTCCTCGCTTAGGCTGACGCGGCTTGGGGTGTCGTAGTCCCGGGTGGCCAGCATCGACACCGAACCGCCCTGCTCGGCGGTGCGGCTCATGCTGGCGAGCATGTCGTCCACCAGCGCGGCGTCGAGGCTGGTGTTGACCGAGCGGTTGGTGAAGGCCACGTCGGCGGTGCTGCCGGCGGGACGCTCGGCGCTGACCACGTAGATTTCACTGGTGTTGCGCTGCACGCCCGGCTCGATCCGTACCCGTACGCGGGTTTCGCTGTCGGCGGCGACACCGGCGGCGCTCAGGCGCTTGGCCATGGCGGCGGACAGTTCATCGGCGCGTTGCCAGGTGGTGGTGAATTCGCCGGTCTGTGGACGCTGCTCATCCAGGCGGAAACCGTTGTCCTGGAAGAACTGGATCGCCACGGGCCAGACTTCGGCCGGCGGGTGCTGGCCCATGACCCAGCTCGAATCGCCACTCTTTTGAAGGGTGTAGTCGCTCGCATCGGCCACGGCCGACAGCGGCTGTGGACGCGGCACGATGTATTCACCCTTGACGCTGTCGTCGGCGACGTTGCGCGGGATCGGCAGCAGCGGATCCAGGCGCTTGGCGACGCTGACGTCGGGTGGCAGTTGCATCGGTGCAGTCTGTTGCGCTTCGAGGTAGTCGCTACCACGGTCACGGAAATAACCATCCGGGCCCCAGATCCATCCGCAGCCACTGGTGCTGGAGATAATCAAGGCAAGTGCGGAAAGGCCAGCCATTCGCTTCATGCGTTGTAGTTCCTCAATTAAACCAGGACGCCGGACTGGCGCATGGCCTGCCGCAGCGGTTCTTGACAGGTATTGCTCAACCAGGTGAGCGGCAGGCGAATGCCTTCGTGCATCAAGCCCATTTCGACCAGGGCAAATTTCACTGGGATCGGATTGGCCTCGATGAACAGGTCCTTGTGCAGCGGCATCAGTTTTTCGTTGAGTGCCCGTGCAGTCTCGGCGTCGCCCTTGAGCGCGGCCTCGCACAGGTCGGCCATCTCGCGCGGGGCGACGTTGGCAGTGACAGAGATGTTGCCCTTGCCGCCCATCAGGATCAGCTCGACGGCCGTTGGATCATCGCCGGACAGCACGATGAAATCCTTGTTGACGCCATCGATGATGGCCTTGGCCCGCACGAGGTCGCCGGTGGCTTCCTTGATGCCGATGATATTCGGGACGGTGGACAAGCGAATCACGGTCTCGGCCTGCATGTCGCAGGAGGTGCGGCCGGGAACGTTATAGAGGATCTGCGGGATGTCGACGGTTTCGGCAATGCGCTTGAAGTGCTGGTACAAGCCTTCCTGGGTCGGCTTGTTGTAGTACGGAACAACCAGCAGGCAGGCGTCGGCCCCGGCTTCCTTGGCGTTGCGGGTCAGCTCGACGGCCTCGCGGGTGGAGTTGGCGCCGGTACCGGCGATCACCGGAATGCGCCCATTGACTTGCTTGACCACGGCGCGGATGACTTCGATGTGCTCGTTGACGTCAAGGGTTGCCGACTCGCCGGTTGTACCGACGGCGACGATGGCGTGGGTGCCGTTTTCAAGGTGGAAGTCCACGAGTTTGCTGAGGCTGACCCAGTCAAGACGCCCTTGTGCATCCATGGGTGTGACCAGTGCCACCATACTGCCCGCAATCATGAAACCGCTCCTGCCGGAAAAAGAGAGCCGTAATGGTACTGGCGCCAAGATGCTTGTACAAGCGAACTCCCATTCCCCTTGGCGATGGTTTTCGCTACCCTTCAGCCTTTGATCGGTACCGATAAGCTCATACGCCGGTTTCCAGCCTCCGTTTTCGTCGCTACAAGCCCCGATCCTGCTCTTGAACAGGTGTTTGCGTGATGTCCCGCAACGCAGCGCCCCAAAAAGCAAAAGGCTTGAACCGTTCGTTCTCCCAGTGCTGTCGCCCCGTCGAGCTGAAACATACCGACCGCTCATCGCTTTAGGAATGCTGCATGTCCACCCCCACAGTCCGCGAACAATTCCTTGTTATCAGTGCCCTTGGCGCCAACCCCATGGAGCTGACTAACGTCCTGTGCCGCGCCAGCCATGAAAATCGCTGCGCCGTCGTGACCTCACGCCTGACCCGTCATGGCGAATGCAGCGCGCTCGTGCTCGAGATCTCCGGCAGCTGGGACGCCCTCGCCCGCCTGGAGGGCAGCCTGCCCGTGTTGGCCAAGAAGCACGCCTTCACCGTTAACGTAGTGCGCAGCGCTGCCTTGGAAAACCGTCCCCAGGCCCTGCCCTACGTGGCCTATGTGAGTTCGGCCTACCGCCCGGACATCATCAACGAGCTGTGCCAGTTTTTCATGGACCACCACGTCGAGCTGGAAAACCTCACGTGCGACACCTATCAGGCCCCGCAGACTGGCGGCACCATGCTCAACGCCACGTTCACCGTGACCTTGCCGGCCGGCACCCAGATCAGTTGGCTGCGTGATCAGTTCCTGGACTTCGCCGATGCGATGAACCTGGACGCATTGATCGAACCGTGGCGTCCACAAAACCCAATGTAAGGAAGCGTTCATGGCCGTTGCCGTCGACCAGCCGGTTACCGATTTCCAAGCGCCCGCCACCAGCGGGCAGACCGTCAGCCTCGCGGCCCTCAAAGGCAAGCAGGTGGTGATCTACTTCTACCCCAAGGACAGCACCCCCGGCTGCACCACCGAAGGCCAGGGTTTTCGCGATCAATACGCGCAGTTCCAGGCGGCCAACACCGAGGTGTTTGGCGTCTCCCGGGACAGCATCAAGTCCCACGAGAACTTCAAGTGCAAGCAAGAGTTTCCCTTCGAGTTGATCAGCGACAAGGATGAAGCGGTTTGCCAGTTGTTCGACGTGATCAAGCTGAAGAAGCTGTACGGCAAGGAATACCTGGGCGTTGACCGCAGCACTTTCCTGATCGACAAGGACGGTGTATTGCGTCAGGAATGGCGTGGTGTGAAGGTGCCGGGCCATGTGGACGCGGTGCTGGCGGCGGCTCAGGCGCTGAATAACGCCTGAGGTGTTATTGCCTGTCTTGCCCACATGGCGAGCCGGCTCGCCGTGTGGCCAGGACAGCTACAAGAGCGGCGCCACCACCGGTTCCTTGCTTGGCCACGCATCCAGCACCGCCTTGAACAGCGTCGCCAACGGGATCGCGAAGAACACTCCCCAGAACCCCCACAGCCCGCCAAACAGCAAAACCGCGCAGATGATCGCCACCGGGTGCAGGTTCACCGCCTCGGAAAACAGCAGCGGGACCAGCACGTTGCCGTCCAATGTCTGGATGATTCCGTACACCGCCATCAAATAGATGAACTGGTCGCTCCAGCCCCACTGGAACAGCGCAATCAGCGCCACCGGCACGGTCACCACCACGGTGCCGACGTAAGGCACCACCACCGAAATCCCCACCAGCAGCGCCAGCAACGCGGCGTAGTTGAGGCCCAGGGCGACGAAACCGATATAGGTGACGCCGCCGCAGATGAAAATCTCGATGACTTTGCCGCGAATGTAGTTGGCTATCTGGCGATTCATTTCCTGGGCTACGCGAGTGATCAGCGCCCGTTCGCGAGGCAGATAACCACGAACCCAGCGCCCGATCATTTCCCGATCCTTGAGAAAGAAGAACACCAGGATCGGCACCAACACCAGATAAATCATGATGTTCACCAGCAGCGGCAGGCTGGACAGAGAGAATGTCAGGGCCCACTGGCCGAACTTGCCGATCTCGCCGCGCACCACTTCGATCGTTTGCAGCACTTGCTCATCCGAGACCAGATGCGGGTAGCGCTCCGGCAACAACAGCAGCAGCGATTGCCATTTCGCGAGCATCCCTGGCAGCTCATTGAACAAGGTTACCAACTGGTGCCAGAGCAAGGGCACGATCACCACCAGGAACACCACCAGCAGCCCCATGAAAAGGGCGAACACCAACCCCACCGCCACGGAGCCTGGCAGCCGCAAGCGCTCCAGCGTTGTGACTAGCCCCTGCATCAGGTATGCCAGCACCATCCCCGCCAAGACCGGCGCGAGCATGCCTCCCAACGTCAGGACAGCCGTGAAGGCCAGGAACAACAGCACGGCCAATACCACCGCCTCTTCATCGGAGAAGTAGCGCTGGATCCAGTCACGTAACACTTTGAACATTAAAAATCCTTATGAATTGCTATCCGTTTTCAGGCTTTCTTCAGCCAATAACGGTAGACGCCGTTTTCGTCTTCTTCACGCAACAGCGTGTGACCGGCCAACCGGGCAAAGGTACGGAAGTCACGCTGGGAGCCCGCATCCGTCGCGGTCACCTTGAGCACGGCACCGCTGGCCAGGCGATTGAGTTCCAGCTTGGCCTTGAGCAACGGCAGCGGACAGTTCAGGCCACTGGCGTCCAACTCGGCATCGTGGGCTACAGCATCGGTCATTGTTTCACTCCGCAACAGGTCGTCGAGCCGCCTAGAATATCTGGTCCCTGACCCGCTGTCCGGCTACAGTAAGGTCTTTGTCGACTAAGGCTCCGTGCATGACATTTCTGCGCCCCACCCTGCTGACGCTCGCTTGCCTGCTCGCCTCACCGGGCTTCGCCGACGACCTGCCGTCACTTGGCGATGCCAGCTCTGCCATCGTCTCGCCGGAACAGGAACATCAACTGGGTCGCGCCTGGCTGGCCCTGCTGCGCAGCCAGGTCTCGCAACTCAACGATCCGCAGCTAAAGGACTACGTCGAGTCAAGTGTCTACAAGTTGGTGGAAACCAGCCAGGTCAACGACCGGCGCCTGGAGTTCATCCTGATCAACAGTCCCCAGCTCAACGCGTTCGCCGCACCCGGCGGCATCGTCGGAGTCAACGGCGGACTGTTCCTCAACGCGCAGACCGAGGGCGAATACGCATCGGTCATGGCCCACGAACTGGCGCACTTGTCACAACGTCACTTTGCCCGCGGTGTTGAAGCCCAACAGCGCATGCAGGTGCCGATGATGGCCGCACTGCTGGCCGGCATCGTGATTGCCGCCGCCGGTGGCGGTGACGCCGGCATCGCCGCCATCGCCGGAACCCAGGCCGCCGCCATCCAGGAACAACGGCGCTTCTCTCGGCAGAACGAACAGGAAGCCGACCGCATCGGTATACAGAACCTGGAAAAGGCCGGCTACGACCCGCGATCAATGCCGACCATGTTCGAACGCTTGATGCGCCAATACCGATTTGACGCCAAGCCCCCAGAGTTCCTGCTGACTCACCCGGTCACCGAATCGCGCATTGCCGACACCCGCAACCGTGCCGAACAGGCCAGGCCGGGGGGCATCGAGGACAGCATGCGCTATCAACTGATCCGTGCACGGGTCCAGTTGACCTATGAAGAAACGCCGGGGCTGGGCGCCAAGCGTTTTCGCGCGTTGCTGGACGAAAACCCGAAGAACGATGTCGCCCGTTATGGCCTGGCGATCGCGCAAATCAAGGGTGGCCAGCTGAATGAGGCTCGCGAGAACCTCAAGCCGTTGCTGGCGAAATCGCCTAACGAGATCATCTACAACCTGGCCGAAGTGGATCTGGACATTACCAGCAACAAGCTGGCGGATGCCCAATCTCGCGTCGACCGGCTGCTGGTGCAATATCCAGGCAACTATCCGCTCAATCAAGTGCGTGTCGACCTGTTGCTCAAGCAGAACCGCCCCGCCGATGCCGAGAAGGCCCTCGAAACCCTGCTCAAGAACCGCCCGGACGACCCGGACATCTGGTACATGGTGGCGGAAACCCGCGGGCTGTCAGGCAATATCATCGGCCTGCACCAGGCACGTGCCGAATACTTCGCGCTGGTGGGTGATTACCGTCAGGCCATTCAGCAGCTGGATTTCGCCAAACGGCGCGCCGGCACCAATTTCCCGCTGTCGTCGCGCATCGATGCCCGGCAGCGAGAGCTCATGGAGCAGGAACGCATGGTCAAGGACATGATGGGCTGAGCATTCGGCAGACAAAAAAAACCGCCTCTTTCCAGGCGGTTTTTTTTCAGCGATCAATCGGTCATTCGGCCAATTTGAAAGTAATGAAGCTAGCGCGTCCCTGACGCAAGACTCGCATCGACACCGAACGATTCTTCGGCAGTGCCTGGGCAATGTCGGTGAACGCCTTGGTGGAGCCGATGGCCTGATTGTTCAGGTGCGTAATGATGTCGCCCGGTTGCAGGCCGATCAGGGCCGCAGGGCCGTCCTGTACTTCCTTGATCACAACGCCGCCTTGCAGCTCCAGCGTGCGCTTCTGCTCCTCGGTCAGCTCAACCACGGCCACGCCCAGGCGATTGCTGCTGCGCTCTACGCCAGACTTCGGCTGTGAATCCAGTTCCTTGCCTTCTTCAGGGATCGCGCCAACCGTCAGCTCGACGTTCTTGCGCTTGCCTTCGCGAATCACCTCCAGGTTGGCTTTGGCACCGGCCTTGAGTGCGCCCACCAGATGCGGCAGGTCAGCAGACATGATGATCGGCTGGCCGTTGAGGCTGAGAATCACGTCACCGACTTGCAAGCCGCCCTTGGCAGCCGGACCACCTTCCTGAATCTGCGCCACCAGCGCGCCAGCAGGTTTTTCCAGCCCGAACGACTCGGCCAAGTCTTTGTTTACTTCCTGAATGACTACGCCCAACCAGCCACGGCTGACCTTGCCTTCGCTTTTCAACTGATTGGAAACGTCCATGGCAACGTCGATCGGAATGGCGAAGGATACGCCCATGAAACCGCCCGAACGGGTATAGATCTGGGAGTTGATGCCTACCACTTCACCATCGAGGTTGAACAACGGGCCACCAGAGTTGCCCGGGTTGATCGGCACGTCGGTCTGAATGAACGGCACGTAGTTTTCATTCGGCAGACTGCGACCAATGGCGCTGACTATGCCCTGGGTCACGGTATGGTCGAAGCCGAACGGCGAACCTATTGCGACAACCCATTGGCCGGCTTTCAGGTTCTGGGATTTGCCGAGCTTGAGCACGGGCAGGTTCTTGCCTTCGATCTTGAGCAGCGCCACATCGGAACGCGGATCCGTACCGATCAGCTTGGCCTTGAGCTCACTGCGATCAGCCAGACGCACGAGAATCTCATCGGCGTCGGCGATCACGTGGTTGTTGGTCAGGATGTAGCCGTCCGGCGAAATGATGAAGCCCGAGCCGAGGGACTGTGCTTCACGCTGGCGACCACCGCCAGGGGAACGTGGCTGAGGCATGCCACGCTCGAAGAACTCACGCAACATGGGCGGCAAGCCTTCCAGGTCCGGCATTTGCGGATCCATCACCCGTCGCTCCGGCAGCTTCTGCGTGGTACTGATGTTCACCACAGCCGGCGAAGCCTGTTCGACCAATTGAGTGAAGTCCGGCAACTCGACCGCCACCGCGGGAACGGCCTGACCGAGAACCAGCACGGTGGCAAATATGGAGAGATAGGTTTTCAAGCGTGGTATCGACATACGGCTCCCGTTACGACGAGCATGGTTAAGCGATATGGAGCAAAAACACCGGGTAACGATACGCCGGTATATTTGTTCCGCAAACAGACAAGGCCAGAGCCGAGCGGCTCTGACCTATAGAAAAAAAATCGTATTTTTGCAAATGAAAATGCTGACAGGAAGTTTCGGCATTTCGATCAAGCCTCGGCGTTACCGGCCTCATGCGCAATCGAGCCACCTGAGCAATGGACTACTTGGCTGCCGCGACGTCGGAGCGCATGGACAGCGCAATCCGCTCTGCCGTACCGATAGGAATTTCTCCAACCACCGTAACCATCATTTCGCCTTGTGGCGTGGTGAGACGACGAGATACAGCAGCCGTCGGCCCCAACTGAGTGCGAGTGTCGGTAGCTGCAGCACCGTTCAACGGTTCGAGAAACACCGAAAAGCGAGCCAGGCCATCGTCATACATCAAGCTGCTGACCTGGACCTTGGTGTCCGGATCCTTTCGCGCAACGCTGCTGGTCAGTTCGAAGCCAGGCGGAAGCCAGTCCGAATGCCAGGCGGTCTTGACCGCAGTGGCTTTATCAGGATCTTGCGCAACGGCCTTGCACTCGGCGCTGGCCTGCAGATCGCCGTCCGAAGGCTCGGCGACATTCAGGCGGGTAAATTGAAAACGTTCGAGCAACTGGCCCTTGTCATTGAGCAGGAGCGACTTAAGCGGCAGACCGGTTTCCTTGTCCAGATGCAACTCAAAGCCATATCGATGCTGATCTTTGGGCGTCAGGGCGACGATCACTGCCTGTCGCCCAGCCACACGCGACTTGCCAATGACGGCAAGGTCATACCAATTCTTGAGTTTTTGCGGATCGAGCGCACGAGCAGTGCCATCAGGCGTATTTCCCAGCCCAGCAATCAAGCTGCCACTGACGCATTGAGTACGTCCATCAATGCGCATGACCTCCTGTGCCGAACCGTCGAGCTGCAGCAGCCGCTCGCGGACTTTGCCATCCTGGACGCGATGCCAGATGTTATGGGTAGAAAAGCTACCGTTACGCTCGTAAACGAAAGTACCTTGGAAACTTTGCTGTTGCTCGGCTTGGCTTAGACGATTAAGCCAGTCTTGAGCCTCACCGGCATAGGCTGGAACAACGCACCAGCCACCGAGCAGAAGCGATAAGAGAGGTATGGCGCGCATGGTCCTCCTTAACGGTTTTCCAGACTGGCTGCACGAGCGTATGGCAGTGCACTTTCAGTCCCTTTCAACGCAGCCTGCTGGGCATGCTGACGCAGATAGTTGGGCAAGCGCTGATCATGCCAGCCTGGTTGTCCTTGCAGGACACCGTTGGTGCCGGCAGCTTCCGAACCTTCGCTGTAGCCAGCCAATACCGCCGGGCCTTTGACCTGTGGGGTGGCCAAGCTTGGCTGGTTGGATTGCTGGGCCATCTGTACACCGGCAATCTCATCCTGGTTGTACAAGCGCACACCTGCCAGTACGGCTACGGTCACCGAAGCGGCCACAGCCAGTCGACCCAGGCTACGCCATGGACCACGGGAGGCTTTCGCCGGTACGGCTTCATCAGCCAATGCAGCAGAAACGGCCGCAGCGATGTCCAGACGCGGAAGCAGCAAGTCCTTGTGCATGACAGCCCGGGCGATCTGGTAACGAGCCCAGGTCTCACGGGTTTCAACATCGTCAAAGGCATTCAATACCCGACGCAATTCCAATTCGTCCGCTTCGTTATCCATCACTGCGGACAGCGATTCCTGCAGGGCTTCACGACTCATGGCGTTCCTCTCTTGGCTGTCGCCGCTGTCTCAGTTTTCCTGCAACAACGGTTGCAGGGCTTTATCGATGGCCTCCCGAGCGCGGAAGATCCGGGAGCGCACGGTACCCACCGGACACTGCATGACGCTCGCAATGTCCTCGTAACTCAGACCGTCGAATTCACGTAAAGTTAAAGCCGTACGCAAATCTTCAGGTAATTGCTGGATGGTTCGATGGACAGTGCCTTCGATCTCATCCCGCAGCAAGGCTCGCTCCGGTGACTCGAGGTCCTTGAGGCCATGATCGCCATCGTAGAACTCGGCATCCTCGGAACTTACATCGCTATCCGGCGGCCGACGGCCGCGTGAAACCAGATAGTTTTTCGCCGTGTTAATGGCGATGCGGTAAAGCCACGTGTAAAACGCGCTGTCCCCGCGAAAATTACCAAGTGCGCGGTAAGCCTTGATGAAGGCTTCCTGGGCGACATCCTGGGCTTCATGGGTGTCGTGCACAAAACGCACGATCAACCCGAGAATTTTGTGCTGGTATTTCAGCACTAGCAGATCGAAAGCTCGCTTGTCGCCGCGCTGAACGCGTTCGACCAGCTGCTGATCCTCTTCCTGGGTTAGCATGAACACTCCTCGATAAGCTCGAAGGAGGCTTGCATTACTAATTGACCGGGCTTGCAAACATAGACTCGGGCTTTTCGCAAAAGTTCTCCCCCTTCCAAGCAAGTTTCCGGCGTGCTCTGATCCGGCACGCACGAAAAGCGCAGCACGAGATTCCCCGGCTGCGCGAATAATCTGTCGCCGGGTCTGTCGGAGGAGGACTCAAATCGAAGCCCTGCACCAACCCGACGCTGTTCCCTTTTGCAGGCAACCGTCTATTGAACGTGGACGCTTGGCAAAAGTTCCCACTATTTATAGAGCTTCGAAGCAAACATTGGCCTTGCGTGACGAGATAAACAGCGCTTAATCGACGAAACGGCCGCCTTGTCGTCTGTCAGGAAAACCGTCCTGCGACGAAGCGCTTCGTTTTTCCCGCCCCTCTGGTTCCATATTGCCATGAACGCCCGGCTATTGTGCCGGTCCCCCCCTCTATATACTAGTGGGCTGCGTGGCTTCCCGACCCGATGTAGCGGATGTCTGGTGCCAACCCCGAAACCGGGTCGCCTTGAGCGGAAAACTTCAAATGAGCCAACAGTTCCAACACGATGTTCTGGTAATCGGCAGCGGTGCCGCCGGATTGAGCCTCGCCCTGACCCTGCCGGAGCACTTGCGCATTGCAGTGCTGAGCAAAGGCGACCTGGCCAACGGCTCGACCTTCTGGGCCCAGGGCGGCGTCGCCGCGGTACTGGATGACACCGATACCATTGAGTCCCATGTCGACGACACCCTTAACGCGGGCGGCGGCCTGTGCCATCCCGACGCTGTGCGGTTCACCGTCGAGCACAGCAAGCAGGCCATCCAGTGGTTGATCGACCAAGGCGTGCCCTTCACCCGTGACGAGCAATCCGGTACTGAAGATGGAGGGTTTGAGTTCCACCTGACCCGCGAGGGCGGCCACAGTCACCGGAGGATCATCCATGCGGCCGACGCGACCGGCGCGGCCATCTTCAAGACTTTGCTGGCCCAAGCCCGGCAGCGGCCGAATATCGAATTGCTGGAACAGCGAGTCGCGATCGACCTGATCACCGAAAGACGCCTGGGCCTGGACGGCGACCGCTGCCTGGGCGCCTACGTTCTCAACCGAGGCACCGGCGAAGTCGACACCTACGGCGCGCGCTTTGTGATCCTGGCCTCGGGCGGCGCGGCGAAGGTCTATCTGTACACCAGCAACCCCGACGGTGCCTGCGGCGACGGCATTGCCATGGCCTGGCGTTCGGGTTGCCGGGTGGCGAACCTGGAATTCAACCAATTTCACCCGACCTGCCTGTATCACCCGCTGGCCAAGAGCTTCCTGGTGACCGAGGCCCTGCGTGGTGAAGGTGCTCACCTGAAACTCCCCAATGGGGAGCGTTTCATGCAGCGCTTCGATTCTCGTGCGGAATTGGCCCCAAGGGACATCGTTGCGCGGGCCATCGACCATGAAATGAAGCGCCTGGGCATCGACTGCGTCTACCTGGACATCAGTCATAAACCTGAAGCGTTCATCAAGAGCCATTTCCCGACGGTGTACGAACGCTGCCTCGAGTTTTCCATCGACATTACCAAGCAGCCGATCCCGGTGGTGCCCGCAGCGCATTACACCTGCGGTGGCGTGATGGTCGACCAGCAAGGCCGCACCGACGTGCCTGGCCTGTACGCCATTGGCGAGACCAGTTTCACCGGCCTGCACGGCGCCAACCGCATGGCCAGCAACTCGCTCCTGGAGTGTTTCGTCTATGCGCGCTCCGCCGCGACAGACATCCTTGAGCAATTGCCCCATGTCGCCGTTCCCGCCGCCCTGCCCTCGTGGGACGCCAGCCAGGTCACCGACTCGGATGAAGACGTGATCATTGCCCACAACTGGGATGAATTGCGGCGCTTCATGTGGGACTACGTTGGCATCGTGCGCACCAACAAGCGCCTGCAACGGGCCCAGCATCGGGTGCGCTTGCTGCTCGATGAGATCGATGAGTTCTACAGCAACTATAAGGTGAGCCGCGACCTGATCGAACTGCGCAACCTGGCGCAAGTGGCCGAACTGATGATTCGCTCAGCCATGGAACGCAAGGAAAGTCGCGGCCTGCACTACACGCTCGACTACCCGAACCTGCTGCCGGAAGCGCTGGACACTATTCTGGTGCCGCCCACCTACGCCGGCTGAACTTGAGCCGCACGCGCAGGCGCCGATGGACATCCGGCGCCAGCGCGTCATGGGGCACGCACAACGAGCGAACCCGTCGCTCACCCTGCAGGCGAAAGCGCAGCACGACGATCAAGGGTAACGCGAGGCTGTCAGGTCGCAACTGCACCGCTTGCCAGCCACCACTGGCACTCCAGAGCTGCCAGCCATCGGCATCACGACGCAAGCCACGAAAGGCTTGGCGATGAGTCAGCAATATATGTCGCGGCAATACCCAGGCGCCGTGGCATATGCAAAGCACGACGCCAACGGCAGCGAACACGGGCGGGCCAGTCCACAGCAACGATGAACCCAGGGCGAACACCTGGGCCAGCAGGTAGGCCGCCAGCAACTGCCCGGAGACGTGCCAGCGGCATTCGAAGCGATTACTTGGGCTGGACACGGTCCAGGATCATCCGGACCATGCGTTGCAGCTCCGGGTCTTCGGATTCACTGCGTTCCATGAACCAGCCGAACATATCCTGGTCCTCGCACTCGAGCAGGCGAACGTAGCACGCACGGTCCACGTCATTGAGGTGCGGGTAGACCTCCTTCACGAACGGCACCAGCAGTACGTCGAGCTCAAGCATGCCGCGGCGGCTGTGCCAGTAGAGGCGATTCAGTTCAACATCTTCAACCATGGAGCGCTCCTCAAATAGAGCGTAAGTATACAGGCCCGACCGCGGCGCAACAGACGGCTTTGGTCGGGCGTCGCCAATTCTTTGTAAACTACCCATTTCAAGGGCGCCCCCTTATGATGTCCACCAGACTTTTTTACCCTGCGATGACCCATGGCTGATTCCGCTTTTTTCTGCACCCTGTCCCACGAAGGCGTACTCGCGGTCCGCGGCGTGGATGCCGGCAAATTCCTGCAAGGCCAATTGACTTGCAATCTCAACTACCTGGGCGACAGCCGGGCCAGCCTGGGTGCCCGGTGCACCCAGAAAGGCCGGATGCAATCGAGCTTCCGGATCCTGCTCGAAGGTGACGGTGTCTTGATGGCGATGGCCACCGAACTGCTGGAGCCGCAACTGGCGGACTTGAAGAAATACGCTGTATTTTCCAAATCCAAGCTCACCGATGAAAGCGCAGCTTGGGTCCGCTTCGGACTGGAAAACGCCGACACCGCGCTCAGCGACCTGGGCCTGGAGCTGCCGGTCGACACTGACAGCGTGGCACGCCATGAATCGTTGATCGCCATCCGCGTCTCTCCCGGCCGCGCCGAGCTCTGGGCTCGCGCCGAACAGGCCGATACGCTGCGCACTCGCCTGCGCGCGCTACTGGCCGAAAGCGACCTGAACCAATGGTTGCTGGGCCAGATTCGCGCGGGCATCGGCCAAGTCATGCCGGCAACCCGCGAATTGTTCATTCCGCAAATGCTCAACCTGCAAGCCGTTGGCGGCGTGAGCTTCAAGAAAGGCTGCTACACCGGCCAGGAAATAGTCGCGCGCATGCAGTACCTGGGCAAACTCAAGCGCAGACTGTATCGCCTGCAGTTGGAGGCCGATGAACTGCCAGAACCTGGCACCGCCCTTTTCTCTCCCACCCACGGCAGTTCCATCGGCGAGGTAGTCATTGCCGCCCACACCGAAAGAAATATTGAACTGCTGGCGGTCTTGCAGGCCGAAGCGGCAGAAGACGGCAATCTGCACCTCAGTGCTTTGGAAGGACCCGCGCTACACTTGCTGGACTTGCCTTACGAACTGGACCGCGACCGCGAAATCCAGCGTTGATCGCAACATTTTTCGCAGCACCTAGAGAAACGAAATGAGCGATTTGGCGGATAAGGTCCAGCGGGACTTGGTGGCGGCCATCGATAATGACGACTTGGTCCTGCCGACATTGCCGGAAGTGGCCATGCAGATTCGCCGGGCCGCTGAAGACCCGGAGATCAGCGTCAGCAACCTGAGCAAAGTGATCGGCCGCGACACGGCGCTGTCGGCGCGCCTGATAAAGGTCGTCAACAGCCCGCTGCTGCGGGCTACCCAGGAAGTAACCGACTTGCACACCGCCATCACGCGGCTGGGGGTCAACTACAGCAGCAACTTGGCCATCGGCCTGGTCATGGAACAGATATTCCATGCCCGCTCCGAGGTCGTGGAACAAAAGATGCGCGAAGTCTGGCGCAGAAGTTTGGAGATCGCAGGCGTCAGTTACGCGCTGTGCCGCAGCTACACCCATCTCAAGCCTGACCAGGCTGCATTGGGTGGGCTGGTCCACCAGATCGGCGTCCTGCCGATCCTGACGTATGCCGAGGACAACAATGAGTTGCTCTCCGATCCGGTCAGCCTCAACCACGTCATCGAGACGATTCATCCCGTATTGGGGGACAAGCTGCTCAGTGTCTGGGAGTTTCCGGAGAGGCTGGTAAAACTGCCGGGCCAGTATCTGGATTTCAGCCGGGACTCCAGGCAGATCGATTACGTCGACCTGGTGCAGGTCGCCTCGCTGTACTGCCACAGGGACAGCAATCATCCGCTGAGCAGGATCGACGTGTTTGGAGTGCCCGCGGTCAAGAAGCTGGGGCTGGACCTGGACAACAAGGACCGGTGCGCGGACATCGAAGAGGCGCGGTCGATGTTTTACTGAATAAGCTGGGACAGTCAATGCCACAGCGGCCCTTGATTCAGAGTCAGTCTGAGCCAGGGATAAAACTCACCCGCACCTTCAATCCCCCCTCCTGTCCGTCATGCAGGGTGATCTGCGCCAAATGCGCCCGGCAGATTTCCCCGACGATCGCCAACCCCAAGCCGGAGCCGGCCACTTGCTGGTTGCGCCGATAGAAGCGCTCGAACACCCGCTCTCGTTCACACAAGGGAATGCCTGGGCCATCATCCTCGACCTCGAGTATCGCCGGCGCGGCGACCCGCAGGATCACATTGCCGCCCGCTGGCGTATGGGCCAGGGCGTTGTCTACCAGATTGCTCAACAGCTCGTTCAGCAGCGTCGGTTCGCCCCGCAACCAGACAGACCCCTCGGCTTCCAAGGCCAATGCGACACCACGCGCATGCGCCAATGGCGCCATGGCCATGCCCAGTTCACGGGCAAGTTGGCTCAGGTCGAGCAACTGCGCGCCGCCCTCGGCAATCGCCCGCGCACCATTTTCCACTCGTGCCAGCGACAGCAGTTGATTCGCCAGATGGGTCAGGCGGTCGGTGCCCTGAGCCGCGCTTTCCAGGGTCTCGCGCCACGTTGGCGGCTCGCTGGCGCGCAAGCCCAACTCCAGGCGCGCCTTGAGCGCGGCCAAGGGGGTTCGCAACTCATGGGCGGCATCGGCAATGAACTGCGCCTGGCGTTCGAACTGGCCGCGCAGGCGCTCGGTGAAATGATTGAGGGCTCTCACCAGCGGCCACAGCTCATGCTGGACCTCTATCAGCGGCAAAGGTCGCAAGTCGTCCGGCTGACGCTCTTCCACTGCCGTGCGCAAGCGTTCCAGCGGACGCAGCGCGGCACTGACAGCGAACCACACCAACAGCAGCGCGCCCACGGCGAGCATGCCTAACCGCAACAGCGTATCGGCCATCAAGCTCCGGGCCATGCTGACCCGCGCCTCTTCGGTTTCCGCTACGCGAATTTCCGCCATGCCATTCATCTCCGGCTCGCTCACGGCCTTGAGCAGGCTCACCACTCGCACATTCTGGCCTTCATATCGAGCGTTGTAGAAACGTGCCAGCGCGGGATAGTCATCGGTACGCGGCGTACCGGGCGGCGGACCGGGAAGATTCTCGTAGCCTGAAATCAGCTTCTGGTGGATGTCGTTGACCTGGTAGTAGATCCGTCCGGCGCTGTCATAGGCGAAGGTATCCAAGGCCACGTAAGGCACATCGGCGCTGAGCGTGCCGTCTCGCTGCGAAAGGCCGGCGGCAATGGTCCGGGCCGAAGCCAACAATGTGCGGTCGTAAGCGGTATCGGCTGCTTCACGACCGTTCCAATAGGCGCTCAGGCCGCTGGCGAGCATCAGCACCACCAACAGCGATGCCAGGTTGCGCAGCAGCCGCCAACGCAGGCTGTCGGGCTTATGCATCGCGGGTTTCCAACAAGTAACCCAACCCCCGGAACGTCACGATTGCCACCGCATGGCCGTCGAGTTTCTTGCGCAAACGGTGCACGTAGATTTCGATGGCATCGGGGCTCGCCTCTTCATCCAGGCCGAACACCTGGGCCGCCAACTGCTCCTTGCTCATCACCCGACCAGGCCGGGCGATCAACGCCTCCAGCACGGCCTGCTCACGGGACGTCAATGTCATGAGTTCGTCGTCGAGGGTGAAGCGGCGGGTGTCGAGGTCGTAGACCAGCCCTCCGCAGCGCTGCTGGCGCTCGCCACCCAACACGCTACGGCGCAGCAACGCCTTGACCCTGGCTTCGAGCTCCGTGAGTTCGAAGGGCTTGGCCAGGTAATCGTCGGCACCGAGGTTCAGTCCGTGGACGCGGTCCTTGACATCGCTGCGAGCGGTCAGCATCAGCACCGGCAAGGTCTTGCCCCGCGCTCGCAAGCGCGCCAACACCTCGAATCCGTCCATGCGCGGCAATCCCACGTCAAGGACCGCCACGGCGTATTCCTCGCTGCTCAAGGCCAGGTCGGCGGCCACCCCGTCGTGCAGCACATCCACCGTCAAGCCCGTGCTCTTGAGGGCCTGGGCGACACTTTCAGCGAGCTGCAGATGGTCTTCGACGAGCAGGACACGCATGGGGTTTTCCTCGATTCAGGGATGGTCGGGGCCATTCTTTGGCGCGGAGTTTACAGCCGCATTCACCACTGTGGAGTCAAAAAACATCCTGAAACCTTTTGAAAGGTTCGCGAAAGGTTGGCCCGTTAGAGTCCTCCCACGGACAGTTTCGACTGCCGGTCGCGACACACCTCGCGAACGAAAAACGCCTCGAAGCGTTTTCGCCGAATAAAAACAATAAGCGGAGTATTCACCATGCTGTCCATGCAGCTCCAGGTTTCACCGCCCACCCGCCTTTCTCGCCTTGACCAGACTACCCTTGCCTGTGCCGTCGCGCGCGCCGATTTCCATCGACGTCTCGGTGCGGTTGTGCGGCTTGAGCTGTCGCGCTGTTGATCACCCGCATGAACCAGCACGACGTCACACCCTGGCAGTACCTGATTCACAACACACAACAACAACTCCCGTGGAGACAAAAATGAGCCTAACACTGCGTAAAGTAGCCCTGGCCGCCGGATGCCTGATGTTCGCCGGGCAATTGCTCGCGGCTGATCCATCCAAAGAGCCCAAGCGCCCCGAGTGCATCGCCCCGGCCTCCCCCGGCGGTGGTTTCGACCTGACGTGCAAGCTGGTCCAAAGCGCGCTGGTCAACCAGAAACTGCTGACCAAGCCGATGCGCGTCACCTACATGCCCGGCGGTGTCGGCGCGGTGGCCTATAACGCGGTGGTGGCCCAGCGCCCGGCCGATGCCGGCACGCTGGTGGCCTGGTCCAGTGGTTCGTTGCTGAACCTGGCGCAAGGCAAGTTCGGTCGTTTCGATGAAAGCGCAGTACGCTGGCTCGCTGCCGTGGGCACCAGTTATGGCGCCATCGCCGTGAAAAGCGACTCGCCCTACAAGACCCTCGATGACCTGGTCCAGGCGCTGAAGAAAGATCCCGGTTCCGTGGTGATCGGCTCCGGCGGCACCGTCGGCAGCCAGGACTGGATGCAGACTGCCTTGATCGCCAAGGCCGCCGGCATCAACCCTCGCGAACTGCGTTATGTGGCCCTGGAAGGCGGCGGCGAAATTGCCACTGCGCTGCTCGGCGGCCACATCCAGGTAGGCAGTACGGACATTTCCGACTCCATGCCGCACATCCAGAGCGGCGACATGCGCCTGCTTGCGGTATTTGCCGAAAAACGCATTGATGAGCCGGAAATGAAAGACATTCCGACCGCCAAGGAACAAGGCTACGACATCGTCTGGCCGGTGGTTCGTGGCTTCTACCTCGGGCCGAAGGTCAGCGATGAAGACTACGCCTGGTGGAAAGATGCTTTCGACAAACTGCTGGCTTCCGAAGAGTTCGCCAAGCTGCGTGACCAGCGCGAGTTGTTCCCGTTTGCCATGACCGGCCCGGAACTGGACACCTACGTGAAGAAGCAAGTGGCTGATTACAAGGTGCTGGCCAAAGAGTTCGGCCTGATCCAGTAACCGTCTCTGTTCTCGCGGCGGCGCTGGCACTGCCGGCGCCGCCCAGGAGTTAGTCATGCTCACTATCCAACGTATTTTTGCCGCGGTGCTACTGCTGGTCTGCATCGGCCTGGCACTGATGGCTTGGCCCTATCAGGCCGCCTTTTCCTACGAACCGGTCGGTCCGCGCGCGTTCCCCTTGCTGTTACTGGCGCTGATGGGGCTGGCGCTGCTGTACATGCTGTTTCGCCCTACGCCGGTCGTGCACAGCGACGATGACCCGCAACTGGACCGTGAAACCCTACAGAAGATCGGCATCTGCGTGGCACTGCTGCTGGTATTCGCCGGGACCTTCGAACCCCTGGGTTTCATCGTCGCGAGCATCCTGATCGGCGTGCCGATGGCGCGCCTGTATGGCGGTCGCTGGGTTCCGAGCGTGGTGATCATCAGCCTGATGGCCATCGGTCTTTATCTGTTGTTCGACAAGCTGATGGACGTGCCGCTGCCCCTGGGCCTGCTCAGCGTCCTGGAGAATTGATATGGATACCCTGAATTATCTAGGCCAGGGTTTTGGCGTTGCGCTGACGCCGTACAACCTCGTCACCGCGTTGAGCGGCACGCTGATCGGAACTGTGGTCGGCCTGCTGCCGGGCCTGGGCCCGATCAACGGCGTGGCGCTGCTGATCCCGATTGCCTTCGCACTGGGACTGCCGCCGGAGTCGGCGCTGATCCTGCTGGCGGCGGTGTACCTGGGTTGCGAATACGGCGGACGCATCAGCTCGATCCTGCTTAACATCCCCGGCGAAGCCTCCACGGTGATGACCACCCTCGACGGCTACCCGATGGCTCGTCAAGGCCTGGCCGGGGTGGCGTTGTCGCTGTCGGCGTGGAGTTCGTTCATCGGCGCGTTCATCGCCACCTGCGGCATGGTGTTGTTTGCTCCACTGCTGGCCAAATGGGCGATCGCCTTCGGACCGGCGGAATATTTCGTCCTGATGGTGTTTGCCATTGTCTGCCTCGGCGGCATGGCCGGTGACCGGCCGCTCAAGACCTTCATCGCTGCGCTGATCGGACTGTTCCTGTCTTGTGTCGGCATCGATGCGAACAGCGGCGTCTACCGCTTCACCGGCGATAACATCCATTTGACCGACGGTATCCAATTCGTCGTGCTGGTGCTGGGCCTGTTCTCCATCAGCGAAATCCTGTTGCTGCTGGAAAAAACCCATCGCGGCCAGGAAGCGGTGGAGGCCACCGGGCGGATGATGTTCAACTTCAAGGAAGCGGCCTCGGTGTTCTGGGTGAACATCCGCTGCGGCGTGCTTGGCTTCATCATGGGCGTATTGCCTGGCGCGGGCGCGACTCTGGCGAGTGCCGTTGCCTACATGACTGAAAAACGCATGGCTGGCGCCAGTGGTACGTTCGGCCAAGGCGACAAGCGCGGCCTCGCGGCACCGGAAACCGCCATCGGTGGCGCAGCCTGCGGCGCACTCGTGCCGATGCTGACCCTCGGCGTTCCCGGCTCGGGTACCACGGCGGTGATGATCGGCGCGCTGTCGCTGTACAACATCACGCCCGGCCCGCTGCTGTTCCAGCAACAACCGGACATCGTCTGGGGCCTGATCGCATCGTTGTTCGTCGCCAACATCATGCTGGTGATCCTCAACATCCCGATGATCCGTATCTTCACACGCATCCTGGCCGTGCCGAACTGGGCGCTGGTGCCGGTCATCGCGATCATTACCGGGATCGGCGTCTACGCAGTGCACGCCACCACGTTCGATTTGTTCCTGATGATCGGTATCGGCATCTTCGGCTACATCCTGCGCAAGTTGGATTTCCCGCTGTCGCCCGTCCTGCTGGGCTTCATCCTCGGCGGCCTGATGGAGCAGAACCTGCGCCGTGCGCTGTCGATCTCCAACGGTGCGCTGGAGATCCTCTGGTCGAGTCCGATCGCCTTCGGTTGCTGGATCCTGACGGCGATCATGTTGTTCATGCCACTGCTGCGCATCTGGCGTCGTCGCAGCGCCCAGCGTCGTGCCCTGGCCAATGTCTGAGGCGCCAACCTTCAGACAATGGTGGGGAACACCGCTGGTCGGTCTGGCCGGCGGTTATCTGGCCAGCCTGATCGGCTGGCCGTTGCCCTGGATGGTCGGCTCGCTGTTGGCGATCATCCTGGTGCGCTGCCTGACTCCCTGGCAACTGATGGAAATCCCCGGCGGCCGCAAATGCGGCCAATGGGTGGTGGGCATCGGTATCGGCCTGCACTTTACGCCGGTGGTGATGGAACAAGTCTTGAGCCACTTCGGCCTGATCTTCTTCGGCGCGCTGATCACCAGCGTGTCCAGCGTGGTGAGCGTGTGGCTGATGCGCCGCACCGGCGAAGACCGCGCCACCGCATTCTTCTCGAGCATGCCCGGCGGTTCCGGCGAAATGGTCAACCTCGGCGCTCGTAACGGCGCGGACCTCAGCCGTGTCGCAGCGGGTCAGAGCCTGCGGGTGCTGGTGGTGGTGCTGTGCGTGCCGGCCGCTTTCAAGTATCTGCTGGGCGAAGGCACGCCGCTACACCACGTCGCCACAGTGGATTGGTTGTGGCTGGCGATTCTGTTCCCGGCGGGCGCCCTGCTCGCCTGGATCTGGGAGCGCTTGCGCCAACCTAACCCCTGGCTGTTCGGGCCGCTGCTGGTTAGCGCAGCAGTGAGCATCGGTTGGGATTTGCACATCGGTCTGCCCGATGGTGGCAGCCAGATCGGCCAATGGCTGATCGGCAGCGGCCTGGGCTGTCATTTCAACCGGCAGTTCTTCCGCCGGGCACCGTCGTTCATGGGTCGCACCTTGATCGGCACGGTGTTGACGATGCTCATCGCCACGCTCGCGGCCCTCGGCCTGAGCACCCTGACCCATCTGGACTTGCGTTCGCTGACGCTGGGCATGATGCCCGGCGGCATCGCGGAGATGAGCCTGACGGCGGAAACGCTACAGTTATCGGTGCCGTTGGTGACCGCATTGCAAGTAATGCGGCTGTTGTTCGTGCTGTTTCTGGCGGAACCACTATTCAGGTATTGGGCTCGCAAGCCCGATTCGGCCTGATCGTCCGACGGGCTTTTTCCGCCTGCCACTCAGACCGGCGGCAATCGCCAGTCGATCGGCTTCTCACCGTTGTGCTCGAGAAACTTGTTGGTCCGGCTGAAATGCCCGCAGCCGATGAAGCCTCGATGGGCCGACAGCGGTGACGGGTGGACCGAGGTCAATACCAGGTGCTTGGTCGCATCGATCAGCTTCTGCTTGCTCTGCGCATGAGCGCCCCACAGCAGGAACACCGAGTGGGGCTGATGCGCGCTGACCACCTCGATGACCTTATCGGTAAAGTGCTGCCAGCCTTTTTTGGCGTGGGCATTGGCGTTGGCGCGTTCCACGGTCAGGGTAGTGTTGAGTAGCAACACGCCTTGGTCAGCCCAATGCTGCAAATAGCCATGGTTGGGAATGTCGATGTTCAGGTCGCGCTTCAATTCCTTGTAGATGTTTACCAGCGACGGCGGTGTCGGCACGCCCGGCTGTACTGAAAAGCAAAGGCCGTGGGCTTGGCCCGGACCGTGATACGGATCCTGGCCCAGTATCACCACCTTGACCTCGTCCAGCGGCGTGGAATTGAGCGCATTGAAGATTAGCGGGGCCGGTGGATAAATCTCCTTGCCCGCCGCATATTCCCCGCGCAGGAACTCGCGCAACTCGGTCATGTAGGGCTGGTCGAACTCGGCACGCAGTGCCTGCTTCCAGCTCGGTTCGAGTTTGATACGATCGTCAGCAGTCATGGTTGCACTCGAAAAAAACAATGGGCGCACCCTAGGAAAGCCTACAGGGCTTGTCAATTGATCTGACGCTGATCCGGCACATTCCCACACAGCGGTCATACTGATCATTCAATTTTCTGATCGAGGTCACGATGAATCTGCACTTCGAAGAACTCACCGGCATCAATGGAGCGCGCCTGGGCATCGCCACCCTGGACGCCGAGAAATCCTTGAACGCCCTGTCGCTGCCCATGATCAACGCCTTGCGCGATCGCCTCGACGCCTGGGCCAGAGAGCCGCAGGTTGTCTGTGTATTGCTGCGCGGCAACGGCGCCAAGGCCTTCTGCGCCGGCGGCGAGGTCCGTAGCCTGGTGGAAGCCTGCCGCGCCCAACCCGGCGAAGTGCCGCCACTGGCTGCGCAATTTTTCGCGGCGGAATACCGGCTGGATTTCAATCTGCATACCTACCCCAAGCCCTTGTTGTGCTGGGGTCATGGCTATGTGCTGGGCGGCGGCATGGGTCTGCTGCAAGGCGCCAGTACGCGGATCGTCACGCCAAGCAGCCGCCTGGCCATGCCAGAAATCAGCATCGGCTTATATCCAGATGTTGGCGCCAGCTGGTTCCTGTCGCGCCTGCCCGGCAAGCTTGGCCTGTTCCTCGGCCTGACCGGCGCCCACATGAATGCCCGGGATGCGATTGACCTGGGCCTGGCCGACCGCTTTTTGCTTGATGAGCAACAGGACGATTTGATCGAGGGTCTCCTGCAGCTCAACTGGCAGGAGCAAACCGAGATGCAGCTCAACAGCCTGCTCAAGGCGCTGGAACAGGAAGCCGTCGGTCAGTTACCGGATGCGCAATGGTTGCCGCGCCGGCAGAAAATCGACGAATGGCTGGACGTCAGTGATGTGCGCTGCGCCTGGAAAGCCCTCAGCTTGCTGCTGGACCATCCGGATCCGCTGATCGCCCGGGCGGCCAAGACCATGACCGAAGGCTCGCCGCTGACGGCGCACCTGGTCTGGGAGCAGATCAGCCGCGCGCGCCATCTGTCATTGGCCGGAGTGTTCCGCATGGAATACACCCTGAGCTTGAACTGCTGCCGTCATCCGGAATTCAGCGAAGGCGTACGGGCGCGGTTGATCGACAAGGATCACAAGCCCCGCTGGCACTGGCCTGACATCAACCATGTGCCCGAAGCGGCAGTCGAGGCGCATTTCCACAAGGCATGGGAGGGGAGGCATCCGTTGGCGGATTTATCCAACGAGTAAACGGCCGCCCCGCAATATACCCATCACTTCGCCTGATAGATGATCCCAGGGCTGCACTGAACCATCTGGTAATGATCCGGCAAGCCGTTCAATGCCTCGGACGCGCCAAGGAACAGATAGCCGCCCGGCTTCAGGGTGCCGTGGATACGCAGCAGGATGTCCTTCTTCACTTCAGCGGAGAAATAGATCAACACGTTGCGGCAGAACACGATGTCGAACTTGCCCAGGCTGGCGTAGCTGTCGAGCAGGTTGAACGAGCGGAACTCCACTCGGCTCTTGATGGGCGCCTTGACCACCCATTTGCCCGGCCCTTTCGGGTCGAAGTAACGTTGCAAGCGATCAGGCGACAGGCCACGGCCAATGGCCAGGCTGTCGTACTCGCCGGTCTTGCAGTTGTTGAGCATGGTCCCCGACAGATCGGTGGCGACGATTTGTACGCCCATCTTCAACTGGCCGATGTTGGTCCTTTCGAACTCGTCGATGGACATCGACAGCGAATAAGGCTCCTGCCCCGACGAACAGGCCGCCGACCAGATACGCAAGCGTTGGCCCGGGCTGGCCTTGATGGCCGCCGGCAAAACTCTGTTCTTCAATACTTCGAAGGGATAGGTGTCACGAAACCACAGGGTTTCGTTGGTGGTCATAGCGTCCACTACCATTTCGCGCAAACCGCTGCGCGGTTGGGTCTGGATACGCTGGACCAGTTCGCCCAATGATTTGATGCCCTGCTGTTCCATCAATTTATTGAGACGGCTAGACACCAGGTATTGCTTGTTTTCACCAAGCAAGATGCCACAGGCTTTTTCCAGGAAGACCCGGAACTGTTCGAAATCCAAATTACCCGTAGACAAGATACCGCCTCTTTTCACTGTATTGACTTGCCGGGCGCACAACGCGCCCGACCTTTTAACCTGCTGACTTGATGCGTTCGACCACCCGGGAAGCCAGGTCGTCGGGTCGGAACTTGGCCAGGAAGTCATCGGCACCGACCTTCTTGACCATCGCCTGGTTGAACACCCCGGACAATGAAGTATGCAAGATGATGTGCAGCTTTTGCATACGCGGATCGCTGCGGATCTCCGATGTCAGCGTGTACCCGTCCATCTCCGGCATCTCGATATCGGAGATCATCATCAGGAATTCTTCTTCCGGTTTCTTGCCTTCCTCGACCAGCTTGCGCAGGTAATCCAGCGCTTGCCGTCCGTCGTTCAGGGCGACCACTTCGACGCCGATCGTTTGTAGACAACGGGTGACCTGCTTGCGTGCCACCGATGAATCGTCGACGGTCAGCACTCGCAGCGAAATCGCCTTGTGCTGGGTCTCGGCATCCACTACACCGACCGAAATCGCCTCTGGGGTCGGCGCCACTTCGGCGAGGATCTTCTCCACGTCGATGATTTCCACAAGCTGGTTGTCGACTCGCGTCACCGCCGTCAGGTAGTGGTCGCGGCCAGTGCCCTTGGGCGGCGGGTGGATCTCCTCCCAGTTCATGTTGACGATGCGCTCCACCGATCGCACCAGAAACCCTTGGGTCTTGGTGTTGTACTCGGTGATGATCACGAATGGGTTGCTCTGGTCCAGCAGCCGGCCAGAACCGGTTGCCATTGCCAGGTCGAGAATCGGGATGGTCGCTCCCCGGATATTCGCCACACCGCACACGACGGGACTGGACTTCGGCATCAACGTCAGCTTAGGGCATTGCAGCACTTCGCGGACCTTGAATACGTTGATCCCATACAGTTGTTGGCCATCGAGACGGAACAACAACAGCTCCAGGCGATTCTGACCGACCAGCTGTGTACGCTGGTTTACCGAATCCATCACTCCCGCCATGCCCTGACTCCTACCTAACGCTAATGTGTCCGACGCGCATTCATCACTAAACGGCACGGGGCTTGCTATTGAACCGGCATGAACGCACAAACGACATTTTCTCGACGCCTGACCACTCACTGCCGCCACTGGCTCGGTGCGTTGCTGGCTGCCTGCCTGCTCGCTTCGGGCAGTCCTGCCCTTGGTGCAGCTGCGGTAACCTTGCCTGATCTCCTTATCGGCGTCACTCAGGGCTTTCTTGAGTTCACCGTAGAAGACTATCTGGCAACCAGTCAAACCGAAGGTCGTTACGAGATCGAAGTCAACCAGCTCGACCCGCGCCTGCGCATGCCAATGTGTGACAAGGAATTGACTGCCTCGCTAGAGAGTCCGGCCAGGCCCTTGGGGCGCGTCACAGTGAAGGTTCGTTGTGACAGTGCCGCGCCCTGGACGGTGTTCGTGCCCGCTCAAGTGCGCCTGTTTCGCGAAATTGTCACCACCACTCGCCCGCTCAAGCGCGCCGGGATTGTCGAGCCTCAGGATGTAGTGCTGCGTGAACGTGATGTCAGCCAGATTACCCAGGGTTTCCTGACCTCCGTCGATCAGGCCATCGGGCAGAAACTTGTCCGACCAATGGTCACTGATCAGGTCGTTACCCTCGTGCACCTGGAACAAGCCGAAGTGGTCCGCAAGGGCGATCAGGTCGTGATCACCGCGCGCAGCGGCACGCTGGCCGTGCGGATGCCCGGCGAAGCCCTGTCCAATGGCGGCATGCGTGAACAGATTCGAGTGAAAAACCTCAACTCCCAACGGGTCATCAAGGCGCAAGTGATCGCGCCGGGCCAAGTGGAAGTGGCTATGTAAGGAGGGTGACAGGCTGGCGCTTGACCTCGGTGTTCCCTAGACTGTGCCTTACGCAAAGGCAAGCGCAGACGTGCGCACGTTCATTTGATAAATGAGCCTAAAGTTTATTTGGGAATGGCCGAAAACATGGCAAGCGTCCAAATACCCAGAGGTTTTTTACCATGGTCATCGATTTCAACCGTCTAAACAGCTCTTCGCCCACGACAGGCACCACACGCACCAGCGCCAGCAAGGAAACCGTCGACATCGACAAATCCAAGCCAGCCGAAAAAGCTACTACTGTCAGCAACGGGGAGTCGGTACACCTCAGCAATGAGGCTCAGCAGTTGCAAAAGGTCACTGACAAGCTGCGCGATCAACCTGTCGTCGACAACGCCCGCGTGGCGCAGTTGAAAGCAGCAATCGCCGATGGCAGCTACCAAGTCGACAGCAACCGTGTAGCCAGCAAACTGCTCAATTTCGAAGCCCAGCGCTAGGCCGCAGCCTGCGCCAGGCTTTTGGACGCTTAAGACCCAAGGCCAGCCATGCACGACACTCATTTATTGCAACTGATCCACGACGACTTTGCTCCAGCGCAACAATTGCTGGAGCTGCTGCAGACCGAATCCCTGGCACTGCACGGTCGCGACATGCCCCTGCTGGAAAATATTCTGGCGCAGAAACAGGCATTGATCATTTTGCTCGATCAGCATGGCCGCAAGCGCAGCGAGATTCTTGCCAGCCTCAACCTGCCCGCCGACAATAGCGGCCTTGAGCGGCTGGCGAGCCAATCATCGATTGGCGATCAACTGTTATCCCAGAGCGCAGCGCTCACTGATTTGCTCAGCCAGTGCCAGGCCGCCAACGCTCGAATCGGTCAATCCATCCAGATGCAGCAGGCCGCTACGGCCAACCAGTTGCGCATCCTCAATGGTGGTGAAATCCCTACGCTTTATGACGCTCGCGGTTCGACCGCAAAACTGGTCAAGCACCGCCCGCTCAGCCAGGCATGAAGGGAACGATGCCTGCGCACTATCAACGCGCGCTACATGCTGGCAAAATGCTGGCTCTTTGTAGTCGTATTTTGCCTGGAGATTGACCTACCGTGTTCAATGCCCCAAACGCGGATGATGCTCCGCAGCCACCGAAGGTCCTCAACACCCCTCTGGAAATCTCCGGCAACCTGCGGATGCTGCAAGATAGCCATGACCCGCTGATCATCACCTTCCATGAGCGCAGCCAGCGCTTCCAGAGCTATCTGGTGGATGTCGACCGCGAAAGCAATACCCTGGCCCTGGATGAAATGATCCCCCGTGACGGCGAGCGTTTCCTGCTGGCGGGCGAGCCGTTTCGAGTCGAGGGTTTCCATGATGGCGTGCGCATCGCGTGGGAAGGCAACGGCGCGCTGACCATCCAGGAGTCGAAAGACGGACGCTGCTATCGCGGCGCCCTGCCTGATGAAGTGGTTTATCACCAACGTCGCAACGCTTTCCGCGCCGCCCTGAAACTGGCGCAGCTGGTGAATGTGGAGTTGGGGGGCGACAAGCTGAAGTCTCCGGTGAACGGCAAGTTACTGGATATCTCCGCGACCGGCTGCAAGCTACGCTTCGATGGCGACATCACCGAACGGCTGCAACTGGGCCAAGTCTACGAGCGTTTTATCGCCGCCTTGCCTTTCGGCAACATGACCGCGCCGGTGGAACTGCGCTATCTGCATTTTGAAGAGCGCATCAATACCACTTTTGCCGGTATTCGCTTTCACAATATCAGCGGCTTGGTACAGCGTCAGGTCGAGCGTTTCGTGTATCAATTACAGCGTGAAGCCCGTCGGTTCGATAAAGACGATTTCTAATTTTCGCGGGCATAAAAAAACGGGCAATCCTTACGAGGGATTGCCCGTTTTTTTATGCCAGGCTCAAGGCCTTGCCCGAGTGAAATCGGAGGGTGGAGGTTCATCGTCGGCCCCTTCGATGACCGGCTCCAATTCCGGCTCAGGCTCGGGCTCAGGCTCGGGCTCAGGCTCGACGTCCGGATTGGGCGACGTCTGCATCTGCTCCTGCACAACCTGCTCGTCGACCCGCGGATCGAGGCACGCCACCAAGGGTGAACTGGTCATGTTGTCCGGCATGGCCACATGGTGCAGCGGCGCATCATCGACCTGATGCAGATTGGTGACCGCTTTAGGCCGGATCCGCCACACCAGGATCAACGCAAACAAGGCGAAAAAGCCGTAGAGCATCTGGCTGCCATACAACTTCATCAGCACCCCGGCCACCAGCGGGCCAATACTGGCGCCAACGCCGTAGGTCACCAGCAACATGGCCGTCAGCGACACCCGGCGATCACCTTCGACATGGTCGTTAGAGAACGCCACCGCTAGTGGATACAGGCAAAACTGCACCAGGGAACAGAAGAATCCCGCCACGAACAACACTTCCAGCGGCACCTTCGGCAGGATGGCCAACGGCAGCGCGCACACCACCAGGATCAGCGCGAAGCAGCGGATCAACAGCGCCCTGTCGTAACGATCCGATAGCCAGCCCAGCGGCCATTGCACCAGCAGCCCGGCAAAAATGCAGCTACCCATGAACAGACCGACCTGTTCGGTGGTCAGGCCCTGCTGGGAGGCATACAGTGGCGCCAGGCCGTAGAAGGAGCCGACGATCAGCCCGGAACCCAGGACCGTGGTCAACGACTGCGGCACGCGCTTGATAAAGAAACGCGGCTCCATGGGCGCTGGATGCAGCGGCGCCGGGTGAATCCGCCGGGTCAGCGCAACCGGCACCAGGCACAGGGCGAAGCACAACGCCACCAGCATCAGCAATTCCAATCCAAGGGCCGGGTGCATGACCAGAATCAATTGCCCCAGCACCAGCCCCAGGTACGAGGCGATCATGTAGCCGCTGAACACCACCCCGCGCTGCTTGGCCTCGGCCTGCTCGTTGAGCCAACTCTCGATGACCATGTACTGGCACATCATGCCCAGGCCAACAATCATCCGCAGCACGATCCAGGCCGGCAGCCAATTTATCAGCCCATGTCCCAATACCGCCGCGCCGACGATTCCGGCGCAGGCCGAATAGGCGCGAATATGCCCGACGCGGGCAATCAGTCGGTGACCGATCTTGCCGCCCAGCACCAGGCCGAAATAGTTCGCGGCCATCAGCGCACCGACCCATAGGCTGTCGACGTGGTCGGCGGCCAAGCGCAAGGCCAGGTAAGTACTCAGGAGGCCCGAGCCGATGAGCATCATCAGCGAGGAAAAATAAAGCGCTCGAAAAGGTTTCCAGATTTGGCGCATCGGCGTTCCGAGCGGCTCCTTGAGGTGAGTGAGGGCTATCTATTGAAGGTAGCCCGAATGCGACGGTTCGTTATGCCTGGGCCGCTAGGACACGCCGCTCCCAGGGAGTGATTTCGTCAAAGAAACTGGTCAGTTCCATGGTCTTCGAAGCGATGTAACCTTCGATGAACTCGGCACCGAACAGTTCCTTCGCCAACTGGCTACGCTTGAGACGTTCGAGGGCCGCGTGCAAGGTACACGGCAGGGACAAATTATCCGGCACCTCGAATTCGCCTTGGATCACAGCGCTCGGCTCAAGTTGGTTCTCGATGCCATGAAGGCCCGCCGCCAAGCTTGCGGCAATCGCCAGGTAAGGGTTGGCGTCGGCACCCGGCAAGCGGTTCTCGACCCGTCGGGCCTGCGGCGCACTGGCGGGAATGCGCAACCCGGCGGAACGATTGTCATGGGACCAGCACGCGTTGTTTGGCGAGGCGAATGGATGACACAACCGATGGTAGGAGTTCACGTTCGGTGCGAACAGCGCAGTGAAATCCGCCATGCCGGCCTGCTGCCCGCCAATGAAGTGCCGGAAAGCGGCCGTCGGCTCCCCCGCCTCGTCGCTGAATACATTACGACCGCTGCCCAGCTCAACCACGCTCTGATGGATATGCATCGAGCTGCCCGGGGTATGGGCCAGGGGCTTGGCCATACAGACCACGGTCAGGCCGTGCTTGAGGGCGACCTCCTTGAGCAGATGCTTGAACAGGAACGTCTGGTCGGCGAGCAACAACGGATCGCCATGGAGCAGATTGATCTCGAACTGGCTCACGCCCATTTCATGCATGAAGGTATCGCGGGGCAACCCCAGCGCCGCCATGCATGCGTAGACTTCGTTGAAAAACGGGCGCAAGCCGTTGTTGGAACTCACACTGAACGCAGACTGGCCGTCTTCGCGGCGGCCATCGAGCCCCACCGGCGGCAGGAATGGCTGGGTGGGGTCCGGGTTGGGTGCGAACACGAAAAATTCCAACTCGGTAGCCACCACCGGCGCCAAGCCGCGAGCTGCATACCGGGCGATCACCGCTTTGAGCTGGCCACGTGTGGAGAGTCGCGAGCTTTCGCCGGTCAGCTCATCGGCGTCGCAAATAGCCAAGGCCCGCGGCGACTGGCTCCACGGCAAGCGATGGACTTGCCTTGGATCAGCGACCAGCGCCAGGTCGCCATCGTCGCTACCGTAAAAACGCGACGGCGGGTAACCGCCCATGATGCATTGCAGGAGCACGCCTCGCGCCATCTGCAACCGCCGGCCCTCCAAAAAGCCCTCGGCGGTCATTACCTTGCCCCTGGGCACGCCATTCAAATCCGGCGTGACACATTCAATCTCATCAATGCCCGTCAGTCGCTGCGCGAGTGAACGCTGGCCATCGGTCGTCATGACGCAATCCTTGTTATGTGCGAGCCGCGAACGGCAACCCGTACAAAATAGGCTCCAGCTGTTCGGAATATCAAGCGCCTGAAAACAATAAACACCGGCGCAGAGAAGACCATATGCATCACCGGCGCTATTGGCGCAACGGGCTCAAGGCAAGTAAAGCCTGAACACCCCGCCACCCAGCACACCGCCATTGGCAATCTCGGTACGCCCGCTCAAACCGCCACGCTGATGCAGCCCGGCAATTCTCGCCGCGAAATACAGGCCCAGCCCGGTGCTGCCACTGCTGTGGTTGATGCCCTGGACGTATTCGGCCTGGCGCTCGATCATTTCGGGCGGATAACCCTCACCGTCGTCATTGATGGTCAGCACCAGTTGCCCGGCCTCGTCGCTCACGCTGATCAACACGGTCTGCCGAGCGTGGCGAATGGCGTTGTTGATCATGTTATCAAGCACAGAAGCAATCAACTCGCGATCGAAGAAACCCAGCGGGCTCAGCGGATCGACTTCATAAGTGGCCATGATCCCGCGACTGCGGAACACGTCCTGATGGCCGGCCAGTTGCGCTTCGATGAAATCATCCAGCTCGTGATAGGCCGGATGCAGCGGCAACTGATTGACGCCGAGTTTGTACAACCCCAGCAGCTGCACCAGCAAGCCATTGAGATGGGCGAACTCGAAATCCATCACACCCTGCTCCGAGGTTTGCCGCTCGGGTTCTGGCAAGCGCTCGAGCCATTGCGTATGGGCCTGCATGAGCAAGGTCAGGGAGTTTTTCATGTCGTGCACGGTAGACGCGATCACCGTGGAAAAATCGAGCGCCTGTTCGCTGTCATTCATCGCCAAATGCCTTGCTTCGCAGTTTCTGATAACGCGCATGACGCGCATCGGTGTCGGGCATCATGCCCACCAGTTTCAGGCAGGCGCGGCATTCCTGCAGCAGCTCCGATTCCACGCTGGTATCGGTGCCATGCAACAACGACTGCGCCATGTTCAGGGCAATACTGATGTTCTTCGGCTGCATCTTCAGGGCACGACGGAACAGCTCTCGCGCCTCAGGCAACGCGCCGGTCTTGTAGACGCGCACGCCCTCACGGTTCAGCTCGGCGGCGGCGTTGCCCTGGTTGAGGATGTTGGGGTCATCGGTCAGCTTGGCGATACCCTGCATCACGGCTGGGTCATCGCCATAAATTTCCGCGCAGTTCTTGAGCATCGACTCGCCGGCGCTGGTCTGCCCAAGCATCTGCAACTGCTTGGCAACCAGCAAAGCGGCTTCGGCACTCATGAACTGTTCCATGCCGTCGAGGCGCTGCAAGGCCTGCTCGGTCAGCTTCTCGGCGGTTTCGGCATCGTTGAGCAGCAGACTCGTGGCCTTCATCAAGCGCGCCCGGACCTGTAACCCTGGATCGCTGGGATTTTCCTTCGCCACGGCACTAAGCGTCGTGTTGATTTCCAGCCGGGTACGCGTGTCCAGGCCTTTCTCGCTACCCTTGCTGATCAACGCGTGGGCCAGGCCGAGATTGCTTTCCGGATCCTTGAAGCGCGACTGCGCACCCTGCCCGACCGCCTGGCGATAGGCTTTCGACGCGGTCTCGTAGTCTTCATTGGTCATTGCCAGCTTGCCCAGCAACGATTGCCGGCGCACCGCCAGCGGTGACAAGCGAACCGCTTCTTCCAGTACGTGTTGCGCCTGTTTCGTATCGCCTTCCGCCACCAGTACTTCAGCCATGCCGTCATATAAGGCCGGCATCATCGGGAATACTTTCAAAGCCTTCTCATAAACATCCTTGGCCTGAAGGACCTGACCGCGCTTGAACAACAATTTTCCCAGCCCCGCGTACGCCCATGGCAATGGGCGGTCCGCAAGAATGGTGTTGTAGAGGCGCTCCAGCGCTTCGTTCTGATTCAAGTCGCGCAACGCATCGGCTCGATAGCGCAGGCACAACGGTCCGTAGCGTGGATCCTGCTTGCACAGCGCGATGCAGGCGTTGAGCACTTCCATCGGCTTGCCACGATCAAGGGCTTGCAGGATCGGTTTGAGCAGCGTTTTGCGCTGCTCCAGGCGCTCCAGGCGCTGGGCCAGGCCGGAGCGATTGAACGGTTTGGTCAGGTACGCATCCGGCTCGTGCTCCAAGGCACTTAGCACCATCGCCTGGCTGCTTTCGGCAGTCACCATGAGGAACACGCTTTCATGGCTGATGAGCTTTTCGACCATCAGGTCTTCCAGCACTTGCTGGCCATTCTTGCGGCCATCGCCCAAATGATAGTCCTGCAGAATAAAGTCATAGCGCTTTTGCGAGCACATGCGCAGCGCCACCTCACCGGTGTCGGCGGTATCCACGTCCTTGACGCCCAGCTCACGCAACATAGACCGGACAGAACTGCGGAAATCCGAGAAATCATCGACGATCAGAAAACTTTTTTGGTGGTACGCGAGCATCGAGGATGTCCAGGCAAATAAGAAGATGAACTCAATGGCAAAACAACGAAACACCGCCCCGCAGCCCGGCGACGCGCGCAAAGGATAGACACTCGCAGCGCACAGCGCGAGCCAATCCAGAACCTCGGGGCGTCAGGAAAACGGGCTCATCGGGTTATCGGCAGCGGTTGGCGTTCCGTTAAGGGGATCGAGAGAGACTTGCAGGGCGGGGCAGGAATATGGTGTCCCAGGGCAGGTTCGAACTGCCAACCTTCCCCTTAGGAGGGGGATGCTCTATCCAATTGAGCTACTGAGACACAAGTCGACCGCGAGAACCGCGGTGCGTTGGACGGCGAGCATGTTAACGGCCAGCCCTGCGTTTGTCATGTCGTCCATGTTTTTAAGTGTAGGCAAATGGTGCGGCTCGGTAGCCGCTGCGATCGCATCCCTAGAGAATGCGACCGCCATTCATCCGCCCCACAGCATCCCGGCCTAGTAAATCGGCCATTTGCCACTATCCTATACAGAACAAGGACGGCAGAGGTTTCGCTCCGTACCGGTTATCCGCCCAACGGTATGGCACAACGACACGATGCAGTGGTCACAAATGCGGAACCTGTGTGTTTTTTCAAACCAGTCCGCATTTTTTGATGAAGGGTACTGGCATAACGCCTTTACGCGGATCAGAATTTGTCACAGAATTGGCGCCAATGATCTGGCAATTTTGAGGCATGATGCGGGCCTCTTAACAATTCAGGTTGAACATTTGGCTGCAGACCTTGTCCTATCGACATCCTGCGGCCAATCCCGAGAACCGCTTCCCTGAACTAACCGGTTAAATAAATATGCGCCCAATGAAACAGGCAATTTATTCCAGCCGTACGGCTGACAAGTTCGTCGTACGTCTGCCAGACGGAATGCGGGAACGCATTGCCGAGGTGGCTCGTAATCATCACCGCAGCATGAACTCCGAAATCATCGCGCGCCTAGAGCAAAGCCTGATTCAGGAAGGTGCCTTGGGTGAAGAGCTGAGCATGCGCCTGGACAGCCCGGAGCTGTCGTTGCATGAGCGCGAGTTGCTTCAACGCTTCCGACAACTCTCCCATCGCCAGCAAAACGCCCTCGTTTCGCTGATCGCTCACGACGCCGAAATGGCCGCAGACGCGTCCTGATCGCAACCCAGACATTAAAGCCAGCCTTGTGCTGGCTTTTTTTGGGCTTCAATTCGGCATTTGATTGCAAAGTCATCGCCCAGAAAAAACCCGCCAATCAGGCGGGCTTCTTTTATGAGGTGCTCAGAGCAGGAAAATCGTCGCCAAACCCAAGAAAATAAAGAAACCGCCACTGTCCGTCACGGCGGTAATCATCACACTGGCCCCCATTGCCGGGTCGCGCCCCAGACGAGCCAAGGTCATCGGGATCAATACTCCCATCAGCGCGGCCAACAGCAGGTTGAGCGTCATCGCGGCAGTCATGACCACACCTAGTGACCAGCTGCCATATAGCAGATACGCCACCACGCCGATCACCCCACCCCAGATCACGCCGTTGATCAAGGACACTGCCAATTCCTTGCGCATCAATCGCGAGGTATTGCCGGTGCTGACCTGGTCCAGCGCCATGGCGCGAACGATCATGGTAATGGTCTGGTTGCCGGAATTACCACCGATACCGGCAACGATCGGCATCAACGCAGCGAGTGCCACCAGCTTCTCGATGGAGCCTTCAAACAGGCCGATGACGCGGGAAGCGACAAAAGCCGTAATCAGGTTGATCGCCAGCCAGGCCCAACGGTTACGTAGGGATTTCCAGACCGAGGCGAATATATCTTCTTCTTCGCGCAGACCGGCCATGCTGAGGACTTCGCTTTCGCTTTCCTCACGGATCAGGTCAACCATTTCGTCGATCGTGAGACGGCCGATCAGCTTGCCGTTCTTGTCCACCACCGGCGCGGAAATCAAGTCATAACGCTCGAACGCCTGGGCGGCATCGTAGCCATTTTCGTCCGGGTGGAAACTCACCGGATCGCTGGCCATGACCTCGGCCACTTGCTTCTCTGGGTCATTGACGAGCAAGCGCTTGATGGGCAGCACGCCCTTGAGCACGCCGTCGTAATCGACCACGAAGAGTTTATCGGTATGCCCCGGCAGCTCCTTGAGGCGACGCAGGTAGCGCAAGACCACTTCAAGGCTGACGTCTTCGCGGATGGTCACCATCTCGAAGTCCATCAGCGCACCGACCTGCTCCTCGTCATAGGACAACGCCGAGCGCACACGCTCCCGCTGCTGGCCATCGAGGGCTTCCATCAGCTCATGGACAACGTCGCGCGGCAGTTCGGGGGCAAGGTCGGCGAGTTCGTCGGCGTCCATCTCCTTCGCGGCGGCCAGCAACTCGTGATCATCCATGTCGGCGATCAAGGTCTCACGGACCGAGTCGGACACTTCGAGCAGAATGTCACCGTCGCGATCAGCCTGAACCAGTTGCCAGACCGTCAGACGCTCTTCCAGGGGCAAGGCTTCAAGGATGTAGGCGACGTCGGCTGAGTGCAGGTCATCGAGCTTGCGCTGCAACTCGACGAGATTCTGCCGGTGGACCAGGTTCCCGACCCGGTCGGAGTGAGGGCCTTCCTGGCGATGCGTCAGGTCTTCGACGACCCGCTGGCGATGCAGCAGCTCAACGACTTGAGCGAGGCGATCCTGAAGGCTTTCCTGCGTTTTTTTTACTTCTACTTCGGTCATAGGCGAACTCCACTCCCAGCAGTGGACCACGCCGGAAGGATCAATCAGTCAATTCATGATTGGCAAAACGGGATATTGAGTAACTACTGGGTAAGTCCATGAAGATATTCCAAAGCCCCGGCGGGGCTGACGGGCGCAATCATACACCGCTTGACGCCGTAAAACGTTAAAAAATCATGGCAAGAACAAGCGCTTGCGAGACAAACCTGGACACAGGCTAAACCTCGGCATTTACGACGACTCATCTTGAAAATAAAACACACGCCAGGGCAAAAACCCAGCGGCTACCCTTTCATTTCTACGTCAAGGAGGACGCCAGGATGATGTCGCCAAGTCACTGTCTATTTTTGCTCGCCGCCCTGCCCTGCCTGCCTTTATGGGCTACCGAGCAAAACGTGCATCGCTGCGAGAACGTCGCCGGGCAGGTTACGTTTACGAGTTTGAGTTGCGAAGCAGGCGAGACCCTGTCGCTGCAGCAGATTCATTCGTTCACGCCGAGCCACGCCGAGCCGATGCTGCCCGAAGCGGAACCCCGTCAAACATCCGGCAACAAAACCAGGCGCAAGGAACCGACCATTGTTGGCCAGTTCGAAGACAACTGCGGAAATCTGATCAACGCCGGCCAGCGCCGCGAAGCCATCATCGATCAACGCATCATCGCCGGCATGAGCCAGCAGGATGTCATCAGCGCGCTGGGCAAGCCCGACACGATCAGGGTTCGGAATTCGAGTACGCGGTATACCTACAAAGCGAAGAAAGGCCGTAGTACAGAAGTCGTATTCGATGAGAAAGGATGTATAAAAGGCAAATCGTAGACAGCAAAAAGCCCGCATTGAATGCGGGCTTTTTGGTGTTTGGTGCACTCGACAGGATTCGAACCTGTGACCGCTCGGTTCGTAGCCGAGTACTCTATCCAGCTGAGCTACGAGTGCAGATTGTGGTTTTATACCAGATCACAACTGGTTGAAGCCAAGTTATTTGCATCGCTGCAAGCAACTCTTAAATGGTGCACTCGACAGGATTCGAACCTGTGACCGCTCGGTTCGTAGCCGAGTACTCTATCCAGCTGAGCTACGAGTGCATTTGTTGCCGCGCATTATAGGTCGCCGAATCTTTTTGTAAAGCGCTTTTTTCAGTAATTTCAATCACTTACCGATCAAGCCAGACTACAGCGCACTAAACGAATAATGGCGGAGAACGGGGGATTCGAACCCCCGACACCCTTTTGAGGTGTACTCCCTTAGCAGGGGAGCGCCTTCGGCCACTCGGCCAGCTCTCCGCAACACGGGGCGTATATTAACCACCTTCATCCCCGTTTGCAAACATAAAAATCGATAAAAATTAATGGCTTGGTTCGTCGTCCTTCTCTTTCTTGATACGCAGGTAAATTTCCTCCCGATGCACAGCGACCTCTTTCGGGGCGTTGACGCCGATACGTACTTGGTTTCCTTTGACGCCGAGCACGGTCACGGTGATTTCGCCATCGCCAATAATCAGGCTTTCTGCACACCGACGAGTCAGAATCAGCATACCTTTCTCCTCACGCAATTCACTTAAGGGACAACAGTCTGCAAAAAAAAGGCATGGGACCTACAACCGAAACGGTCGCAGCCTACAGGCCTAGTATTGACCAGCGCGCGCAAAAGAACAGTTTTGGGGGCACGCCATGCAGAAAAACAAAGGGCGCGGTCAACGCCGCGCCCTCAGTACAACGCCTTACTCGCCCTGTCGGGCAGCAGCGTCGAGTTCAAAAGCCGTGTGCAGGGCGCGCACGGCCAACTCCAGGTACTTCTCTTCGATCACCACGGACACCTTGATTTCCGAGGTGGAGATCATCTGGATATTGATACTTTCCTTGGCCAGGGACTCGAACATGCGGCTAGCCACGCCTGCGTGGGAACGCATGCCGACACCGACGATCGAGACCTTGGCGATCTTGGTATCGCCCACCACTTCCCGGGCGCCGATCTCGACAGCCGTCTTTTTCAGCACGGTTTCAGCAGATTGGTAGTCGTTGCGGTGCACGGTGAAGGTGAAATCGGTGGTGTTATCGTGCGCGACGTTCTGCACGATCATGTCCACCTCAATGTTGGCGGCACTGATCGGGCCGAGAATCTTGAAGGCCACGCCGGGAGTGTCTGGCACACCACGGATGGTCAGCTTGGCTTCATCGCGGTTGAAAGCGATGCCGGAGATGATCGGCTGTTCCATGGATTCCTCTTCATCAATAGTAATGAGGGTGCCCGGACCCTCTTTGAAGCTGTGCAGAACGCGCAGCGGAACGTTGTACTTGCCGGCGAATTCGACCGCGCGGATCTGCAACACCTTGGAACCGAGGCTGGCCATTTCCAGCATCTCTTCGAAGGTAATCTTGTCCAGGCGCTGAGCCACGGGGACAACCCGCGGATCGGTGGTGTAGACGCCATCCACATCGGTGTAGATCTGGCACTCGTCAGCCTTGAGGGCTGCCGCCAGCGCCACGCCGGTGGTATCGGAACCGCCACGGCCCAGGGTGGTGATATTGCCGTGCTCGTCCACGCCCTGGAAGCCGGCGACAACCACAACGCGACCGGCCTTCAGGTCACCGCGAATTTTCTGGTCGTCGATCTGCAGGATACGCGCTTTGTTGTGCGCACTGTCCGTCAGGATACGAACCTGGTTGCCGGTGTAGGACACCGCCGGCACGCCACGCTTGATCAGGGCCATGGCCAGCAAGGCGATGGTCACCTGCTCGCCAGTGGACACGATCACGTCCAGCTCGCGGGGGACCGGTTGCTGGTCGCCGCTGATTTGCTTGGCCAGATCGATCAGACGGTTGGTCTCGCCGCTCATTGCCGACAGCACGACCACCAGGTCGTCGCCCGCATCACGGAATTTCTTAACCTTGTCGGCGACTTGCTCGATTCTCTCGACGGTGCCGACCGAGGTGCCTCCAAATTTCTGTACGATCAAAGCCATTTCAAAGCCGCCTCTGCCCATGAAGGGCGCCCAATAATCAATCAACAGCGGTCGGGCCCACGCTTGGCGAGCCCGGAGCGCTGCCTTAAATACCCTGCTCTACAAATGCAACGGTCTGGGCCAGTGCCGCGTCCAGGGCGCTGGCGTCGGTACCGCCGCCTTGCGCCATGTCCGGACGACCACCGCCCTTCCCGCCCACTGCCGCAGCGGCCTGCTTCATCAAATCACCGGCTTTGAGTTGGCCAGTCAGGTCTTTGGTCACGCCTGCGACGAGAACGACCTTTTCCTCATGGACACCGCCGAGCAGGATCACTGCGCGGCCGAGTTTGTTTTTCAGTTGATCGACCAGCGCCAGCAGCGCCTTGCCGTCCTGGCCATCGAGACGCACGGCCAGCACCTTCACGCCCTTGACATCCACGGCCTGGGCCGACAGATCGTCGCCCGCGGCGCTGGCGGCCTTGGCCTGCAACTGCTCGAGTTGCTTTTCCAGCAGGCGGTTGCGCTCCAGCACAGCCGAGAGCTTGTCGATCAGGTTGTCACGGCTGCCCTTGATCAGGCTCGCCGCTTCCTTGAGTTGTTCTTCCGCCGCATTGAGGTACGCCAGCGCCGCAGCGCCGGTGACCGCCTCGATACGCCGCACGCCGGAAGCCACGCCGCCTTCGCTGATGATCTTCAGCAGGCCGATGTCACCGGTGCGACTGGCGTGGATGCCACCGCACAGCTCCACGGAGAAATCACCGCCCATGCTCAGCACGCGCACGTTGTCGCCATATTTTTCACCGAACAGCGCCATGGCGCCCTTGCGCTTGGCGGTCTCGATGTCGGTTTCCTCGGTTTCTACCGGGGAGTTCTTGCGGATTTCGGCATTGACGATGTCTTCCAGCGCCTTGAGTTGCTCCGGCTTGATCGCTTCGAAATGGCTGAAGTCGAAACGCAGGCGCTGGCTGTCCACCAACGAGCCCTTCTGCTGGACATGTTCGCCCAGCACTTGGCGCAACGCGGCGTGCAGCAAATGCGTGGCGGAGTGGTTCAGCGACGTCGCATGACGAACTTCGGCATCGACATGAGCGGCCACGGGTGCGGCGATCATCAGGCTGCCGGAGGCCAGCACGCCGTGATGCAGGAACGCGCCGCCGGTCTTGGTGGTGTCGCGCACATCGAAGCGCGAATTGCCAGCCTGCAAGTAGCCGCTGTCGCCGATCTGGCCACCGGACTCGGCGTAGAACGGCGTCTTGTCCAGTACGATCACGCCTTCTTGGCCTTCGCTCAGGATGTCGACCGATTGTCCGTCCTTATAGATCGCGACGATCTTGGCCGAGCCGGTGGTCGCGGCGTAACCGGTGAACTCGGTTGCCACGTCAACCTTGACCAGGCTGTTGTAGTCCATGCCGAAAGAACTGGCGGAACGCGCACGCACGCGCTGGGCTTGCATCTCGCGCTCGAAACCTTCCTCGTCGAGGGTCAGGTTGCGTTCGCGGGCGATGTCGCCGGTCAGGTCCATCGGGAAGCCATAGGTGTCGTACAGCTTGAACACCACATCGCCCGGAACCACGTTGCCCTTGAGCTCGGCCAGGTCCTGCTCGAGGATTTTCAGGCCCTGCTCCAGGGTCTTGGCAAACTGCTCTTCTTCGCCCTTGAGCACGCGCTCGATGTGCGCCTGCTGGGACTGGAGTTCCGGGAAAGCCTCGCCCATCTCGGCCACCAGCGCGGCGACGATCTGATAGAAGAAGCTGCCCTTGGCGCCCAGCTTGTTGCCGTGACGGCACGCGCGACGAATGATCCGGCGCAGCACGTAGCCACGGCCTTCGTTGGATGGCAGCACACCATCGGCAATCAGGAAGCCGCACGAACGGATGTGGTCCGCCACCACTTTGAGCGAAGCCTGGTTGTCGTTGGAGCAACCGATGGCCTTTGCCGAAGCGCTCAACAGGCTTTGGAACAGGTCGATTTCATAGTTGGAATGAACGTGCTGCAGCACCGCACTGATCCGCTCCAGGCCCATGCCGGTGTCCACCGACGGCGCTGGCAACGGATGCAACACGCCATCGGCGGTGCGGTTGAATTGCATGAAGACGTTGTTCCAGATCTCGATGTAGCGGTCGCCGTCTTCTTCCGGCGAGCCGGGTGGGCCGCCCCAGATGTCGGCGCCGTGATCGTAGAAAATCTCGGTGCAAGGGCCGCATGGGCCGGTGTCGCCCATGGTCCAGAAGTTGTCGGACGCGTAAGGCGCGCCTTTGTTGTCGCCGATGCGCACCATGCGCTCAGCCGGGACACCGACCTCTTTGGTCCAGATGTCATAGGCTTCGTCATCCGTCGCGTAGACCGTGACCCAGAGCTTTTCCTTGGGCAGGTTCAGCCACTTCTCGGAGGTCAGGAAGTTCCAGGCGAAGGTGATGGCGTCGCGCTTGAAGTAGTCGCCGAAGCTGAAGTTACCCAGCATTTCGAAGAAGGTGTGGTGACGAGCGGTATAGCCGACGTTTTCCAGGTCGTTGTGCTTGCCGCCGGCGCGGACGCACTTCTGGCTGCTCACCGCACGGGTGTAGGCACGTTTTTCCTGGCCCAGGAAGCAGTCCTTGAACTGGTTCATCCCCGCGTTGGTGAACAGCAGGGTCGGGTCGTTGCCCGGAATCAAAGAGCTGGAGGCTACTCGGGTGTGGCCTTGCTCTTCGAAGAAGCGAAGGAAGGCTTCACGGATTTCTGCGCTTTTCATTAGGTTCTTCCACGGAGGCTGCGGCCAAAGGCCTGTGCAAAACGTCAACAGACGAAGCAACGGCAAAGGGCCGCATTATATCGGCCCTTTGCGTGGGGTACAGCGTGTTTATGCGATAGAAACTGTCAATTGGCTCGCCGGGGCGATCAGTTGCGGGAAAAGTCGACGAAAGTGTCGATGACCTGGTCGATCTGCCCGGCGCTGACGTCCATGTGGGTCACCATGCGCAAACGGGGCGCGGCACTGAGCTTGATGCCACGTTCCGCGGCGAATGCCTTGATCGCCTCGGCCCGCTCGCCAAGCTGTGCGTAAACCATGTTGGTCTGCACGGGCTCGACGTCATAGCCTGCCGCACGCAAGCCGTCGGCGAGCCGCTGGGCATTGGCGTGATCATCGGCCAGGCGCTGGACCTGATGCTCCAGGGCATACAGCCCCGCCGCCGCGAGGATCCCGGCCTGGCGCATGCCGCCACCGACCATCTTGCGCAGCCGCCGGGCCTTGCCGATCAGCTCGACGCTGCCACACAGCACCGAGCCAATGGGCGCACCCAAGCCCTTGGACAGGCACACCGACACCGAATCGAAATGCTGGGTTATCTCGCGTGCGTCGACGTTCAGCTTGACCGCGGCGTTGTACAACCGCGCCCCGTCCAGGTGCAGCGCCAAGCCATGTTCCTGGGTGAAACGCCGGGCCCGAGCCAGGTATTCCAGCGGCAGCACCTTGCCCTGCATGGTATTTTCCAGGGCCAGCAGGCGGGTGCGGGCAAAGTGGAAGTCATCGGGTTTGATCGCCGCAGCCACGTGGGTCAGGTCCAGCGAGCCATCAGCCTGTACCTCGAGAGGCTGGGGCTGGATCGAACCGAGCACCGCCGCACCGCCCCCTTCGTATTTGTAGGTGTGGGCCTGCTGGCCGACGATGTATTCGTCGCCGCGCTCACAATGAGCCATCAACCCCAGCAGGTTGCTCATGGTACCGGTCGGCACGAACAGCGCCGCCGCGAAGCCAAGGCGCTCGGCGAGTTCGGCTTCAAGGCGATTGACGGTCGGGTCCTCACCGTAGACGTCGTCGCCGGTTGGCGCATTGGCCATGGCATCGAGCATGCCGGCGGAAGGTTGGGTGACCGTGTCGCTGCGAAGATCGATAACACTCATGAATCTGGCCTCGGGTGCGGGTGGGGAGAATTCCCTTTCGAAGGGCAATTACTGCGGGCATGGCGATGAATAATCAAGCCAGTTGCCCATGCGCTGCACCGAAATATGTGTTAAAAATCCTCCGCCGCCAACCACGGCGACAAAAACGTTCTCAGGGCGGGGTGCAACTCCCCACCGGCGGTAATTGCGCGCAATGCGCATAGCCCGCGAGCGCTTGGCACTCACCACTTTCTTGCGGTGCAGCGACAAGGTCAGCAGACCCGGTGCGATCCCGGGGCCGACGGTCATAGTCCGGATGAAGAGAGAACGGGATTGACACCCAAGGGCCGCCTGCGACTGTCTTGTGCGCTGCGTACCCTCGAATCCCCTTCGATTCATGACGCCCTGTTTTTCACACAAACAGGAACCAGAACATGCAACCCACTGCAATCGACAGTAAAACCAAAACCCATCCGGGCGAGCGCGTCGCGTTCATCCAGGCCTGCTGGCACAAGGAAATCGTCGACCAGAGCCGTAAGGGCTTCGTCGCCGAGATGATCAGCCAGGGTTATCAGGAAAGCGACATCGACTTCTTCGAGGTTGGCGGCGCCTTTGAAATCCCGTTGCACGCCAAGCTGCTGGCAAAGTCCGGCCGGTACGCCGGCATCGTCGCTGCAGGCTTGGTAGTGGATGGCGGCATCTACCGTCACGAATTCGTCGCCCAATCGGTGATCAGCGGCCTGATGCAGGTCCAATTGGAAACCGAAGTGCCGGTGTTTTCGGTCGTGCTCACGCCGCATCACTTTCATGCAGGCGAAGAACATCAGAAATTCTTCTTCGAGCATTTCGTGCACAAGGGCCAGGAAGCGGCGAAGACCTGCGCTGATACGCTGCACAAGACCCGGGCATTGCGCCGCAGCGAGCAGCGCGCCCTAGCAGTCTGAGGCCGATTCGATCGTGGGGGCGGCCTTGCTCGTTCCCACGACCGAGTCGACGCTGGACTCAGGCCAGGTTTTCATCCGTCGCCGGCACGATCAGAATCCCGGCGCGCAAGCCATTCTTGACCTTGGGGTTCGGGAAAATGATCCGGGCACCGTCCTCTTCGATCACCCAACGAGTCTGGGCGATGTCCTCGGCCAGCACATAACCTTTTTCAAGCTCGGAAAAATTCTCGATGTCCGCCGGCAAGTTCAGGCGGAAGCTATCGCTGTGCTTGATGATTTCCCGGGCGACGCTGAACAGTTGCAAGCCATCGAGGCCTTCATCCAGCTCCGGCTCGTTGCCTTCAATGATCTGTTGCAGGCGGGTTTCCAGCAAGCTGACGTTAACCCCGTTGTTCTGCCCAAACGGCCGGGCCTTGCCCAATTCCAGGGTGAAAGACTCGACGCCGAGCTGATCATAGGTGTAGGCGCTGAACACGATGGACGGCTTGTTCTGCAGCAACACCGCCTCCATGCCCGCCGCGCGCAGGCGCGCCAGTTCGCGACGTGAATGCGGACGGCCTTCCTTCCACGGATACAGGGCGAACTGCTCGATCTTCGAGCCGCGAATGGCAGTGTGCAGGTCGTAATGCAGACGGCTGCGGTCCGGCACGCTGAAAAAACTCGCGGCCAGCCGTTCAAGTTCACACGCTCGCAACGCTTCGGGGCCGCCGCTCAATTCGTGGCGGCCATTGAACAGCCGGTTGACGTCCTGCTCGACGAAGCGCTCTGCGCGACGGATGGCCTCGGGATTGCCGAACAGGAACAGAATGCGCGCCCGAGGCTTCAGGTCGCCGCGGGCAATGCCATGCAACAGGCGGTCGAGCAATTCGATCGGCGCGGTTTCGTTGCCGTGGATTCCGGCCGATAGCAGCAGGTCCAGGCCGTTATCCCGGGCTTCGGGCGGCTTGACCTCAAGCGCGCCTTCGCTCAACCAGCGCATCCGTACGCCTTCGACAGTCAGTTGAGTCTTCTCCGCCGGTTCACGGCCGGCGAGCGTCAGTTCAAGCAGTTTGCCGAGGGCGAGCATAGCGCGGGTTCCTTAATGGTCGTGGCCGCAATCCGGGCCATGGACATGGTCATCATCGCCGACGTCGGCCGGTTCCATTTCCAGTTGCAGGCTGACCAGGTTGGTCGCCAATGGACGCAGCAGCAGGTTGGCGTATTCCTCATCCCCTTCCTCGACGTCGACGCCGATCAGCAACTGGCCCCGGCCGTCCTGCTGGATCCACAGTTCCTTGCCTTGCCACATCACTGCGACGCGAGTGCAGGAAGTTTCCAGTTGCGTGCCGTCGGTGTCTTCAAGGATCAGCTGCAGGGTATCGCTCATGTCTTTACATTCTCGCTGGGGGTAAGGCAACGCGCCCTGCTTTGACTGTAGTCAGGTCGCGCGCGCTTTCAATTGATCTGGAAAGGATAAACCGCGCCAAGTTTAAGGATTTGTGTCAGTTCATCCAGTGCCGACCGGCATTCAAGCAGCAATTGCGGGTCCGCCAGGTCGTTTTCGGTCATGCGGTCGCGGTAGTGGCGATCGACCCATTGGGTCAGCGAATCGTACAGCGGCGCGGTCATGATAACCCCTGGATTCACCGCCGCCAGTTCGGTTTCGTTCAGCGCCACGCGCAACCGCAGGCACGCCGGGCCACCACCGTTCTGCATGCTTTGCTTGAGGTCGAAAACCTTCACTTCGCGGATCACGCCGCCAGCGCCGGTCAGGCCTTGCAGGTATTGCCAGACGCGCTCGTTACTACGGCATTCTTCCGGCACGATCAGCAGCATCGAGCCGTCGGGGCGCGACAGCAACTGGCTATTGAACAGGTAGGAACGCACTGCATCATCGACGGTAACGGCCGAACGCGGCACGCACACCGACTGGAATTTCCCACCGACCTTGGCGAGTTTGCTGCTCAGTTCGGCCAGCATCTTGTCGGTCTCGAGGAACGCGTCCTCGTGATAGAACAGCACCTCGCCGTTGCCCACCGCGATCACATCGTTGTGGAAAACGCCCTGGTCGATCACTGCCGGATTCTGTTGGGCGTACACCACGCCCTCTTCGCTCAGTCCATGCAGGCGGGCGACCGCGCGAGACGCCTCGAGGGTCTGGCGCGCCGGGTATTTGTGCGGCGATGGATAACGGCTGTCGAAAGCACTGCGACCGAATACAAAGAATTCGACACCGGCCTCACCATAGGCGCGGCAGAAACGCGTGTGGTTGGCCGCGCCTTCATCACCGAACTGCGCCACCGCCGGCAAGGCAGCGTGATGAGCGAAGTGCTGCTGGTCGGCAAACATCGCTCCGAGCACGCGGCTGGTGGTCGGATGTTCGATGCTGCGGTGGTATTTGCAATTGAGGTTGGCGGCGGTGAAATGCACGCGGCCGTCGGCGGTGTCGGCGCTCGGGCTGACCGTGGCGGCATTCGCGACCCACATGCTCGAGGCCGAGCAACTGGCGACGAGCAGCGGCATCGCTTCTTTCGCCGCCTGCTGGATGACTTGGGCATCGCTGCCGGCAAAACCCAACCGCCGCAGGGCCGCCACATCCGGACGCTCCTGTGGCGCCAGCACGCCTTGCTGGAAACCCATTTCCATCAGCGCCTTCATTTTCGCCAGGCCCTGCAGCGCCGCTTCCTTGGGGTTGGACGACTGCTGGCTGTTGCTCTGGGACGCAACGTTGCCGTAGGAGAGCCCGCCGTAGTTATGGGTCGGCCCCACTAGACCGTCAAAGTTGACTTCATAGGATTTCATCAGCGAGGCTCCACGAGAATCTGTTTTTTATAGGCATCAATAACAACCACGGCGCGGCTATCGCGAGCGAACCCGGGATAGCGGTTTTACGCCATCCGCACACCAGGCGTCAGGCTCGCCGGCATGACCAGGCTTGGGGTTTCCAGCGAGGCCACCGGATAAGCGCAATAATCCGCCGCGTAATAGGCACTCGCGCGATGGTTGCCCGAGGCGCCGACACCGCCGAACGGCGCGCTGCTGGCGGCGCCGGTCAGCTGTTTGTTCCAGTTGACGATACCGGCACGACTTTGCAGCCAGAACTGTTCGTAGCGCGCTTGCGAATCCGACAGCAAGCCGGCGGCCAAGCCATATTGGGTATTGTTGGCCTCGCTGATCGCTGCAGCGAAATCCTGGTAGCGGATGACTTGCAGCAGCGGCCCGAACAGCTCCTCGTCAGGGCGCTCGGCCACGGCAGTCACATCGAGAATCCCCGGGGTCAGCAACGCAGCCTGTGGCTGGGGCTGAGTCATGGCCAGCAACGGCACCGCGCCCTTGCCCAGCAAATGATTCTGCGCATCCATCAGCGCTTTCGCCGCGCCCAAGGACACCACCGAGCCCATGAACGGCGCCGGCTGCTGGTCGAAGGCGCCCACCTCGATGGTCGAACTGACTTGCACCAGGCGCTCGAGCAAGGCATCGCCCCACGCCCCTTTCGGCACCAGCAGACGGCGTGCGCACGTGCAGCGCTGGCCGGCGGAAATGAAGGCAGATTGGATGATGGTGTAGACCGCCGCATCGACGTCGGCCACCTCATCCACCACCAGCGGATTGTTACCGCCCATCTCCAGCGCCAGGATCTTGTCCGGCCGACCGGAAAACTGTTGATGCAGCAAGTTGCCGGTGCGACTGGACCCGGTGAAGAACAGCCCGTCGATCCCCGGATCCGCCGCCAGGGCGATACCGGTTTCCCGCGCGCCTTGCAGCAGGTTCAGCACGCCCGCTGGCAGGCCGGCCTCGACCCAGCACTTGACCGTCAGCTCGGCGACTTTCGGCGTCAGCTCACTGGGCTTGAACAACACGCAGTTGCCTGCCAGCAGTGCGGGCACGATGTGGCCGTTGGGCAAATGGCCGGGAAAGTTGTAGGGGCCGAACACCGCCACCACGCCGTGGGGCTTGTGGCGCAGCACAGCGGTGGCGTCGCCCAGCGGGCCGCTCTTCTCGCCGGTCCGCTCGCGGTAGCTCTGCACCGAAATCGCCACCTTGTTGATCATGCTGGTGACTTCAGTGGCCGATTCCCACAGCGGCTTGCCGGTTTCCTCACCGATGCAACGGGCCAATTCGTCAGCATGAGTCTTCAGGTTGCCGGCAAACGCTTCCAGTACCTGGATGCGCTCATCCAGCGAGCGCCGCGCCCAGTCCGGGAACGCCTGGCGCGCCGCCTGCACAGCGGACTCCACCTGCGCGGCCGTGGCGCCTTTGCCAGACCACAACACCTGTTGGGTCACCGGGTTCAACGACTCAAAGACGTCGCCCTGGCCTTCCAGCCAACTTCCAGCGATGTACAGCGATTTCATTATTTCGACTCCCGAGCGGCAGACAACGCCACGGCACGCACTTGATCGCCGGCGTTGAGTTGAAGACGTTTGGCGGTCAGCGGATCGACCACCAGTGTGCCCGCGGCGAAGCGCGCCGGTGCTGCGGTGATGCGGCAGTCTTCACGCTTGCGGTTATGGATGAGGAACGGCGTGGCGTCATCGCCCGGCGTGCCGATGGCCAGCACCAGCGCCTGGCTGTCGCGAATCGCGCGGATCTTGCCGGTCTCGCATTCGATGGCCGGGCCGGCATCGAAGATGTCAACGTAACCCTGGTAGCTGAACCCTTCGCTCTTGAGCATCGACAGCGCCGGCTCCGTGTCAGGATGAACCTGGCCAATCACGGCCCGGGCATCTTCGGACAGGAAGCAGGTGTACAGCGGGAACTTGGGCATCAGCTCGGCGATGAAGGCTTTGTTGCCCACACCGGTCAGGTAGTCGGCCTGGCTGAATTCCATCTTGAAGAAATGCCGGCCCAGGCTTTCCCAGAATGGCGAACGGCCGTTGTCATCGGACATGCCGCGCATCTCAGCGATGATCTTGTTGCCGAACAGCTGTGGAAACTCGGCGATGAACAACAGCCGCGCCTTGGCCAGCATCCGGCCATTGAGGCCACTGCGGAAGTCGGCGTGCAGGAACAGCGAGCACAGCTCGGAATTGCCGGTCAGGTCGTTGGCGAGGAACAACGTCGGGATTTCCCGGTAGATGTTCAGTTCCTGGGAGGCGCTGACCGTCAGGCCGACCCGGAAGTTGTACCAGGGCTCGCGCAGGCCCACGGCACCGGCGATAGCGGAAATGCCCACCACGCGGCCGTCATCGTCTTCGAGCACGAACAGGTAGTCCGCATCGCCGCGCCCGGCTTCGCCGCGAAAGGTCTTCTCGGCCCAGCCGACCCGATGCGCCAGGCGCTCTTCGTTGGCCGGCAAGGTGGTCAGGCCGGTACCGGTGCTGCGGGCCAGGGCGATCAGAGCGGGTAAATCGCTGCTGCGTACGGGACGAACGATCATGCTATCTCCTCAAACGGGCCGCTCACGCCACCCGCGAAACTCAGCGGTAAGGCGTTAAACAGCTACCAGGCGCACGCTGGCGCCTTCGCCGACGCCCAAGGCTTCGGCCGCTTCCATGTCCAGGGTCACTGGCTTGCCGGGTGCGTAATCAAGTTCGAGCAGCACGGCGCGGTAATCCTGCAACTGGGCGTTGGCCACCAGGTATTGGCGGCCGGCGCCCTTGACCGGTTCGCCGATCTTGACCGGCACCACGCGACTCTGGGCAATCGAACGGATGCCCGAAACGCGCGCATGCAGGGTCGGGCCACCGTCGAAGATGTCGATGTAATGGTCGGTCTCGAAACCTTCGCGCATCAGGATGTCGAAGGTGATCTGCGCCCGAGGATGAACCTGGCCCATGGCTTCCTGGGCGGCGTCCGGCAACAGCGGCACATAGATCGGGTAATGCGGCATCAGCTCAGCGAGGAAGGTACGGCTTTTCAGCCCGCACAAACGCTCGGCGGCGGCGTAGTTGAGGTCGAAGAAGTTGCGACCGATGGCGTCCCAGAACGGCGAGTCGCCATTCTCGTCGCTGTAGCCGACGATCTCGGTCACCACCGAATCGGCGAACCGCTCCGGATGGCTGGCAACGAACAGCAGGCGTCCGCGGGAATTAAGCTCCGCCCACGGCGACCCGACCAGTTCCGGCACCACGTAGAAACTCGTCAACAGGCTGTTGCCGGTCAGGTCGTGGCACTGGGAAAGAACGTGGATCTTGTTGTGGATCTTCAGCTCGCGGGACGCATGAACGAACGTTTCGTTGCGAAAGCTGTAGAACGGCTCGGAATAGCCGGCCGACGCGACGATCGCCGAACAGCCCACCAACTTGCCAGTGGCGGTGTCTTCGAGGACGAAGAAATAGCTCTCCTCGCCGTTGAAACTGACTTCGGCGGAGAACGAAGCTTCGCTTGCGGCGATCTTGTCGCTCAGGCGTTCCACGTCATCCGGCAAGGAAGTGACACCGATCGGACTGTCCGCAGCCAGACGCTGTACCTCGCCCAGGTCAGCCATTTGCGCGGGGCGCATCACCAGCATGGTGTCACTCCTTAACTTGAAATAAACGGTTCGACCGCGAGGTCGATACACAGAGAAAAAATACTCAATGAATGAGCGGCAGCGCGCCGCTCATTCATTGGAGTCGGTTCGCACTGGCGAATCAGGCTTGCGTCAGCTTCGCCGCGGCCCGCTCGAAACGGTCCAGGCCGGCGTCGATGTCGGCGTCTTCCACCACCAGGCTCGGAGCGAAACGAATCACGTCCGGGCCGGCTTGCAGGATCATCAGGCCTTCCTGCTCGGCGGCGTTGAAGATGTCCTTGGCCTTGCCCTTCCAGGCGTCGTTCAGCACGCAACCAATCAGCAGGCCCAAGCCACGCACTTGGGTGAACAGGCCGTACTTATCGCCGATCTGCTCCAGGCGCGCCTTGAATTTCTGATGCTTGGCTTTGACGCCGCCGAGGACCTCAGGCGTGTTCACAACGTCGATCACCGCTTCGGCCACCGCGCACGCCAGCGGGTTGCCGCCATAAGTGGTGCCGTGGGTGCCGACGACCAGGTGCTTGGCCAGTGCTTCGGTGGTGAGCATCGCCGCGATCGGGAAACCACCGCCCAGGCTCTTGGCGCTGGTGAGGATGTCCGGGATCACGCCGTAGTGCATGTAGGCGAACAACTCACCGCTGCGGCCCATACCGGTCTGCACTTCATCGAAGACCAGCAGCGCGTCGTGGGCATCGCACAAATCGCGGGCGCCTTGCAGGTAGGCCAGTTCGGCCGGCAATACACCGCCCTCGCCCTGGATCGGTTCCAGCACCACGGCACAGGTCTTGTCCGAGACAGCCGCTTTCAGCGCCGCCAGGTCGTTGTAAGGAACGTGGGTGATGCCGGTAATTTTAGGTCCGAAACCGTCGGAGTACTTCGACTGCCCGCCAACGTTGACGGTGAACAGCGTGCGCCCGTGGAAACTATTGAGCGCGGCGATGATTTCGTATTTCTCGCTGCCGAAACGGTCGAACGCAACGCGACGGGCCAGCTTGAAGGCGGCCTCGTTGGCTTCGGCGCCGGAGTTGCAGAAGAACGCGCGCTCGGCAAAGGTTGCGTCAATCAGCTTATGAGCCAGTCGCAGCGCCGGTTCATTGGTGAAGACATTGGACACATGCCACAGCTTGTTGGCCTGTTCAGTCAGGGCGCCGACCAGCGCCGGATGGGCATGGCCGAGTACGTTGACTGCGATACCGCCAGCAAAATCGATCAACTCGCGACCGGACTGGTCCCACACGCGGGAACCGGCACCACGCACAGGAATAAAGGCAGCAGGTGCATAGTTGGGAACCATCACCTGGTCGAAATCGGCGCGTTGTACCGCGGCTTGCTCAACGGACATCGGAGTCTCCTGAAGAGGAACACCCGCCTGGAACTGGCGAGCTTGGTAAGGATTGTAAGGACAGTTTTGCGCCCGGCCTTGCCGCCAAGCGACAACTTCTTATAGCGCCAACCCACGTTTTGCGCGGGTTTACGGCAATGCGACAAATAGCGTCGCAAAGGCGCAGTTTAAACGTTGCGGCAGGATTTGAGGCGCCGACATCAAGATTTGATCGAGGCGAATGGCAGGGCCTGCATCAGCCCCGTTCGGACGGCACCGAGGACAATTCGAACGGGCTGCTGCTGCGGCGCTGGTTGCGGTCTTCCCGTGGCGTGGCGCCGAAAAAGTTGCGATAGGCGCTGGAGAAATGCGGCCCCGAGGAGAATCCGCAGGACAGGCCGATCTGAATGATGGATTTGCTGGTCTGCATCAGCATCTGCCGCGCCTTATTCAGGCGCAGCTCCAGGTAATACTGGCTCGGCACACGGTTGAGATATTGCTTGAAGATCCGCTCCAGTTGCCGGCGCGATACGCACACATGCTGGGCGATTTCGTCGGTGGTCAGCGGCTCTTCGATATTGGCCTCCATCAGCAGCACCGCCTGGGTGAGCTTCGGATGGCTGGAGCCGAGGCGGTTCTGCAACGGGATGCGCTGGCGCTCGCCGCCCTCGCGAATGCGCTCGACCACCAGCTCTTCCGACACCGCACCCGCCAGTTCCGCACCGTGATCCCGGGCCAGCACCGCCAGCAACAGGTCGAGCACCGACATGCCGCCGCAAGCACTCAGGCGATCGCGATCCCAGTCAAACAGGTGGCTGGTGGCGATGACTTTGGGAAAGCGCTCGGAGAAATCGTCCTGCCAGCGCCAATGCACGGCGGCGCGATAACCGTCGAGCAAGCCCAACTGAGCCAGCGGATAGACACCGGCGGACAGGCCACCGATGACACAACCGGCACGCACCAATTGCTTGAGTGCGCTGCTCAGCGGCGAGGCCAGGGCGGTCGGTGGCTCATCTGCCAGCAGGAACAGCTTCTGCAAGCCCTCGAGCTTGCCGGCCCAAGGCTCGCCCGGTAACTGCCACGCGCCGTCGGCTGGCGGCTCGGCTTGCAGGAACGACAGTTCGTAGACCACGTCCGGATGCACTCGCTGAGCAACGCGCAAGGCCTCCTCGGCCAGCGCCAGCGTCAAGGCTTTTGTGCTGGGCCAAATCAGGAAACCTATTCGATGGGCAGTCATGGCGGGCAATCCGAAGCAAAAACAGTGTTAAAGCCAAAAGCGGCTGCAACCAAATTAGACCATCTGGCGCCAGGCGCGCAGCATGATCCAAATCAGGTGCGTAACGGGAGCTATTACTTGAGGCTGCCCGACAAGAATTGTTGCAGGCGCTCCGATTGCGGATTGACCAGCACTTCGCGCGGGTTGCCACTTTCTTCGACGATGCCTTTGTGCAGGAACACCAACTGGTTCGACACTTCGCGGGCAAAACCCATTTCGTGGGTCACTACCACCATGGTCCGACCTTCCAGGGCCAAGGCCTGCATCACCTTGAGCACGTCGCCCACCAGCTCCGGGTCGAGGGCCGAGGTCGGCTCGTCGAACAACATCACCTCAGGCTCCATCGCCAGCGCACGGGCAATCGCCACGCGCTGCTGCTCGCCGCCGGACATGTGGCCCGGGTAGGCGTCCTTGCGATGAGCCACGCCGACCTTGTTCAAATAGTGCTCGGCCTTCTCCCGCGCTTCAGCCTTGGCCACGCCCAGTACATGCACCGGCGCTTCCATGATGTTTTCCAGCGCGGTCATATGGGACCACAGGTTGAAATGCTGGAACACCATCGACAGCCGCGAACGCATGCGCTGCAACTGCTTGGGGTCCGCAGCCTTCATGGCGCCATCCTTGCCGGCGACCAGCTTGAGCTCTTCGTTATTGAGCAGGATCTTGCCGGCATGGGGCTGCTCAAGCAGGTTGATGCAACGCAGGAAGGTGCTTTTACCGGAGCCACTGGAGCCGATGATGCTGATCACGTCGCCAGCAGCGGCTTTCAGGGACACGCCCTTGAGCACTTCGTGACTGCCATAGCGTTTATGCAGGTCTTGGACTTCAAGCTTGTACATGCGGTCGGTTCTCACAAAACGTCAATCGTTGAGCAGTCGATCGGATCGATGCGTTATCAGTGCTTGCGCGGGGCCAGGTAACCCAGCCAGCGGCGCTCGGCCAACTTGAACAGGCGCACCAGGATGAAGGTCAGGCACAGGTAGAAAACGCCGGCCGTGATGTAAGCCTCGAACGGCAAGTAGTACTGCGCATTCACCGTGCGCGCGGCACCAGTGATGTCGATCAAGGTCACGATGGACGCGAGACTGGTGGTCTGCAGCATCATGATCACTTCGTTGCTGTATTGCGGCAGCGCCCGACGCAAGGCCGACGGCAACAGGATCCGGCGATACAGCTTGTAGCGCGACATGCCCATCGCCTTGGCCGCCTCGATCTCGCCGTTGGGCGTGGCCCGCAGGCTGCCGGCGATGATTTCCGCGGTGTAGGCGCTGGTGTTGATGGCGAACGCCAGGCACGCACAGAACGTCGCGCTGGACAGCCACGGCCAGAGGAAACTCTCGCGCACGATGGCGAACTGCGCCAGCCCGTAGTAGATCAGGAACAGCTGCACCAGCATCGGCGTGCCGCGGATCACGTAGGTGTAGAGCCAGGCCGTCATGTTGACGATCGGCTGCTTGGACACGCGCATCAGCCCCAGGGGCAACGCCGCCAGCAGGCCGAAGAACAGCGACAGGGCCAGCAGCTTCAGGGTGGTCAGCAGGCCACTGAAGTACAGCGGCAAGGCTTCATAGATGACGTTGTAGTCGAAGATCATAGATCAGCCGCCCTTACGCCTACCGAGTAGCGCTTCTCAAGGTGACGCAATGCCAGCAACGAAACACTGGTAATCACCAGGTACATCGCCGCCACCGCGAGGAAGAAGGTGAAAGGTTCGCGGGTGGCATCCGCCGCCTGCTTGGCCTTGAACATCATGTCCTGCAGGCCCACCACGGAAATCAGCGCGGTGGCCTTGGTCAACACCAGCCAGTTGTTGGTGAAACCCGGGATCGCCAAGCGGATCATCTGCGGAACCATGACCCGGAAAAACACCTGGAACCCATTCATGCCATACGCCAGGCCCGCTTCGGCCTGCCCCTTGGGGACCGCCATGAACGCACCGCGAAAGGTTTCCGACAGGTACGCACCAAAAATGAAACCCAGGGTGCCGATGCCGGCCGCTAGCGGGTTCAGGTCGATGTAGTCGTCATAGCCGAGCATTGGCGCGACGCGGTTGAGCAGGTCCTGGCCGCCGTAGAAAATCAGCAGGATCAGCACCAGGTCGGGAATGCCGCGGATGACCGTCGAGTACAGGTCGCCCAGCCACGCCAGCCAACGCACCGGCGAGAGGCGCAACGCGACACCAATCAACCCCAGGACGATGGCCAGGGCCATGGACGACAAGGCGAGCTGAAGCGTCAACCATGCGCCATCGAGGATGACAGCCCCGTAGCCTTTCAACATGATTCAGGTCCTCGAAAGTGGGATGAAAAAATGGCGCAAACCGCAGAAATCCTGTTGCTTGCGCCATTTCGCACGAGTGGCGGGACGTGATTACTTGCCGTAGATATCGAAGGCGAAGTACTTGTCCTGGATTTGCTTGTACTTGCCGTTCTCGCGAATGGCAGCGATTGCACTGTTGATCTTGTCCTTCAACGCATCGCCCTTGCGAACCGCGATACCGATGCCATCGCCGAAGTATTTCTCATCGGTGAAGGCCGGGCCGACGAACGCAAAGCCCTTGCCCGCGTCAGTCTTAAGGAAACCGTCATCAAGCAGCGTAGCGTCGGCCACGGTGCCGTCGAGGCGGCCAGCGGACACGTCCAGGTAGATCTCGTTCTGCGAACCGTACGGCTTGATCTCGGCACCCAGCGGGGCCAGGACTTCACGGGCGAAACGCTCGTGGATCGAACCGCGCTGCACGCCGATATTCTTGCCCTTGAGCTCAGCCAGGCCGTCGCTGACTTGGGTACCGGCCTTCATCACCAGACGAGCCGGGGTGTTGTAGTACTTGTTGGTGAAATCAACGGATTTCTTACGATCTTCAGTGATCGACATGGACGACAGGATCGCGTCGATCTTGCGCACCTTGAGCGCCGGAATCAGGCCGTCGAACTCTTGCTCGACCCACACGCACTTGACCTTCATCTCTTCGCACAGCGCATTGCCGACGTCGTAGTCAAAGCCGACGATGCTGCCGTCCGGGGCTTTCGAGGCGAACGGAGGGTAAGCCGCTTCGATACCGATCTTCAGCGGTTTCTCATCAGCGAATGTCGGCAGGGACAGCACGGACAGTGCCAGGGCGCCAAGCAGCACAAGTTTCTTCATCTTGGGACTCCATCGGTAAAGGGCGAAAACGGCAGAGTGAGCAACAGCCCAATATGCGAATGGGTGGAACGAACTTTGGTGCTGCGTCCTAGGAAGCTCACGTTCTATTCAACGCAGCCACGACGAGCGAGTGATCGGCATTCTAACGACAGGCCCGAAGCCGATATTTCTTCAATGCGACAACAAATTACAGAAGCACCGAGAAAGCTGTTCGAGCACATTGACAGCCCCGCAAAATCATGCAAGAGCAAAAGAAAGGGAACCGATCCATACTGCAAATAGCGGGCCCATTATTCGCAAACCCTTCTAATCCGGCAAGCACAGCGTGTCGGCTTGTTTTATAAAGGGCTCGGAAAGGCCCTGAAACGGGGCTTCGCGTTTCACATCGCCCCGTTATGGCGCCTTTGGTTACACATTTCGAAACACCGGTAACGCTCGGACGCGCCCCACTTTAAACACCGATAGTTATTCACCCACCAAACTTGTGGCGAGGGAGCTTGCTCCCGCTGGGCTGCGCAGCAGCCCCAAAAGCCAGGCACCGCGTTTGTTCAGGCATACCGCATTGGCCGGTTTACGACTGCTGCACAGCCCAGCGGGAGCAAGCTCCCTCGCCACAAAGGCACCACACTTCAAGCCCTCCCAGCGCGCCCACAAAAAAGCCCCATCCGGCAAATACCGGGCGGGGCTTTTTGGCGCTACACGCGACCGTCAGGCGACGTTCATGGTCTTGTGCGTCTCGATCAGGTGCGCAACGACGCTTGGGTCGGCCAGGGTGGAGATATCACCCAACCCGTCATACTCCGCCGTGGCGATCTTGCGCAAGATACGGCGCATGATCTTGCCGGAACGGGTTTTCGGCAGGCCTGGCGCCCACTGGATCACGTCCGGCGAAGCAATCGGCCCGATCTCCTTGCGCACCCAGTTCTTCAGCTCCAGGCGCAGGGCCTCGCTGGTTTCTTCGCCGGCATTGAGGGTGACGTAGACATAAATGCCCTGCCCCTTGATGTCGTGCGGCACACCCACCACCGCCGCTTCGGCGACTTTCGGATGGGCGACCATGGCGCTTTCGATCTCCGCGGTGCCCATGCGATGGCCGGACACGTTCAGCACGTCATCCACCCGACCGGTGATCCAGTAGTAGCCGTCTTCGTCACGACGCGCACCGTCACCTGTGAAGTACATGCCGCTGAAGGTCTTGAAGTAAGTATCGACAAAACGATCATGGTCGCCGTACAGGGTACGGGCCTGGCCTGGCCAGGAATCGAGAATCACCAGATTGCCTTCCGCGGCACCTTCGATCAGGTTGCCGAGATTGTCCACCAGCGCCGGCACCACACCAAAGAACGGACGCGTGGCCGAACCCGGCTTCAACGCCGTGGCGCCTGGCAGTGGGCTGATCAGCACGCCACCGGTTTCGGTCTGCCACCAGGTGTCGACGATCGGGCAACGCTCCTTGCCGACATTCTTGTAGTACCAGCCCCAGGCTTCCGGGTTGATCGGCTCGCCCACCGATCCCAACAGGCGCAGGCTGCTGCCATCGGCGCCTTCGACGGCGGCGGTGCCTGAGGCCATCATCGCGCGGATCGCGGTTGGCGCGGTGTAGAGGATGTTGACCTTGTGCTTGTCGATAACCTTGGCCACACGGGTGATGTCCGGGTAGTTCGGTACGCCTTCGAACAGCAGCGTGGTCGCGCCATTAGCCAGTGGGCCGTAGACGATGTAGCTGTGACCGGTGACCCAGCCGACGTCGGCGGTGCACCAGTAGACATCACCTGGCTTGTAGTCGAACACGCGCTCGTGAGTCAGCGCCGCGTACAGCAAGTAACCGGCGGTGGTGTGCTGCACGCCCTTGGGCTTGCCGGTGGAACCGGAGGTGTAGAGGATGAACAGGGCTTCTTCGGCGCCCATTTCCTTCGGCGCGCAAACGGTGCCGGCGACTTTCATCAAATCTTCGTACCAGATGTCACGGTGCTGGTTCCACTTGATGTTGCCAGCCGTGCGTTTGCACACGATGACTTTCTGGATGCTGCTGGTTTCCGGATTGGTCAGCGCATCGTCGACGTTGGCCTTGAGCGGGATCTTCTTGCCGGCGCGAATGCCTTCGTCGGCGGTGATCACCACTTTGGATTTGCAGTCGATGATCCGACCGGCCAGCGCTTCAGGGGAGAAACCGCCGAACACCACCGAATGAATCGCACCGATCCGGGTGCAGGCCAGCATGGCAACCACAGCCTCGGGAATCATCGGCATGTAGATGGTCACCACGTCGCCGCGATGCACATCCTGCCCGCGCAGAGCGTTGGCGAACTTGCAGACTTCTTCGTGCAGCTCGCGATAGGTGATGTTGCGACTCTCGGACGGGTCATCACCCTCCCAGATAATCGCAATTTGATCGCCGCGCTCGGCCAGGTGACGGTCGAGGCAGTTGTAGGAAACGTTCAAGGTGCCATCGGCAAACCACTTGATGTCGACATGGTGGTCGTCGAAAGAAGTCTGTTTCACCGTGGTGAAAGGCTTGATCCAGTCGAGGCGCTTGGCCTGCTCGCGCCAGAAGCCATCCGGGTTGACAACCGACTGCTGGTACATGGCCTTATAGGTCGCCTCGTCAGTCAGCGTATTGGCCGCTACCTCGGGACGAACGGGATACACAGAAGCCGCACTCATCTTTCTTACCTCGGTGACAATAGTTGTTTTTGTATGGTTCCGTTGTAGCTTGGGGCGGGCCTATAGAACCATTCGACGATGGTAGTAACAAGTCCCTACAAAATGTCGGTACTAACGTGCAACTCCGCCCTGGAAGCGCTCCTTTGCGAGAACCAGCTTGCTTGGGATCCGCCAGGGTCTGTGCCTCTTGAGCCGATTATTGCCAGAACGATCAATAGTGTTTATCAAAACCGAGTCTGTTTAGCCCAGTCCTCGCCTCCTAAAATCAGCCTCGCCAACCGGCAACAAGATTGACGCAACACAGCCCCCACGAAGGCCGTTGATCGAACTTTCCCAACATCCGCTCCACACGCAGCCCCAAAAAGGCTGCGTGACCCCACTCGACCTCAAAAAAGGTGAAATCCTAATGAAAGCTTTATGGGTCCTGGTCCTCGGCAGCCTTTGCGCCACCGCAATGGCTGGCGAAACCCCAGTCAATGCCGCGCAGCAAAAACCGGCGATTGAGGACTACAGCTACTCCACCCACCTGGACATTGCCAAAGTCATCTCCATGAGTACGATCCCGGACGTTTGCGAAGTGGTCCCAGCCCAAATGGAATACGCCGATTCCAACGGGCAGCGCCATATCCTGCGTTACCGCGTCATGGGCAACGGCTGCTCCGCCGATTGATCACAATTGGCGGTTTCCAAGGCCCGATTCCGGTCGGGCCTGGTTGTGTCTGGAGCAACAAAAAACCCTCGTAAACCACAACATGTAGTGCAAAACCGCAAAAACCGATCATTTTCTGATCAAAAATATCCATCCTCCAACCCATGCAAAAAAAATCTTCAACGGCCAAAGCCTTGTAAACCCTCGCTCCCACGGCGATATCTCCCCCGCCACCTCTTCCGTGAGCTATTTCGCCGCACCACGTAGGCAAAAAAGTCCTTATAATGCCGCCTTAAACGGGCCTGCAATATTCCCTTACAGGGAGTCAGCGCCAGCCTGAAGCCACGCAACGGTCGATCACCGATGTGCTCACAGCCGCTTCAGGACACCCGTACAACTTTCTGTTTATTGCCTGCGTCAGCTGCTGCAACAAACGATTTTCCAAGATCCACCGCGGCCAGTAGGCCTTTCAATGGGCATCTGGCCCTCACGCAGGAGACGACACGTCATGCTGAGCTGGGACGAATTCGACAAAGAAGACGGCGGCGAAGTCGCGGTAAAAGGCGCCAACGCCGGCCACGCTTCTGAAGCCAACATGGACCGCCTCGACAGCGCCGGCGGTGCCGCCGCGCTCGAAGCCCGCGCCGTGACAGCCAGCGACTCGGCCGCGATCATTCGCGCCAAGGCCGCCCTCGACAAACTCGACGTTGCCGAAGGCCTCGCCGAACTCGAAGGCGCCTCCGCCCGTGTCGCCGTCGATGAAAAGCGCATGATCAACTGCCGCGCCGACCTCAACCAGCTCGTGCCTTTCAAGTACGACTGGGCCTGGCAGAAGTACCTGGACGGCTGCGCAAACCACTGGATGCCGCAAGAAGTCAACATGACCGCGGACATCGCCCTCTGGAAAAACCCGGAAGGCCTGACCGACGACGAACGCCGCATCGTGATGCGCAACCTGGGCTTCTTCTCCACCGCTGACTCCCTGGTTGCCAACAATCTGGTCCTGGCCGTGTACCGCCTGATTACCAACCCGGAGTGCCGCCAGTACATCCTGCGCCAGGCCTTCGAAGAGGCGATCCACACCCACGCCTACCAGTACTGCATCGAATCTCTGGCCATGGATGAAGGCGAGATCTTCAACATGTACCACGAGATCCCATCGGTCGCGAAAAAAGCCGCCTGGGGCCTGAAATACACCCGTTCGATCTCCGATCCGAAGTTCGAAACCGGCACCCCGGAAACCGACAAAGAGTTGCTGCGCAACCTGATCGCCTACTACTGCGTCCTGGAAGGCATCTTCTTCTACTGCGGCTTCACCCAGATCCTCTCCATGGGCCGCCGCAACAAGATGACCGGCGTCGCCGAGCAGTTCCAGTACATCCTGCGCGACGAGTCCATGCACCTGAACTTCGGTATCGACGTGATCAACCAGATCAAAATCGAAAACCCACACCTGTGGGATGCCGAGATGAAGGAAGAAGCAACCCAGATGATCCTGCAAGGGACCCAACTGGAAATCGAATACGCCCGCGACACCATGCCTCGCGGCGTACTGGGCATGAACGCGGCGATGATGGAGGACTACCTCAAGTTCATCGCTAACCGTCGTTTGTCGCAGATTGGTCTTAAAGAAGAGTATCCAGGGACGACCAACCCGTTCCCTTGGATGAGCGAGATCATGGACTTGAAGAAAGAAAAGAATTTCTTTGAGACGCGGGTGATTGAGTATCAGACGGGTGGGGCGCTTAGCTGGGATTGATGTCTAAGTCCTAAGTCGAGCCATCAGCGACTTAACTAAAAACCCCGTGAAAACGGGGTTTTTATATTTCTGCAGCACCGAAGCCGCGTTTAACTCTGGGACCGGAACGCTACCTTTACCCTACGCAAAACTTAGAATCGTTCCGCATTGACGCCGCATCTCCTCGTTATCTGTTATGCCCACGAAAGCGCAGCTCTGTTCTCCGTGTACTCGGAGACCCATCATGTCTGATGCTTACATTCCGGCGGTTTTTACCCGTCACAACGTCCATCTTCATGCCCTCTTGGTTGAAAACCAGGCTTGGTTCAGCGCCTCCGATTTGGGGCGTTTGATGAGCAAGCACCTTGATGAGCGCATGACCCGCAAGCTCGACCCTGACCAGCGCCGGATGATGCTCGTGCATGTCCACGGCTTGGCCGAAGAGCGTCTGATGCTGAGCGAGTCGGGCGTCTATGCATTGCTGGTTTATCACTACTGCCCCGAGTATCGGTTGCTGCGTGAGTGGATCACGCATCAGGTGGTGCCAACCCTGCGGGATGAGCGCTACTCGCATAAGGTGGAACGGCCTACGTTAAGCGTCCTGGATTGGCCGAAGATGTCGCTCTGCATGCTGCACTGGCAGGATGAGCCATGGATTCGCTTGCGGGATATGCCGGCGGTGTTGGTGGATGATCCGTTTGGGCAGCATGAGTCATGGTGGCGGAAAGCATCGAGGGTTTTGCGAGGGTTTTGAGATTCAATCGGAAGCCGTCGTCCGTGTTCGGGCGGCGGTTTTTTGTTGGGAATATTGAATGGGGCTGCTGCGCAGCCCAGCGGGAGCAAGCTCCCTCGCCACAGGTGTCAAGTCACAGATTGGTGTAGTGCTTGGTTGCTGCGTTGTTTTGAAGATCGCGGGCGGGTTCCCACGCTTTGGCAGTGTGGAATAGTGGTTGCGGGAAACGCCCAGTTTTTGTTGGACGAAAAAGGACATATGGGGATATGCAATGACGAAAGAAATCAAAAGTGAGGCCTTCGAGTCGATTCACAGCTCGGCCGAAGCACTGTTGAAAATCGGCGCTATCGACAAGGCCACTATGCGAGAGTTTGACGAGGCCTGCATGGCTGAGGTGTCGGCTGAAATCTCGGATTCAGAAGAATCGTCTGCACTCAGAGCGGGCCCTCAAAACCCTCGATGATGTCCTCGGGGGTACGGTAAGAATCCGCCGACATCCGAATCTTTCCCTTCAACCGCCCAGGCTTGCGCGCCTGTGGTGTATCGACATGAGGTAGCAGATCCAGATAAGGCTTACCGGCCTTGGTGATCACCACCTTGTCGCCCTGCCATGCACGTGCGCCCAGTTGTAAGAGCTGGGACTTTGCTTCGTGCAGGGTGACTTGCACCTGTTCACTCATTACCGCCTCCATGGATTTAGCTAAGCAGACGTAACAATTCCGGCCACCTGAAAGATCGAGCTAAGAACCAGCATTATGATATCGATTTCCCCGAGCATGAAACTGCTGAATGGGGGCCGCTTCGCAGCCCAGCGGGAGCAAGCTCCCTCGCCACAGGTTGATATCAGGGCGCAGGTGGGTGGCAGGCTTGATGGTTGGGTTGGGTTTGGGAATCGCGAGCAAGCTCGCCCCCACAGGGGGGTTGTGGTGTGTTGAAACTTTGGGTGCAGCCCGCCGCGTCCTTCGGTATTAATACACTTCCTCTCATGGACCCGAGCCCCGATGAAATTCGATACCGCCTACTGCCTCAGCCTCGATGCCAAGCTTTCGATCTATGACGTTCGGGATCTGAATTTCGACGAGACCATGGCATTCGATTCGGCCAAGGAGCGCTTTCAGTGCCCCAACGATGCCTGTCGGGCGGCGTTTGATGAGAAGAATCGGCTGACGACGTTCAACGCCAAGAACGTCAATTACATCCGCACGCCACATTTCAAGAATCGGCCGACGACCCAGCATATCGAGGGCTGTCCTTATGTCAGTCCGAAAACGCCAGGGCTGGATACGGAAAGCGTTGAGACAGATGACGACCGCGAGGAGCATTTTCCGTCGGAGCTGTTGCTGACTCGGCGACAGTACGTGCGCAAGCCGTCCGACCCGTCGGACAATGTTGAAGCGAATCGGCCTACGCCCTCATCCGTATCTTCCCACGGTGATAACCCTCATTCCGCGCAGGATTCAGCACCGGACAAGACCAGTGTCTTCGCCCATCCGGTGGAGTGTTTCGTTTCGAATTTCGATAACAAAGATCTGCTCAAGCGCAAGCCGCTGAAGATTGGCGAGCACACGGCGCCCTACGGATCGTTCTTCAAGAAGATCGAGTATTTGCAGGACAACAAGGGCTTGATTTACTGGGGCAAGATCAAGGAGATCAAGGATTACACCCTGAGCTTTCGCATCGACTTCGAAGCAAAGGTCTGGTTCAAGCAGCCGGACGAGGCGAAGAAGAAGCCTTACTCCGTCAACGTTTACCTGAGCAAGAAGCTGATCGACAACTACCGCAAGCGCAAGGCGTTCCTGGAAGAAATCAAGCACGCCATCGACAGTGACGCGCCGTTGTATTGCTTCTTCTATGGCGTCACGCCGGAGTCGAAGCAGGTGCCGAGCAAGAAAAACCCCGAGCAAACGTTCGGGGTGTTCAGTGCCAACATCGAGAACCTGGATCACTTTATTATTCGCGAAGCGCCGGGGTTGGCCGATAAGTGATTTCGCCTTGGGGCTAGCCGTAGCGCTATCGAGTAACCTTGCAGCGATTTATCGTATCGCCATGCCCAGCATCACAACGACCAACAATCCAATATAGACCCAGGCATGAACCCCATCCGGTATCCGTCCGATCCATGGCGTTGCCAGACGAATCCCCACTAACGCGCCGAGTGTCAGCACAGCGAAGGCCATCAAGTCGACGTAACCCACAAACCACGGCCCCAAATCAAACTCGGTAAACCCGGCCATGGCCATGTAAGCCAGTGTCCCGGCCACTGCAACCGGCAAGCTCAACGGGTTGGCCATGGACGTCGCGCGGGACATGCTCAGCCCGCAACGGCGTAATAACGGCACCGTCATGACACTGCCGCCCACGCCCAGAAAAGTGGCGATGGTGCCGATGCTGATCCCGCCCACCGAGACCTCTGCCCAGCCCAATCGCCGTGGGACCACAGCGTCAGACTTTGTCAGAAAACCGCGTCGGAACAAGCAGTCCAGAATGGTCACGCCCAGATAAACGATGAAGGCATAGCGAATGACTTCGCTGCTCGCCCACATCGTCGCAACGGCTCCGACGATAGCGCCCAGGCCGATGAAGCTGCCCAACGGCCACACGTAGTGACGAATGATGTTCCCGGCGCGGTGATGCTTCACGGTGGCGATCAGTGCGTTGACGATCATGACGCAGGTCGAGGTAGCCACAGCAATGTGCATTGCAGATTGGCCGATGGGGTCGTCGGCACCGTGGCTGACGGTGAGCATGCGGTACAGCAAGGGCACTACGACGAATCCGCCGCCGAAGCCGAACAACACGGCCGTCACGCCACTCAGGCAGCCGAAGCATAAAAGCGATACATAAAACATCGAGGCGAATCCGGGAAATGGAAAGGCCTTCACGATAAGGACGCGACGCTTGGCCCGCTGCAGCAAACAGGCCAATAATGTTCGCGTTTACGCCAATCATGAGTGGCCAACCGATGCGCAACAGTTCGATCGATCTCTTGGATGCGATACCCCGGAGCGTGGTTGCCATCGGCACCGATTACGCTCATGGGCAGGTGCTGCCGTTGCATCGCCATCGCCGGGCGCAGTTGCTCTATGGCGCCACCGGGGTCATGCAGGTCAGCACGGCGGACGGCAATTGGGTCGTGCCGCCGCAACGGGCGGTGTGGATTCCGCCGGCGGTCGATCATGAAGTACTGATGCTGGGCGTGAGCACGCGCAGTCTCTACATCGAACCGGCCGCGGTAATGGCCATGGACTCGCGGTGCCAGGTCATCAGTGTGTCGCCCCTGATGCGTCAGTTGTTGATGGAAGCCGTCGAGCTTGCGCCGGACTACGACGAGGCTGGACGGGACGGTGCATTGATCGATCTGCTGCTACACGAGTTGCTGCTCAGCACCCACCTGCCGCTGCACCTCCCGCTGCCCAAGGATCCTCGCCTGCTCAGCCTGTGCCAGGCGTTCCTGGAACGCCCCGACACCCATGCCTCGCCCGTGGAATGGGCGGCGCAAGTGCATATCAGCCTGCGCTCGTTCAATCGGCTGTTCAGCCGGCAGACCACGTTGAATTTCAGGCAGTGGCGGCAACAGGCGTGTGTGATGTCGGCGTTGGCCCGGTTGGCTGAAGGGGATTCGGTAACACGCATAGCCTTGGATCTCGGCTACGACAGCCCTGCGGCATTCTCCACGATGTTTCGTCGTGTGCTGGGTCACGCCCCGAGCGCCTGGCTGGAGAAGACCGCCGGTCATTGATCAAAAAATGAGATTGATCGGGACTCAAAACAACTGTACAAAAACACAGTGCTTTTTAATCCCACAGCTTTGGAGCTCCCCATGGCCTCTCTCGCAATCAAAACCACCCTGGAACGCATCGCTGTCTATCAATTCACCCCCGCTCACAGCGAGCAGGCCCGAGCCATGCTGGGCTGGAGTGTCGAAGAGCTGTCGCGCCAGTCCGGCGTCTCGGTCCGGGCCATTCGGCGCTTCGAGGCCGGTGGCGAACTGCTTGACGTGACGCGCCTGGCGCTGGCCTTCCGGCTGGAGGCCGAAGGGCTGGTGTTCTTCCCGGGTTTCGCTCCGGGACGCGGCATGAATATCAAGGGCGCCACGCCAGATCCGATGGAGCGGCCGGACTACGCAATGATCGAATAAACGAGTCCGGACGTCAGGCCATGCCGGTCTGGTTCTGATAAGCCGACGGCTCCACGTCCAGCCACCAGGCTCGGCCACGTTGCGGTTGCGTCAGGGTGAACGCTTCGCCCATTTGCGGTGTGGTGATGCAAACGTTGCGTTCCCAGGCCAGGGCCAGGATGCGGTCGAAGGGTTCATACCAGGCATGCATCGCCAGGTCGAACGTGCCGTTGTGGATCGGTAGCAGCCAACGGCCTTTGAGGTCGATGTGGGCCTGCAAGGTCTGCTCCGGCTGCATGTGGACATGAGGCCAATCGACGTTATAGGCGCCGGTTTCCATCAGCGCCAGGTCGAAGGGCCCGTATTTCTCGCCGATGCGTTTGAAACCATCGAAATAACCGCTGTCGCCACTGAAGAAAATTCGCGTGTCGCCATCGATCATTACCCATGAGGCCCATAACGTGCCGTTGCTGTCGAACAGGCCGCGCCCGGAAAAGTGCTGGGACGGCGTGGCAACGAATTCGATACCCGCCACCTCGGTGCCTTGCCACCAATCCAACTGGCGCACCTTGCCGACGTCGATACCCCATTTGACCAAGGTTTCGCCCACGCCAAGCGGTGCGAGGAAATAGCGAGTCTTGGCAGCGAGCTTCAGGATGGCGTGATGGTCGAGGTGGTCGTAATGGTCATGGGAAAGGATCACCGCTTCGATCGGCGGCAGCTCCTCAAGGCTGATGGGCGGCTGATGAAAACGCTTCGGGCCGGCCCACTGCACGGGCGAGGCGCGCTCGGAGAAGACCGGGTCGGTCAGCCAGAATTTGTCCCGTAGCTTGAGCAACACGGTGGAATGGCCGAGACGGAAGACGCTGTGGTTCGGCGCCGCCAGCAGAGCGGCGCGAGTCAATGGTCGAACGTCGATGGTGCCCGCGGGCCGCGTGTTGTGCGGTTTATGGAAGATCATGTTCCAGATGACGCGCAAGGTCGTGCCAAAACCTTCACGTGGCGTAACGGCATGATTGCGGTACTTGCCCTGTTCATGCCGCGATGTGGGATTTTCGGTCGAAGAAGAAGGAGTGGTCATGATGCGATAACTCCAAGGGCGTCGGCGCGTTGCGCTTCGCCGTTGTGGGACACTGGATGGCTGTTGCGATGCGCGCACAGCCGCCCGACTGAAAAACTACACTGCATGGTGTAGTTTCTAGATTGCATGAATCTCCTGGGCAAGTAAACTGCCGGGTGTAACTTCTTTTTTCCTATCGACGAATGCCCATGACCGTACCGCAGCGCCTTACCGAGCGAAAACGCGAAGCCATCCTTCAATCCGCGATTGCGGAATTTCGCAGCAGCGGTTTCGAGATCACCAGCATGGACAGGATCGCGGCGACTGCCGGCGTCTCGAAACGCACGGTGTATAACCACTTCCCCAGCAAGGAAGCGCTGTTCGCCGAAATTCTGAATCGACTGTGGAACAGCATCACGGCAGAGCAGCTCACCCCGTACAGCCCGGATCAGCCGTTACGCGATCAGCTTCGAACGCTGCTTCAAGCCAAATTGCACATGCTGGCGGACGAGAATTTTCTCGACCTGGCGCGCATCGCCATCGCCGCAACGATCCACTCTCCCGAGCGGGCCCAAGACATGGTTGCGCGTATGGGCGAGCGCGAAGAAGGCTTGGCCGTCTGGATTCGCATGGCCCAGGCCGACGGCCGATTGAAACCGGTTGACCCGGCATTTGCTGCCCAACAGATGCATGGGCTGATCAAGACGTTCGCGTTCTGGCCGCAGATCTCCATGGGGCAACCAAGCCTTGCATCGCCTGAACAGGCGCAGGTGATCGAATCGGCCTTGGACATGTTCCTGGCCTGTTACCAACGCTGAACCTCAGTTGCGCCGCAGAGTGCGCCCTAGCTCATCGAACAGTGTCACCACCGAGCGCAACGCGCGGCAGTCCGGTCGGGTCAGGAGCCAGAGCGCCGTGTCATGCCCGGCCAATGGCTCGCCAATGGGCGTCAGGCCCTGGTTGCCATCGATCAAAAAATCCGGCAGTGCCGCCACCCCCAAACCGGCCCGCACCAGTTCGGTGACCGAAAGCATGCTATTACAGCGGTAGGCCGGCACCACGCCGGGCAAGTGCTGGCGGCGCCAGGCCACGGTGGGGTGATCAGGCAGGAAATCGTCCGGTGCGATCCAAGTCATGGACGCCAAGTCCCGCAGACTCGTCGAGCGCAGATACGCGTCGCCAGCACATACCCGATACACCACATTGCCCAAATTGCGCCCCACCAGATGTTCCGGTGGCGTAAGGGTCAGGCGCAAGGCAATGTCGGCATCGCGGCGGCTGAGGTTGGCGAAGTCGTTCGAGGTGCTCAACTCCAGCGTCAACGCTGGATAAGCGGGCATGAATCGCGCCAACGCGGGCAACAGCAATGCCTGCAGGACCGCGTCCGTACACGTCAGGCGCACCGTGCCGCTGACCACCTGGCCGCCCTGCTCCACGCCGACGCGCGCGGCCTCCAACGCCTGTTCGGCACGCTCGGCTTGTTCGGCCAACGCCTGGGCAAGGCTCGTGGGTAAATACCCGGAACGACTCTTTTCGAACAATGGCTGGCCCAGGGCCGCCTCCAGCCGACGTACCGAACGAAACACCGTCGATACATCCACGTGCAATAGCCGAGCGGCCCGGGCCAGCGAGCCGCCACGGACCAGCGCCAGGATCAGGGACAGATCGGGATAATCGAGACGATAGTGCGTCGCTGCATTGATCACTTGGGTAAACGCCAATATTGATTGCACAAACGCCAATTTATAGTGGCGCCCAGGAATCAACAAGCGGCGAGCCTCCCATGGAAAATCAGCATCCGTTAAACATCGCCCTGATCGGCGACCACGACCCACGCATCACCGCGCATCGAGCGATCCCCCTCGCACTTGAGCTGGCTGCCAAGCAAACCGGCCATTCCATCCGTTTGCAATGGCTGGCAACGCCGCTCATTACCAAGAACGCTGTGCTGGAGCACTTCGACGGTGTCTGGTGCGTGCCCGGCAGCCCTTACCAAAACGAAGACGGCGCCTTGCAAGCCATTCGTTTTGCCCGCGAACAGCGTCGCCCTTTCTTGGGCACCTGCGGCGGTTTCCAACATGCTGTGCTGGAATATGCCCGTAACGTGATGGGCTGGGCCGATGCCGTTCATGGTGAAACCTCTCCAGAGGCGGAACGGGCGCTGTTGACGCCGCTAAGCTGCGCCTTGGTGGAAACCATCGACAGCCTTCAGTTCGAGGCGGGCTCGCTGATTGCCAAGGCCTATGGCGGACAGACCGCGTTCGAGAGCTACCATTGCCGTTTCGGCGTCAATCCGCAACTGGAGCAAGACTTGCTGAGGGAACGCTTGCATGCCGTCGCCCGGGATTCGGCCGCCGACTTGCGCGCTGTAGAGTTGCGCGGTCATCCGTTCTTTGTCGCGACGCTGTTCCAGCCCGAGCGTGCTGCGCTGGAAGGACGCGTACCACCGCTGGTCCGCGCGTTTGTCGAAGCCTGCGCCAAGGCACAGGCATAGCCTCCAACAGACAACACCGAACCGGTTCCCTGGCCAACTCGAGACTCTTGGCTCAGCCCCTTACCAACTGCCGCATCGCCAGGATTTCCGGCAGATCGCTGCGCGCCATATACACCCGCAACGGTTCGGTAATGTTGATACGGTCGTCGATATTCTGGTCCAGCAGCAACTGGATCCACTCACGCTTGAGGGTCAGGGTGTCATCGGCCGCTGGGGTCCAGACGAATTCACTGGTGGGGATGATGCCGTCGTCGGCCACATCCATACCGAAAGAGTCTTCGCTGAAACGCACAATGTACTGGCCAGTCTTACGGTTCAGGCCGACAAAACCCTTGAGTTGATCGGCGGCCTGGCAGATGAGTGTCGAAGTGGTGCGCATGGTAAACCTCATGGATGCGTCCCTCGGGACGTCTGATCGATGGTTTACACGCAGGGCAAGGAAACGCTGGAGTTGAGGTTTCCCTCTGCGGGGAAACTGATGCGGCCAAGATTACCGTAGACCTAGCTGAAAATGCATTGCCATAGAAGCATTTGCCAGAATTTGATCAAACAAGCGTGATGAACCAGGTAGATCGAAAGAAGAATCGACCAGCCCGGATCATCACGCCAGTGCCTCGGCTACGGCCTGAATGTTGGATGGACCAGTTTCAAGGAGGCTTGTTCGTAGGCGTAGGCCAACCCCAACAACCCGGCATCCCCCCACATGGAACCGATAAACGATATGGAAGTTGGCTCGCCGCCCTCCTCCACGCCGGAAGGTACGGTGACAATGGGAAAGCCTGCTATAGCCGTGCTCGGCTGGGATATACCGTCCAGGTCAGCCACCATGGCATCCAACGTGCGATTGTGGAATTCAATGTCGAACATTCTTTTAAAGCTGGCCTGCATCGGCCGCCATAAAGCATCGATCTCTTCTTCGCTCAACGTTTGTGCATTGACTTGTTCGAGCATTTGCTGGCCATAGTTCTCTTCCACCGGATTCTGCTCGTTGTAAGCAATCAAATTATCCAGGGTCTCGATTGGCAAACCGCTGCGGGTATTTAAATAAGCCTGCAGTTCGAGCTTCATCCCCGCCAGCAATACCTGAAAATAATTGCTCATGCCTGGAACGCTTAAACTCACCGGAACGAGGGTAGCGCCATTGTCCTGAATGGTTTTTAGCGCTGCGCAAAATTGAGGGCTGAGGTCGTGCACCATCCCGCTACCTAAATCACATTGCGAATGTTCCGACGTACTTACAACAGCGGGCAACAGTGAAGTAGTAACGGTGAGCTTTTGCCCATCATTCACAACCACACCAATACGTTTTCCTTGCAACGCGTCGGTGGATAAAGCGCTGGTGTAGTCGGTGCCTTGAGGAGCATTGGCGGTAGGCGGGTCGGTTGGATCCGCGCCGGCCAAATGATTCAACAGCAAAGCGACATCGTAGACCGTGCGGGCCATCGGCCCCGGGGTGTCCTGCCGCCGGGTAATCGGAACGACACCCGAGCGACTCACCAGGCCAATACTGGGCTTGAAGCCAACGACCCCATTGACAGCGGATGGGCAGATGATTGAGCCATTGGTCTCGGTACCCACCGAAATGGGCGCATACCCCGCTGCCAGGCTGGCAGCCGGGCCGGAGCTGGAGCCACAGGTACCTGCGCTTAACACATGTGGGTTGAGCCCTTGCCCACCTCGACCGCTCCAACCTAACGGCACTCTCCGGTCCCTCATGCCAGCCCATTCGCTCATGTTGGCTTTGCCCAGGATTATGGCGCCGGCATTGCGTAGCTGCTTGATAACGAATGCATCTTGCACGGCCGGCAGCCCGACCATCGCCAGTGAGCCGGCAGAAGTCTGCATCAGGTCCGCAGTGTCGATATTGTCTTTGATTAATACCGGGATACCGTGCAATGGACTTCGAACGTTACCACTCGCGCGCTCGCTGTCGCGCAGCGCTGCATCAGCCAGGGCCTGGGGATTGAGTTCGATGACGGCCTTGAGCTGAGGACCTTCTTTATCCAGGGACTGGATCCGGTTGTTCAGATAGGTCACCAGCGCTACCGAAGTAAGCTGATTGTCAGTCAATTTTTGATTAAGCTCCGTGACGCTCAAATATTCATAGGCCTCTTCAGCTGTTTTCGCCTGGGCGTGGACAGCGCACGCGATTAACGATAAAAACCCGAGCTTAGCCATCCACAATGTGCGTCGTTCAGTCATGTCAGTCCTTGGTATGGAAAAATACGAGCGAGCTGTTTCGCTCTGTTGCTCATAGTAAGAGTCGAGAAAAACAGCGGCACTGTTAGAACTATTAATCCATATTGCTCGATTCTTTATCCTCGTCAGACAACTCGGGGAATAACAGCTATTCACGGCCGTTAGTGCGAGCAAATCGCTGCGAATCAGGAAGTGTCTTGTAAATATTTAGAACAGTCGCCGTAGGAGTTCGCCCCTTCCGACGCCGGAAGAGACCGCTGAACCAAACGGTCTGCACAACTGCCAAAGACGAAGAAAAAATCTGCCTTGAGATGGTTTTTGTCGGTCTGGCGATAGCGCCGAATGTGTGCAATTGTTAAAAGAGAGGTCTTTGCAAATCACGAAAGGACCTCGAACATGCCTGTCACCCTCCCCCGTAGCGCGTTGATGCTGAGCCTGTTGCTCGGTTTCGGTCCGGCACACGCCGCCGAAACCCCAAGTCCCAAGGCCCTGGCAACCCTCCAAGGTATCCCCCACCCGGCGGTCATCGCCCATCGCGGCGCATCGTTCGACGCCCCGGAGTCCACCGCGGCGGCCTACAAATTGGCGCGTGACCTGGGCGCCGATTATCTGGAACTGGACCTGCAACGCAGCAAAGACGGCGTGCTGTTCGTCTTGCACGACGACAGCCTGTTGCGCACCACCGATGTCGCGACCAGGTTTCCCGAGCGCAAGGACAAGACTGCCAATGAATTCACCATGGCCGAGCTCAAGACGCTGGACGCCGGCAGTTGGTTCAACGCGGCCTACCCGGACCGCGCCCGTCCTTCATTCGCGGGCCTGAAAATCCTGACGCTGGACGAAGTCATCAACATTGCCGAGGGCAACCCGCAGCATAAACCTGGGCTGTACATCGAGACCAAGGAGCCCAAGCTGTTTCCAGGCATCGAGAGTGACCTGAAGGACAAGCTGCAAGATCGTGGCTGGTTGAGCCCGGCAGGCTCCAAGCTGGCCAAGGACGCCATCGGCGTGGGCCAGGGAAAGGGCAAGGTGGTGTTGCAGACTTTCGAAAAAAGCAGTCTTGAACTGCTGCACAAAGAGATGCCGAAGGTGCCGAAAATACTGCTGCTGTGGGTCGGTGAAGGCAATATCGAGCCCAAGTCCAAGGTGACGTTTGCCGAGTCCGGCGAGACCGACAAGGCGGTTTACTACGCGAAACAGGAGCCCAAGGACAAAGCGGAATTCGAAAAATGGGTCCAGTACGCCAAGGCCCAGGGCGCCATCGGCACCGGTCCTTCGGCGGCGTTGACCCATGGCGGCAGTCAGAGTTACTCGGACCTGGTGCAGCCGTGGATGAACCAGTACACCCATGACCAAGGTTTACTGGTACATGTCTACACTGTTGATGAGCCGGTGGACTTCAAGAACGCGATGAATGCCGGCGTAGATGGCATTTTCACCAACCGGGCCAGCGAACTGCTCAAGTACTTCAAGCGTCCCGAAACAGGCAGTGTGGCGCAACTATTGGAGAGGAACGGTTACTGAAGCATCAGGGCGGATCGGGCAGTCGCTGCAAGTTTTCCGAATTAAGGGTGAATTAAGTTGCCACAGATAATCTGAGCCCACTTAAACGAATCACCCTTTAACGACACCAAGGAAAGACCTATGAAAACTTTGACTGCCCTGTTTACTGCTGCTGCCCTTACCCTTACCGCTGGCTTGGCCCAGGCGAGGGATGTCCAGGCCAACGAGATTCCCCAGTTGGTCAAGGAAGGCAAGATCAAATCAATGGACGAGCTTAAACAGATCGTCGAGAAGCTGCACCCAGGAGCCCAGATGGGCCTTGCTGAAGTGGATCAGCATGGCAGCTATTATGAATACGAAGTAGAAGTACGTTACCCAGACGGCAGAGAGTTTGACATTAAGCTCAATGCCGCCACTGGCGAAGTCTCGAAAAACAAACTCGACCGAAATGACTGACTAATACTATATAAAGCCGCGCAACTTTCGAGTTGTGCGGCTTTTTACCGTGCGTGGTATAGATTACTACCGGTCCAGATGTCCCAACCCAACCGTCACAAAACCTTCAAAAAACCCTGCAATGATGCCGCTCAAGTGAACCTGTCATCGCCACGACAGGCACTCCCGCCAGCGAGCCCGCATGAATCACAGCATCGATCAAAGCCATCGCGATCCGGACCTGTTCGGCCTGCTCTACGGGTTTCGCTTCCGCCCCGGCGAACGCGGGCGAGAGATCGACTCGGCCCAGGCCCTGCGAAGCCTGCAGCAACCGGAGGATGCCGACGAATTCCTCTGGCTGCACCTGAACCTGGCTCATGCCGCTTGCGAGCGCTGGATGAAAAACCATCTGGCCTTGCCCGAGGAGTTTTTCGAAGCCTTGCACGAAGGCTCGCGCTCGACGCGCATCGAGCACGTGGACTCGGCGCTGCTGGCGGTGGTGAACGATGTGGTGTTCAACCTCAGCAACTTGGTGTCCTCGGATGTCTCCACGCTGTGGGTGTGTGTCCACAGTCGCTTGATCATCAGCGCACGACTGCAGCCTTTGCATTCGGTCGACAAGCTGCGCTCATCGGTGAAGGCTGGCGAATGCTTTCGCTCACCGTTGGAACTGCTCGTGCATTTGCTGCGCGACCAGGGCGAGGTGCTGACCCAGATCGTGCGCAAGACCAGCCTCAGCGTCGATCAGATCGAGGATCAATTGCTGTCGTCGCGCGTATCCAACAACCGCGCCGAACTGGGCAGCCACCGCCGGGTACTGGTGCGCCTGCAACGCTTGCTGGCGCTGGAGCCCGGTTCGTTGCTGCGCCTGCTCAACCGCCCGCCGCAATGGCTGCAGAAAGAAGACGTCAAGGAGCTGCGCAAATCCACCGAGGAGTTCGCGTTGATCATCAACGACCTCACCGCCCTCGGCGAGCGGATCAAGTTGTTACAGGAAGAAATCGCCGCCAACCTCAACGAGCAAAGCAACCGTACCTTGTTCACCCTGACCGTGGTCACGGTGCTCGCGCTGCCCATCAACATCATCGCCGGTTTCTTTGGAATGAATGTCGGCGGCGTGCCGTTGGCCGGTGATGACCACGGCTTCTGGATCCTGGTCGCACTGGTGGCGACCTTCACCGTGATTGCAGGCCGCTGGGCATTTCGCAAGCGGCGCGATTATTGAGATTGATGCACGTCAGGTACGCATAAGCCTTTGTGGCGAGGGAGCTTGCTCCCGCTCGGCTGCGAAACAGTCGTAAAAGCTTTCCTGATTCACCGCGTTGAATGGCGTTGGGGCTGCTACGCAGCCCAGCGGGAGCAAGCTCCCTCGCCACAGGTGTCAACCATGTCCCCAGACCAAACACGCCTATTCCCGTCAGGTCAATGCGTTCAAGCACTCAACCGCGCCGTCACTTCATTCAACTGCCCGGACAACCCGTGCAAATCACGGCTGGCCGCTTCGGTGCGTTGGACGTTGTCCAGGTTGGTGCTCGCGATGCAGGTGATTTCCGTCAGGTTGCGCGAGATGTCCTCGGCCACGGAAGTCTGCTCTTCCGCTGCCGTAGCAATCTGGCGGTTCATGTCGCGAATCGCTTCGACCGCATGAGTGATGCGTTCGAGCATTTCGCCGGCCTGGGTTACTTGCTCGACACTTTCTTCGCTGCGTGACTGCCCGCTTTCGATGGCCTGGGCCGCGTCCACCGCACCGGTTTGCACCGTCTGGATGATCTGGTTGATCTCGATGATCGACGACGCCGTGCGCTGGGCGAGGCTGCGTACTTCATCGGCGACCACCGCAAAACCACGCCCCGCCTCACCGGCTCGAGCGGCTTCGATGGCGGCATTGAGAGCCAGCAGGTTGGTCTGTTCGGCAATTCCGCGAATGACCTCCAGCACCTTGCCGATGCGACCGCTGTCGGTTTCCAGGCGACGAATAACAGTGGCGGTGTTGGCGATTTCGCCGCGCATCTGGGTGATGGTGTGGATGGTGCCTTGCATCACCTTCTCGCCCTGTTGCGCCGAGTGATCGGCCTCATCGGCGGCCCGAGCGGCGTCGGCGGCATGGCGGGCAACTTCCTGGGCGGTGGCGGACATTTCGTTCATCGCGGTAGCCACTTGATCGGTGCGCTCGAATTGTTCGCTCGTCCCCTGGCTCATCAGGCTGGCGATGGCATTGAGCTCACCGCTGGCGCTGTCCAGCTCCGTCGCACTGCGTTGCAGGCGCGTGAAGGTTTCGGCGAGGAAATCGCGCAACGTATTCGCCGCCAGGGCCAGGTCGCCCAACTCATCCTGGCGGGTGCTGGTGACGCGTTCGCCAAAACGCCCGCGGCTTAATTGCGTCACGTATTCGATCAGGTTACGGATGGGCTGTACCAGGTTGCGGTTGATCAGCCACAGGCTCAGCAGCCAGACCAGCAGCCCCGAGACAAGCATGATCACAGTGCCCAGCATGATCGTGCGATCGGCACCGGCAGTGATCAGCGCCGATTGTTCATCGCCCAGTTTATGCAGCTCTACCACCAGCTCGCTCATCTGCTCACTGGCCGCACGGTCCACGCCCTTGACCGCCGCGTCACCCGCCGAAGCGTCGCCGCCTGCCGCCACAAACGCATCACGGCCCTTTTGATAGGCCGCACCTAGCTGGGCATGTTCGCCCCGCAGACGTTCGATGCGTGACCTGATCGGAGCGGGAACCCCTTCGTGCTTGATCAATTCGCCCAAGAGGTTCTGGACGTCGCCCTGACGCGCCTCGAACTGCTTCCAGTATTTATCCAGCTCCGCCGGTTGCTTGCCACGCAGCAAGACGTTCTTCCATTCCTGGACCTGAACTTTGAATTGCAGGTTGGCCTCATCGATCAATTGCGATGCACGCAGCGGGCCATCGATCAGGTTGCGATAATTGTGAATTCCATCGGAAAGGAAATGAAAGGACGCCAGGGCGATCAACAGCGTTGCCAGCAGGCTGCCCGTCAGCAAGGCGAGAATCTGGGCTCTCAGGGATTTTTGTAGAAACATGGAGTCGATCTCTTCGAATAAAGGACCTCCATGTCCAGGGGCCACCGTCGTAACTGAATGTGGAGGATATGAACATGGCATCGGCGCGCCTGCCTCGTTCTTGAGCCTCGGCGACCATCGGTAGCAGCGGCGTTCTCCCCAGTGGTCATGACTTGTCCAGACAATCCCTTTTGTCGCGCATCGGGATTTAAAAGTCTTTTTGTCATTTCTCCTGGGGTATCCTGCCCACGCTTTGTACAAGCGCGGATCTACCCGATCGATCAACAGACCTTGCGAGGAGCGCGATATGCACGAGATTCCTAATCTCCCCTTCCCAAGCCTGCACGAACCTGAGCAGACGACCACGCTACAAGCCGGGGGGCAACCCGACGCCCAGCAACCCGAGCAGCCACAAACCACTGAAAGCCGCCAGGCTGACAGCGAAGACTGATCCACCCGCACCACCAGACTGTGTGGAAAGCGCTAAGATGCGCTTTCCACACCGCCTGAATCCTGAGCCCCGTACCATGACCGATGACACCCCTACTTTCAGCGAAGCCCAGGCCAGCGTGCTGATCGGCACAGCGGAAAAAATGGTCGATATCTGGACCCGTCTTTCTCCCGAGAAACAAGCCGCCCTGCTGGCTCGGTTCGGCACGGAGGAAAATGCCCTTGCTGCGTTGGTGACCACACATCTGGTCGCTGGCAAAAACACTGCTGAGCCACCGTCCGGCAAATAGTTTTACTTTTCCAGGCGCCACCCCCACGGTCGCCGCTATCATAAGCAGCCTATCTATCCAGCTGCCCCGTGGACCTTTTACCCATGCCAGAACCCCAGCGCCCCTTGGCGGTCACGCTGCAAGTCGTCTCCATCGTCCTGTTCACCTTCATCGGCTATCTGAATATCGGCATTCCCCTGGCCGTGCTGCCCGGGTTCGTCCATGGCGAACTGGGTTTCGGCGCGGTGATCGCCGGGCTGGTGATCAGCGTCCAGTACTTGGCCACCTTGCTCAGCCGTCCTTATGCGGGCCGCATCATCGACAACCTGGGAAGCAAGCGCGCGGTGATGTTCGGCCTCGCCGGCTGCGGGCTGAGCGGTGTGTTCATGCTGGTATCCGCCTGGACGCCACACCTGCCGACATTCAGCCTGATCAGCCTGCTGATCGGTCGCCTGGTGTTGGGCAGTGCCGAAAGTCTGGTGGGCTCGGGTTCGATTGGCTGGGGCATCGGCCGAGTCGGGGCGGCGAACACCGCCAAAGTGATTTCCTGGAACGGAATTGCCAGTTACGGCGCGCTGGCGATCGGTGCCCCGCTGGGGGTTTGGCTAGTCAGTGCATTGGGACTTTGGAGCATGGGCGTCAGCATCATTGCGCTCGGCCTGCTGGGGCTGGCATTGGCTTGGCGCAAGACCGCCGCGCCCATCGTCTCTGGCGAACGCCTGCCCTTCATGCACGTGTTGGGGCGTGTGCTGCCCCACGGCTGCGGGCTGGCCCTGGGGTCCATCGGGTTCGGCACCATCGCGACCTTCATCACCCTGTACTACGCGACACAGCACTGGGATAACGCCGTGCTGTGCCTGAGCCTGTTCGGCGCCAGCTTCATCGGCGCACGCTTGCTGTTCGGCAACCTGATCAACCGTCTCGGTGGGTTCCGGGTGGCGATCGCCTGCTTGTCGGTGGAAACCCTCGGTCTATTGCTGTTGTGGTTGGCGCCAGATGCACAGTGGGCGCTGGCGGGCGCGGCGTTGAGTGGATTCGGCTTCTCGCTGGTATTCCCGGCGCTGGGCGTGGAAGCGGTCAACCTGGTGCCAGCCTCCAGTCGCGGGGCGGCGGTAGGTGCTTATTCGCTGTTCATCGACTTGTCGCTGGGCATCACCGGTCCGCTGGCCGGCGCGATTGCCGCAGGGTTCGGCTTTGCCTCGATCTTCCTGTTCGCCGCGCTGGCGGCGTTGGGCGGGCTGGCGTTGAGCGTCTACCTGTATCGCCAGGCACCTCGCTACCGTGAAGAACGGGAAAAGAACTAGAAATCCACCTTGCCGCGACCGGCCTTGATCGAACCGCGCTTGGTCTTGGATTCCAGGCGGCGCTTTTTTGAGCCCAGGGTCGGCTTGGTCGGGCGGCGCTTCTTTTCGACTTTGGTGGCGCTGAGGATCAGCTCGACCAGACGCTCCAGGGCATCGGCGCGGTTCTGTTCCTGCGTGCGGTATTGCTGGGCCTTGATGATCAACACGCCTTCGCTGGTAATCCGACTGTCACGCAGCGCCAACAGCCGCTCCTTGTAGAACTCGGGCAAGGACGAGGCCGGAATGTCGAAGCGCAGGTGCACGGCGCTCGAAACCTTGTTGACGTTCTGCCCGCCGGCGCCTTGGGCGCGGATAGCCGTCAGCTCGATCTCCGCGTCGGGGAGATGCACGTTGTTGGAAATCACCAGCATGGAAAGTGTCCGGTATCAGGCTCCACAGGATACCGCGAATTTTCAGGTGCCTCGCCTTAATGCAACAAACCCGGCACTTGGCCGGGTTTGTCGTATGTCTGGATTGTTACTTGGCAGCGGCCGCCATTGCCAGTTCATGCCGGGCACTGCGCTTGTTCTTGATCACGTAGCACCCCCACATGAACATCACCCAGACCGGAATCGCATAGACCGAGATCTGAATGCCGGGGATCAACAGCATCACGCCCAGGATGAACACCACGAACGCCAGGCAGAGGTAGTTGCCATACGGATACCACAACGCCTTGAACAGCGGCGTCTGGCCAGACTGGTTCATGTGCTGGCGGAACTTGAAATGCGAGTAGCTGATCATCGCCCAGTTGATCACCAGCGTCGCGACCACCAACGACATCAGCAACTCCAGCGCATGCTGCGGGACCAGGTAGTTCAGCAGCACCGCCACCAGCGTGACCGTCGCCGATGCGAGGATCGAACGCACCGGCACGCCGCGCTTGTCGATTTTCGCCAGGGCCTTGGGTGCATCGCCCTGCTCGGCCATGCCGAGCAACATGCGGCTGTTGCAGTAAGTGCCACTGTTGTACACCGACAACGCCGCGGTCAACACGACGAAGTTGAGAATGTGCGCCGCGGTGTTGCTGCCCAGCATCGAGAACACCTGGACGAACGGGCTGCCGCTGTAGGCATCGCCGGATGCATTGAGCGTGGTCAACAGACTGTCCCACGGTGTCAACGACAGCAGCACCACCAGCGCGCCGATGTAGAAAATCAGGATCCGGTAGATCACCTGGTTGATGGCCTTGGGAATCACGGTTTTCGGTTTATCGGCTTCGGCAGCGGTGAAACCGAGCATTTCCAGGCCGCCAAAGGAGAACATGATAATGGCCATCGCCATGACCAGGCCGCTCACGCCGTTAGGGAAAAATCCGCCGTGGGCCCACAGGTTGGTCACCGAGGCTTGCGGGCCGCCGTTACCGCTGACCAGCAAATAGCTGCCCAGGGCAATCATGCCGACAATCGCCACTACCTTGATGATCGCAAACCAGAACTCGGCCTCGCCGAAAACTTTGACATTGGCCAGGTTGATGGCGTTGATCAAGACGAAAAACGCCGCCGCCGACGCCCAGGTCGGAATGTCCGGCGCCCAGTAATGAATGTACTTGCCGACCGCGGTCAGCTCGGACATGCCCACCAGGATATAGAGGATCCAGCAGTTCCAGCCCGAAAGGAAACCGGCGAAACCGCCCCAGTATTTATGGGCAAAGTGACTGAAGGAGCCGGCAACGGGCTCTTCGACGATCATTTCGCCAAGCTGGCGCATGATCATGAAGGCGATGAAACCGCAGATGGCGTAGCCGAGGATCATCGACGGGCCGGCTGATTTCAGCACCCCCGCCGAGCCGAGGAACAGGCCGGTGCCGATCGCGCCGCCGAGGGCAATCAACTGGATGTGGCGATTTTTCAGGCCGCGCTTCAGCTCGCCTGAATGCGTATTTTCTACAACGGTCATGCGTCACCTATTTGTTTTTATCTGTGACGAAATCGGACCCGACACGCTTGTGGCGTGGCGGAGTGAACAAGGCGGATAACCTTGAAAGTGCGTGGGTACGCGAAGGGTCACAGTAAAACGCGGCGCATTGTACACTGCAGTCCCCTTGCTGCCAGACACCACCCGATCAGTGTCTCACCCCGCACTTGAGGTCTGGCGCGCATCTGACCCTTCCCGCGGGATTGAAACAAGCGCCGCGAAGTATCCAAAAACGCGTCAAGCCGGGCCACTTGGCAGCTTTTTCTTACAGCCCTCCCAGATGCCAACACCCGTTCGCTCGAACGGCCAAAACCGTCAGCATTCCTTTACAAGCCGTAACGTAAAATTTCCATGCAGGAAGTTTCCAATGGATGACCGCAAATTGACGGTAGGTAGCTGCCTAACAAAAAACAGCCCCAGACGGCTGTTTTCAAAAGGGTAAATCTCCTTCAGAAATTGGAATAAAAAGTTCAAATGAAAAAAATAAATTATTTTTTTGCATTCCAAAAAACCCTCGACTAGGTTTTCCCCCACTTGCCACGGCATCGTGCCGGCGAGTTTTTGCGGCGCCGGTTCGCTCGGGCTCTGCTCACGAATCGGCCCGCGTTTTCCGCAAAAGTCATCTAGGAGATTCACTATGCAAACACTGGACAAAGACTTGGAAACCGAACTGCAACTGGATGAATGGTTCGAGGCACCGACCCATGAAGCCGCCGTTGAAATGATGCAAGCCGACGCCGTCGTTCCATTCGGCACGGCGATGTGGCCTCTGTAAGCGATACCCGGCGGAGCTGATCCGGCCGGTCGGCTCCGCCACCTTGCTGTCAGGACGCCAATCATTCGTCAGGGAAGAATAAGCATGGACACACAACGAGCCATCTCACATTTCCTTTACTACCTCGAACATCATCCCGCCCTGGCCGGCATCCAGCCCGCCAAGGTATTGCTCGGCCACACCGCCGACTACGAAGCATTGACCGGTGCCATCGCCGAACAGACTGGCAGTGGCTCGCCGTTCCAGTTCAGCGCCATGCGCCTGGATCTCGAAACTACCGAGCGCCTGGCACAGGCCATTGCCGAGAGCGATCTGTACATTTTCTTCTACGACTCTTCCACCCTGCCCAATCCACGTCCCGACGGCCCGGACTTTGTCCGTGCGCTGCAAAGCGTGATGGCGGACAACTGGAAGAAATCGCTGCTGTTCAAAGATTACGGCGACTATTTCTACGACACCTTCAGCGTCATCCCCCAACGCATCGCCGGGCTCAACAGTCACCTCATCCGCCGCATGTCCCAAGCCGCGACCTTGAGTTTCGAAGATGGCTACGGCTCATATTTCGACACGGCGTTGAGCGGCGTGAAGAAGTGGACCGACATCAATGGCGTCGGCAACTACGACCTCGCCCCCGGCGAAATTGCTACCCACAGCGACGCCATCAATGGCCAGGTGAAATTCGTCGGGACGTTTCTCAGCACGATTCCGTTCGCCCGCAAATACGGTGTGCTGCAATCGCCGCTGGAGCTGTGGATCGAAGATTCGACCATTCAGAAAATTGTCACCGACGTTCCGGGCCTGGAACACGATTTCAACCGATACCTGGACGCCAACCCATCGAACCGGCGTATCGAGGAATTGGGAATTGGCACCAACGAAGGCGTCAAGAGCCTGTACGCCCGCAATGCCGGTTTCGAAGAACGCCACTGTGGCTTGCACCTGGGGCTGGGCGGCGGGGCCAAGGGCAGCCATCATCTGGACCTGATCTTCGAAGGCGGAGTGCTGGCACTGGACAATAAGCCGATGTTTGATGGGCGGTTTGTGCTTTAGGGACAGTTTTGAGCTGCAAGCTGCAAGCTGCGAGCTGCAAGAAAGAGCTGGCACCGAGGGTGTGCCTTATCTGAAACGTATCATTCAGCCAAGCGAAAAAAAACGCCAACCCAACGGTTGGCGTTTCTTCTTGAAGCTTGAAGCCTACGGCCGCGTCACTCCGGCTTGCGGCGTCCAAACCCTGGACGCTGGCCGGAGCCGGCCGGCGCGCCACGGCGTTTGCCCGATGGTGCGTCACGGTCGGCCAGGATGATACCCGGACGCTTTTTCGGTGCAGGCTTGACCGGGCGCTTGGTGTCGGCCGGACGGTCGGCGACCGGTGTGCCGCGACCTGCCGGAGCGCCGCGACCTTCGCCACGCTCGGTACGGCCGTTAGCCGGACGTGGCGTACGCGGGCCGCGCTCGCCGTCCTGGCGCGGCGCCGGCTTGCGGGCCGGGCGTTCGCCTTCGAGCTGCGGCTCACGGGAAGGACGCGGGCCAGTCGCTACGCCTTCGGCAGCGGGGCGCAGCGTACGCACGCGCTCGGTCTTGCCCATCGGACGCGAAGACTTGCGCTGCATGCGATCCAGCTTGTCCTTGCTCTTGGCGGTCATCTGCGGCATCGCCACAGGCTTGAGGCCCACTTCAGCCGCCAGGATGTCGACTTCCTGCTGGGTCATTTCGCGCCAGCGGCCCATCGGCAGGTCGGAGTTGAGGAATACCGGACCGAAACGCACGCGCTTAAGGCGGCTGACCACCAGGCCTTGGGATTCCCACAGCCGACGCACTTCACGGTTTCGGCCTTCCATCACCACGCAGTGGTACCAGTGGTTGAAACCTTCACCGCCTGGGGCCTGCTTGATGTCGGTAAACCGCGCCGGGCCGTCTTCCAGCACAACGCCGGCCTTGAGGCGCTCGATCATTTCGTCATCGACTTCACCACGCACGCGCACGGCGTATTCGCGGTCCATCTCGTAGGACGGATGCATCAGGCGGTTGGCCAGTTCACCGTCGGTGGTGAACATCAGCAGACCGGTGGTGTTGATGTCCAGGCGACCGATGTTGATCCAGCGGCCTTCTTTCGGACGCGGCATCTTGTCGAATACCGTCGGGCGGCCTTCCGGGTCGTCACGGGTGCAGATTTCGCCGTCGGGCTTGTTGTACATGATCACGCGGCGCACCGTTTCGGCGGCCTCTTCGCGCTTGATCACCTTGCCATCGATGGTGATCGCGTCGTGCATGTCGACACGCAGGCCCAAGGTGGCGTCTTTGCCATTGACCTTGATACGGCCCTGGGTAATCCAGGCTTCCACGTCCCGGCGCGAACCGACGCCGATGCGGGCGAGGACTTTCTGCAGCTTTTCGCCTGCTGGGCCGATTTCCTGGCTGTCGTTCTGGTCTAGGTCTTTCATTTCTGGGCACCTCCCGGTGTGGTCGGGTCAGGCGTGGCCTGACGCTTTGAAAACAGGTCATTCGGCGAAGGGATCGCCAAAGGGTCGCGAATCATACGCTCGTTGAAACATTCGCGCATCAGAGACTAGCTGATCGTACAGCGCTCAGCGTTTTTTCCGCCGACCGGTGGCGCCAAGCTTGATCAGGCGCAGGGCCGCTTCGGCGAGTACGACGCGCTTGTCCTCTTTGTCGAGTTTTTTCCAGGCCTTGATTTCGCGCTTGCTGCGCCCGCAACCGATGCAAATATCATCGTCGAACTTGCAGAGGCTGATGCAGGGGTCTTTGGTGGCGCTCATGATAATTCCTGTCACGCCGCAAGGCCGGTATGGGCAAGCGGGTCAATCGTCGAACTGGCGCCGCTCGTTTTCAATCGCTTCGGCCAGGGCGCGGGCCTCGGCCTCTTCGTCGCTCAGCTCGGGTTCGGGCTCGCGCGGTTCGAGGGCGGCAACCGCAGCGAGCAGCTTTTCCCGTGCCTGTGCAACGCCGAGAATATCGTCTTCTGGTTCGGGTTCAGGCTCGGCCGCAAGTTCAACTGCATCGCCTTGCCGCGGCTGTTGTTCCGTCCCGTCTTGAATATCCGGAGCATCACGCAGCAAATCGTCGAAGTCGGTCTTCAGGCCCTCCTCCATGGTGTCCAGCTCCAGCAACAACGAATGGAAACTGGTCTCCTCCTTCGGCTCCTCAGTCTCGGCACTGGCATCGGCCAATTCTTGCAGGCTTTGAGGCACCGGGGCGTCGTCGAACCCGAGCATCGGTTCTGGCTCCAGCTCCCGCAGCTCGGCCAGCGGCGGCAGATCGTCGAGGTTTTTCAAGTTGAAGTGATCGAGAAAGGCCTTGGTGGTGGCAAACATCGCCGGTTTGCCCGGCACATCGCGATAGCCGACGACACGGATCCATTCGCGCTCCAGCAGCGTCTTGACGATATGGCTGTTGACCGCCACGCCCCGCACATCTTCTATCTCGCCCCGGGTGATCGGTTGGCGATAGGCGATCAGCGCCATGGTTTCGAGCATCGCCCGGGAATAACGTTGCGGCCGTTCCTCCCAAAGGCGCCCGACCCAGGGCGAGAATTTCTCGCGGATTTGCAGGCGATAACCGGACGCCACTTCCTTGAGCTCGAAAGCCCGTCCCTCGCAGGACTTGCCCAACAGCGTCAGGGCTTTCTTGAACACGGCTGGCTCGGGCCGCTCGCCTTCTTCGAAGAGTTCAAACAGGCGCTCCATCGATTGCGGCTTTCCAGAAGCCAACAGGAAAGCTTCAAGCAAGGGCGCCAGCTCGCGGGGTTCAGTCAGATTCATTGATTTGCTCGTTATTCGGCTCGTGCCCGCACGTGGATCGCTGCGAACGGCTCATTCTGCACCAGCTCGACCAAGGATTCCTTGACCAATTCCAGGACCGCCATAAACGTCACCACCACTCCCAAACGCCCTTCGTCGGCGGTGAACAGCTCGACGAACGGCACGAAGCCGCCGCCCTTGAGCCGCTCCAGCACATCACTCATGCGCTCGCGGGTGGACAGCGCTTCGCGACTGACCTGGTGACTCTCAAACATATCGCCGCGGCGCAACACCTCGGCCATGGACATCAACAGCTCTTCCAGGCTCACGTCCGGCAGCAACTTGCGCGCCCGCGCTTCAGGCGCATCAAGCTTGGGCACCACCACATCGCGCCCCACCCGGCTCAAGCCGTCGATGCCTTCGGCGGCGACCTTGAAGCGTTCGTACTCCTGCAAGCGGCGGATCAGTTCGGCCCGGGGATCGTCTTCTTCCTCTTCGACTTCGGCCGAACGCGGCAGCAACATGCGCGACTTGATTTCAGCCAGCATCGCGGCCATCACCAGGTATTCAGCCGCCAGCTCCAGGCGCACCGACTGCATCAGCTCGACGTAACCCATGTACTGCCGGGTGATTTCCGCCACCGGGATGTCGAGGATGTTGATGTTCTGCTTGCGAATCAGGTACAGCAACAGGTCGAGCGGGCCCTCGAAGGCTTCGAGAAAAACCTCGAGCGCATCCGGCGGGATATACAGGTCCAGGGGCATTTCCATGACCGCCTGGCCGTAAACCATGGCGAAGGGCAATTCCTGTTGCGCGCCGGCCTGGCTGTCGATGCTTTCGACGGCGGTTTCCACAACGGACATTCAGGCCTCGACCATGAACGGCGTCGGATCACCGCAGCCGACACGCACCACTTGCGGCTCGCCATCGGCGAGGTTGATCACGGTGGAGGCCGACATGCCGCCGAAACCGCCGTCGATGATCAGGTCCACTTGGTGCTCGAGTATCTGGCGCATTTCATAGGGATCGGTCAACGGCTCGGTCTCGCCGGGCATGATCAACGTCACGCTCATCAGCGGTTCACCCAACTCAGCCAGCAGCGCCAAGGCAATCGGGTGGCTCGGCACACGCAGGCCGATGGTGCGCTTTTTCGGGTGCAGCAACAGCCGCGGGACTTCCCGCGTGGCGTTGAGGATAAATGTGTAAGGCCCTGGCAGATGAGCCTTGAGCAGGCGGAAGGTACCGGTGTCGATCTTGGCGAACAGCCCCAACTGCGACAGGTCGCTACAGATGAGCGCGAAGTTGTGCTTGTCATCCAACTGGCGCAGGCGTCTTACGCGCTCCACAGCATTTTTATCGCCGATCTGGCAACCAATCGCGTAGGACGAATCGGTGGGGTAAACCACTACACCACCGCCACGGATGATCTCCACCGCCTGTTTGATCAGGCGCGCTTGCGGGTTTTCCGGATGAATCTGGAAAAATTGACTCACGTGTTCTACCTGTTCAGACGGCGGCGATAACGGGATCATGTTTGAATCTACACCATAGTGGTGGCAGATCTTCCGGCAACGGGCGGTATTCGCCAATCTCGGACCAGCCCCCCGGGCCATGGAAATCACTGCCGGCGGTCACCAGCAGTCCAAACTCCCGGGCGAGGATCGCCAGGCTGCCGACCTGCTCGGCCGGCTGATGGCCATTGACCACTTCGATGGCATGGCCCCCTGCTTGAATATAGTCGGCTATCAGGCGGCGGCGCTTGCTGCGTGTGAAATCGTAGTGCCAGGGATGCGCAAGGCTGATCCACGCCCCGGCGGCTCGCAGCGTCGCGACCGTTTCCTCGAGGGTGGGCCAATGCTGCTTGACGTCCCCCAGCTTGCCGGCCCCCAGCCATTTGCGGAAGGCTTCGGCACGATCCTTGACGTAACCTTCGCTCACCATCCAGTCGGCAAAATGCGGTCGGGCCGGTGCATTGCCGCTGTCGCCCAAGGCCTGCTGGATTTGCCGGGCGCCGTCCAGCGCACCGGGCATGCCCTTGAGGGCCAGCTTGCGGCTGATCTCCTCGGAGCGCAGCCAGCGACCGTCGCGCAACTGCGCAATGGCCTGGACCAGCGCCGGTGCATTCACATCGAAACCGTAGCCCAGCACATGGATGGTCGCCCCGCCCCAGGTGCAGGACAGCTCAACACCGTTGACAAGCTGCATGCCCAGCACGGTGGCGGCGCTGCGCGCCTCGTCCAGGCCTTCGAGGGTATCGTGATCGGTCAGGGCCAGGACTCGCACGCCGTGCTCGTACGCCCGCGCCACCAGAACCGCAGGCGCCAGGGCGCCATCGGAGGCCGTGCTGTGGCAGTGCAAATCAACATTCACGAGACTTTGTTACCTCAAATCAGCTGGCCCTATCGCGGCCAAGGATGTTTGTTATTATGCCGCCACATCCTGCTTCTGGCTGCCACTGTGAAACAATTCATCGATTTCATCCCGCTCCTGCTGTTTTTCATCGTCTACAAACTTGATCCACGGACCGTCGACATCGCCGGTCACTCGTTGACTGTTGGCGGTATCTACAGCGCCACCGCAGTGCTTATCATCAGTTCCCTGGTGGTCTATGGCGCGCTCTTCGTGTCCCAGCGCAAGCTGGAAAAAAGCCAGTGGCTGACCTTGATCGCCTGCCTTGTCTTCGGCAGCCTGACCCTGGCCTTCCACAGCGAGACCTTCCTGAAATGGAAAGCACCGGTGGTCAACTGGCTGTTTGCCCTGGCCTTTATCGGCAGTCACTTCATTGGTGACCGCCTGTTGGTCAAGCGCATCATGGGCCACGCCCTGAGCTTGCCAGAGGTGATCTGGACCCGGTTGAACATCGCCTGGATCGTTTTCTTCCTGTTCTGCGGCGCCGCCAACCTCTTCGTTGCATTCACGTTCCAGCAATACTGGGTCGACTTCAAGGTCTTCGGCAGCCTGGGCATGACCTTGCTGTTCCTGATTGGCCAGGGCATCTACCTGTCCCGTCACCTGCACGATGCCGACCCCACCACGCCAAAAACCGAGGACTGACATGCTCTACGCAATCATTGCCACCGACGTCGCCGATTCCCTGGAAAAACGCTTGGCCGCCCGCCCTGAACACCTGGAGCGGTTGCAACAGCTCAAGGCCGAAGGCCGCATCGTGCTGGCGGGCCCGCACCCGGCGGTGGACAGCAACGACCCGGGCGCCGCAGGGTTTACTGGCAGCCTGATCGTGGCCGAGTTCGATTCCCTGGTCGCCGCCCAGGCCTGGGCCGAGGCCGATCCGTTCGTGGCGGCCGGCGTCTACGCCAATGTCGTGGTCAAGCCGTTCAAGCAAGTCCTGCCGTAAATCCCCCTGGCGCGATGGGCCTTCGAGGCTCATTGCCGCCGTTGCTCATCTTTCTCATTTGCCTGCCGACAACCTGTCTAATCTCGATTGGAATCCAGGAGTTGCAATGCGCAAAGGTCCGTTGTGCCTGTTGTTGGTCTCGTTGGCGATCGGGGCGCCCGCCCATGGCGAGGAAAGTACCGAGGGCAGTCATTCGGCGCCGTTGTCCCTGAACGCCGGCGGCCAGATCGCTGAGTTGCAACAGCGCTTGAAAGACAGCGAGCGCATGCGCGAAGACCTGACCCAACAGCTGCAAAACGCCAACGGCGAACGCGAAACCGCGCTGGTAGCCCGGCTGCGCCAGGAAAACCAGCGCCTGAAATTGCAACTCAAGGAAGCCCAGGCCAGTCCCCTGCCACGCCTGCTGACCGAGCAACAACAATGGTTCGTCGTTGGCGCCGGGGTAGCGCTATTGGCCCTGCTCTGCGGTATCTTTGCCAGCGGTGGACGTAGACAACGTCGGCAATGGCTAAATTGAGTGAGTCATGAGCGAGCTGTTACTGATTGATGATGACCAGGAGCTGTGTGAGCTCCTCGGCAGTTGGCTGGGCCAGGAGGGTTTCCAGGTCCGTGCTTGCCACGATGGCCAAAGCGCCCGCAAGGCCTTGGCCGAAACTGCCCCGGCGGCGGTGGTGCTGGATGTCATGCTGCCCGACGGCAGTGGCCTGGAACTGCTCAAGCAGTTACGTAACGATCATCCGGAGTTGCCGGTGCTGATGCTCTCGGCCCGCGGCGAACCGTTGGACCGTATCCTTGGCCTGGAGTTGGGGGCTGATGATTACCTGGCCAAACCCTGTGACCCACGGGAATTGACCGCCCGCCTGCGCGCCGTGCTGCGCCGCAGCCATCCCGCGGCGGTGTCCAGCCAGATTGAACTCGGTGACCTGACCTTCAGCCCGGTCCGTGGCGTGGTCAGCATCGATGAGCAGGAACAGACCCTTACCGTTTCCGAAAGTCGCCTGCTCGAAGCGCTGCTCAAGCAGCCTGGCGAACCCCTGGACAAACAGGAGCTGGCGCAGATCGCCCTGGGCCGCAAGCTGACTTTGTATGATCGCAGCCTCGACATGCACGTGAGCAACCTGCGCAAGAAAATCGGCCCCCATCCCGACGGCCGCCCGCGGATCGTGGCGCTGCGTAGCCGTGGTTACTACTACAGCCTCTAGCAATGCACCGCCGCTACGGTTAACTGTGGCGAACGGGGCTTTTGTGGCGAGGGAGCTTGCTCCCGCTGGGCTGCGTAGCGGCCCCCAGATTTTGCGGTTGCTGCGCAACCGAGCGGGAGCAAGCTCCCTCGCCACGGGGTTTGTGCAGGCTGTTTGTCAGCATTGCATCAAACCGTCTTTACCCAAGCTTTACGCCTCCCTGACCGCCGCTGACCTTGATCTCCGTAATCTGCACACATCCGGAACTGACCGGGAATGAGACAAGGAGAAACACCATGCGCAAGACCCTTATCGCTCTGATGTTTGCCGCCACCCTGCCGACCGTCGCCATGGCCATGCCTGAAGGCCCCGGCCCGATGGGCCCGATGGACGGGCCGCGCCACGGCGGCCAGATGCACGACAAAGGTCCGTACAGCCAACTGGACCTGACCCACGAGCAACGCCAGCAGATCCGCAAGATCATGGGTGAGCAGCGTCACGAACGTCGCGAGCTGGTCGAAAAATACCTGGCCAAACTCTCGCCGGCCGATCAGAAAGCCATGAAGGACGAAATGCAGGCTCGTCACGAAAAGGTCGATGCCCAGATCCGTGGTCTGTTGAAACCTGAACAGCAGAAAGAGTTTGATGCGATCCAGAAAAAGCAGACCGAGCGTCGGGCCGAGTGGGCTGAATTCAAGGCGTGGAAAGCGCAACAGCCACAAAAAGCGCAATAATGCCTTGAAGCGCCCCCAGCCCAACGGCACACCGCCGTTGGGCTTTCCTGGTTTGTGAGGATAAATCCGTGCGTTCATTGTTCTGGCGCGTCCTGGCCAGTTTCTGGCTGGCCATCGCTCTGGTTGCAGGGCTTTCGATTCTCATGGGCCACATGCTGAATCAGGATGCGTGGATTCTCAGTCGCCATCCGGGTCTCAACACCCTGGCTGAGGAATGGACGCAGACCTACGAAAGCCAGGGCGAAGAAGCGGCCCAGGAGATTCTCAAACAGCGCAAGCGCCAGTATCACGTCGATGTCCAAGTGCTCAATGAAAGCGGCGACCCGGTTGTCCGAGGCACGTTTCCCCATCGTGCCGCGGCCTTCGAGGCGCGCCAGAACAACGACGACCGGCGCTTGCCCTGGCGGCGCCTGACCGACGAGTTCACCAGCGCCAAGACCGGCGACACGTATCTGTTCATCTACCGCATCCCCCACCCCGAATTGGATGCCTGGCACCGCGACAGCCTGCTCTGGCCGCTGAGTGCCTTGGCGATCGCGCTGGTGGTATTGACCTTGTTCAGCCTGTTGGTGACCCTCTCCATCACCCGGCCGCTGAGTCGCCTGCGCGGTGCGGTGCATGATCTGGGGCAGGCCACGTACCAGCAGAACAGCCTGGCCAAGCTGGCCAACCGCCGGGACGAGTTCGGTGTACTGGCCACCGACTTCAATCGCATGGGCGCGCGCCTGCAAAGCCTGATTGCCAGCCAGCGCCAATTGCTGCGCGACGTTTCCCATGAACTGCGCTCGCCCCTCGCCCGGTTGCGCATCGCCCTGGCGCTCGCCGAACGGGCCAATCCTGCGGAGCGGGAGAAACTGTGGCCACGCTTGACCCGCGAATGTGATCGCCTGGAAGCGCTGATCAGTGAAATCCTGGTTCTGGCCCGGGTCGATGCCGACAACGCCAGCGCCGAAGAGGTCGATCTCAACGGCCTGTTGGTCACGTTGCAAAAAGACGCCCAACTGGCCTCGCCTGAACAGATTGTCCAGCTGGCAGCGGAGCCGAACCTGACGCTTAAAGGCTGGCCTACGATGATCGAGCGGGCTGTGGACAATTTGCTGCGCAACGCCCAGCGGTTCAGTCCGAGCGGGCAGCCCGTGGAGATGCGTGCAGTGCAACAGGGCGAACGGCTCCTGATCAGCGTGCGCGACCATGGGCCAGGCGTGGAGGCCGAGCACCTGGGCCAGTTGGGCGAACCCTTCTACCGGGCCCCCGGCCAGACCGCCGCCGGCCATGGCCTGGGCCTGGCGATCGCCCGCCGCGCGGCGGAACGCCACGGGGGCGCGTTGGTATTGGCCAACCATCCGGAGGGCGGGTTCATCGCGACGCTAGAGCTGCCGCTGGTGCCGGGGGCCGTGGTGCAACCTTAAAAATGGACCTGTGGCGAGCGCGCCCTCCTCAAACCAAACGATAATTCCTCTTATTCAAACTGCCCTGCCCTGTTAGACTTTGCGCCCGCGTTTCACTCGTCCCGCAGGATCTCCAATGCCGTCGTTGTCTCTTCGCTTATGCGCACTGTTCCTGGCCCTGGGCCTGAGTGCCTGCGACGACGCCCCGCGTTTTACCCAGGCCGAACCCGGCGAAGCCAAATCCGGCGGCAGCGCGACGGTGCGCAAGGCCGATCAGAACGCCTTCTCCTTGCCTTCGGCCAACCTGGCGCCTTCGCGGCGCGTGGACTTCAGCGTCGGCAACAGTTTCTTCCGCAGTCCCTGGGTGATCGCCCCTTCGACGACCACCGCACGGGACGGACTCGGCCCCTTGTTCAATACCAATGCCTGCCAGAACTGCCACGTCAAGGACGGGCGCGGCCACCCACCGGCTCCGGATGCCGCCAACGCGGTGTCGATGCTGGTGCGCCTGTCGATTCCCGATGCGCCGCCCTATGCGAAGGTCATCGAACAACTCGGTGTCGTGCCAGAACCAACGTATGGCGGCCAGTTGCAGGACATGTCCGTACCTGGCGTCGCCCCGGAAGGCAAGGTGCGGGTCGACTACACACCCGTCCCTGTGCGTTTCAAGGACGGCACCGTCGTGGAACTGCGCAAGCCAAACCTGCAGATTACCCAGCTGGGTTATGGCCCGATGCACCCGGACACGCGTTTTTCGGCCCGCGTCGCCCCGCCAATGATCGGCCTGGGCCTGCTGGAAGCCATCCCCGACGAAGCCATCCTGGCAAATGCCGAGGCCCAGGCGCGGGAGAACAACGGCATCGCCGGGCGCCCCAACCGGGTCTGGGACGATGTGCAGCAGAAAACCGTGCTGGGGCGTTTCGGCTGGAAAGCCGGACAGCCCAACCTCAATCAACAGAACGTCCACGCGTTCTCCGGTGACATGGGCCTGACGACAAGCCTGCGGCGCTTCGACGACTGCACCGAGGCCCAGGTCGATTGCAAACACGCGCCCAACGGCAATGGCCCGGAAGGCGAGCCGGAAGTCAGCGACAACATCCTGCGCCTGGTGCTGTTCTACAGCCGCAACCTCGCCGTACCGGCCCGGCGCGAAGTGAACTCACCCCAGGCCTTGGCGGGCAAGAATCTGTTTTTCCAGGCCGGTTGCCAGTCCTGCCATACGCCCAAATACACCACCGCCGCCAACGCCGCCGAACCGGAGCTGGCCAATCAGGTCATCCGCCCTTACACCGATCTGCTGTTGCACGACATGGGCGAAGGCCTGGCCGACAACCGCAGCGAATTCAAGGCCAGCGGCCGTGACTGGCGGACGCCGCCGCTGTGGGGAATCGGCCTGACTGAAACCGTCAGTGGGCACACCCAGTTCCTGCATGACGGCCGCGCCCGCAACCTGCTCGAAGCCGTGCTTTGGCATGGCGGCGAAGCCCAGGCGGCGCAACGACAAGTCTTAGCCTTCGATGCCGAGCAACGCGCCGCGTTGTTGGCCTTCCTTAATTCTCTTTAAACGTACGTTCCAGAAACGGGAGCCCGACATGTTCCGTCCCAAGCTGTTGTTCACCAGCCTCGCCGCCATCGCCCTGGGAGCCTGCTCGCCCCAGGACCCGCAAGCCGTCACGTCGGCCGCCATTGCCAAGCAGGTGATCCTGCCGACCTACAGCCGTTGGGTCGATGCCGATCGGCAGTTGGCGACCAGCGCCCTCGCGTTCTGCCAGGGCAAGGAAAACCTGGAAAGCGCACGCGCCGACTTTCTCAAGGCACAAAAAGCCTGGGCCGAGTTGCAACCGCTGCTGATCGGTCCGCTGGCCGAAGGCAACCGCGCCTGGAAGGTGCAGTTCTGGCCGGACAAGAAAAACCTCGTGGGTCGCCAGGTCGAGCAACTGGTCAACAGCCAGCCACAGATCGACGCCGCCGGCCTGGCTCAGTCCAGCGTCGTCGTGCAAGGGCTTTCGGCCTACGAATACCTGCTGTTCGACGCCAAGATCGACATGGCCGACAGCGCGCAGAAGGCCAAGTACTGCCCACTGCTGATCGCCATTGGCGAACGCCAGAAGCAACTCGCCGAAGAAATCCTATCGAACTGGAACACCAGCGACGGCATGCTCGCCCAGATGAGCAAATTCCCGAACCAGCGCTATGCCGATTCCCACGAAGCGATCGCCGATCTGCTGCGCGTCCAGGTCACCGCCTTGGACACCCTGAAGAAGAAGCTCGGCACGCCGATGGGGCGCCAGAGCAAGGGCGTGCCGCAGCCGTTCCAGGCCGATGCCTGGCGCAGCCAATCGTCGCTGCAAGGACTGGAAGCCAGCCTCAGCGCCGCCAGGACCGTGTGGATCGGCGTGGACAACAAAGGCCTGCGAGGCTTGTTGCCAAGTGACCAGAAACCGCTGGCCGACAAGATCGACGCCGCCTACGACGCCTCATTGAAACTGTTCGCCAGCAGCCAGCGCTCACTGGCCGAAATGCTCAGTGACGATGCCGGGCGCCAACAACTCAACGACCTGTATGACAGCCTCAACGTCGTCCATCGCCTGCACGAAGGCGAACTGGCCAAGGCGCTGGGCATTCAACTGGGCTTCAACGCCAACGACGGTGACTGATCATGTTTCGACGTCAGGCTCTGGCGCTCGGCAGCTTGCTGCTGGGCGCCGTTACCCTGGGCGGCTGGACGCTGTTCAAGCAAAAGGACAAGAGTCCGCTGCTGCTTTCGGCACGGGACGATGGCGACGGCAAGCACTACGCCGTCGGCTATCGACTGGACGGCACCCGGGTGTTTGCCACCCAGGTCGGCCAGCGTTGCCATGACATCATCAATCATCCGACGCAGCCGATTGCGCTGTTCGTTGCCCGCCGTCCAGGCACCGAAAGCTACCTGATCGACTTGCGCGACGGTGCGTTGTTGCAAACCATCACCTCATTGCCGAACCGGCACTTCTACGGCCATGCGGTGATTCATCGCAGCGGTGAATGGTTGTATGCCACCGAGAACGACACCCGCGATCCGGGACGCGGCCTGCTGGGTGTGTACCGCTTCGAGGGCGAGCGGCTGGTGCACAGTGATGAGATTTCCACCCACGGCATCGGCCCCCACCAAGTGTCGTGGATGCCCGACGGCGAGACTTTGGTGGTGGCCAACGGCGGTATTCGCACCGAGGCCGAAAGTCGCGTCGAGATGAACCTCGATGCCATGGAGCCGAGCCTGGTGCTGATGCGCAGAGACGGCACGTTGTTGAGCAAGGAAACCCTCCCCCAACAGATGAACAGCGTGCGCCACATGGGCATCGCCAGCGACGGCACCATTGTCACTGGCCAGCAGTTCATGGGCGCCGCACACGAGTCATCGCAACTGCTGGCAATCAAGCGACCGGGCCAACCGTTCCAGGCGTTCCCAGTGCCTGAACACCAGTTGCAAGCCATGGGGCACTACACCGCCAGCGTGGCCGTAAACAGCGACCTGCGGCTGGTGGCCCTGACGGCGCCACGGGGTAACCGGTTTTTCATCTGGGACCTGGACAGCGGCGAGATTCGCCTGGACGCGCCCCTGCCGGACTGCGCCGGAGTGGGTGCGGTCGCCGACGGGTTTGTCGTGACATCCGGCCAGGGCCGTTGCCGTTATTACGATTGCACGCAGACACAACTGGTTGCAAAGCCCTTGGATCTGCCAGCGGGGCTCTGGGACAACCATTTGCATTTGGTCTGAGCGAGGGGGAGCGAAGCCCATCGACGCCGAGCTCCCTATTCTCGGAATAATCCCACACATCACGGGCACAACAGCATATGGAATACACCGCCCACTCGGAGTAATGTGCCCGCCTATCTGTTTCTTCTCACGGCTCTTTTCCAAGGAAGTGGAACATGCTGCGACGCCGCATGCTGATCATGTTGGGTGTTGTCCTGCTGGTGGTGCTGTTGCTGGCGGGCTACAAGGCCTTCTCGATCTACCAGCAAATCCAGATGTTTTCTGCACCCAAACCGCCGGTCAGCGTCGCCGTGGCCGAGGCCACCGAGCTACCCTGGCAGTCTCGCCTGCCCACCGTAGGCAGCCTCAAGGCCCTGCAAGGCGTTGACCTGAGCCTGGAAATTGCCGGGACCGTGCAAAAGGTGCAGTTCGAATCAGGGCAGAAGGTCAAGGCAGGCCAACCGATCCTGCAACTGGACAGCGAAGTCGAGAGTGCCCTGCTGGAAACCGCACAGGCCGACCTCGGCCTGTCACAGCTGGACTTCGGCCGCGGCCGTCAACTGGTGGGCAGCCAGGCAATTTCCAAGGGCGAATTCGACCGTCTCTCGGCACAGTTGAAAAAGAACCAGGCCACGGTCAACCAGCTCAAGGCTTCGTTGGCGAAGAAACACATCGTCGCGCCGTTCAGCGGCACCATCGGCATTCGCCAGGTGGACGTCGGCGACTACCTGGCCAGCGGCACGGTGATCGCGACCCTGCAAGACCTCAGCAGCCTTTATGTGGACTTCTACGTGCCTGAGCAGACGGTGCCTCGATTAGCTATCGCCCTGCCGGTCAACGTCAGCGTCTCGGCATACCCCGGCCAGACCTTCACCGCCACCATCAGCGCCATCAACCCCAAGGTCGAGGACAGCACTCGCAACGTGCTGGTACGCGCCACCCTCGCCAACCCCGACGGCAAATTGTTGCCCGGCATGTTCGCCAATCTGCAGGTCATCCTGCCCGATGTGGCCGCCGGCATCGTCGTGCCGGAAAGCGCCGTGACCTACACGCTCTACGGCAACTCCATGTACGTGGTCACGCAAAAGAAAGCCGCCGACGGCAGTGTCGAAAAGGATGACAAGGACCAGCCGCTGCTGATCGCCGAACGACGCTTCGTCGAGACCGGCGAACGGCGTGACGGCAAGGTGCTGGTGACCAAGGGCTTGCAGAGCGGCGAACAGGTCGTGATCGCCGGCCAGATCAAACTGGACAACGGTACGCCCATCGCCATCGGCGATGACAAGACCCTGACCGAACAGAACAGCCCGCCACGCGCGGACTGATCAAGGAACCCCCATGGCTTTTACCGATCCGTTCATCCGCCGTCCGGTGCTTGCCACCGTGGTCAGCCTGCTGATCGTGCTGCTGGGCTTCCAGGCCTGGAGCAAGTTGCCCCTGCGGCAGTATCCGCAGATGGAAAACGCCTTGATCACGGTGACCACCGCTTACCCGGGGGCCAACGCCGAAACCATCCAGGGCTACATTACCCAACCGATGCAACAGAGCCTGGCCAGTGCCGAGGGCATCGACTACATGACATCGGTCAGCCGCCAGAACTTTTCGGTCATCTCGGTCTATGCCCGTATCGGTTCCAACAGCGACCGGCTCTATACCGAACTGCTGGCCAAGGCCAGCGAGGTCAAGAACGAGCTGCCCCAGGAATCGGAAGACCCAGTGCTCAGTCGCGAGGCCGCCGACGCCTCGGCACTGATGTACATCAGTTTCTTCAGCAAGGAATTGAACAATCCACAGATCACCGACTATCTGTCGCGGGTGATCCAACCCAAACTGGCGACACTGCCTGGCATGGCTGAGGCCGAGATCCTCGGCAACCAGGTCTTTGCCATGCGCTTGTGGCTGGACCCGGTCAAGCTCGCCGGTTTCGGCCTGACCGCCGCCGACGTGACCAATGCCGTGCGCCAGCACAACTTCCTCTCCGCAGCCGGTGAAGTGAAAGGCGAGTACGTGGTCACCAGCATCAATGCCAACACCGAGCTCAAGTCCGCAGAAGCATTCGCCGGGATTCCACTCAAGACCGAAGGCGACAGCCGCGTGTTGCTGCGGGACGTGGCACGGGTGGAAATGGGTGCCGAAAACTACGACACCGTCAGCTCCTTCGGTGGCACGCCTTCGGTATACATCGGCATCAAGGCAACACCGGGCGCCAACCCCCTCGATGTCATCAAGGAAGTGCGCAAGATCATGCCGGAGGTGGAGGCGCAGTTGCCCTCCAACCTCAAGGCCGAGATCGCCTACGATGCGACGCTGTTCATCCAGGCGTCTATCGACGAGGTGGTAAAGACCCTGTTCGAGGCAGTGCTGATCGTCATCGTCGTGGTGTTCCTGTTCCTCGGCGCGCTGCGTTCGGTACTCATCCCAGTGGTGACCATTCCATTGTCGATGATCGGCGTGATGTTCTTCATGCAGCTCATGGGTTATTCCATGAACCTGCTGACATTGCTCGCCATGGTGTTGGCGATCGGTCTGGTGGTGGACGACGCCATCGTGGTAGTGGAGAACATTCACCGGCACATCGAAAAAGGCAAGACCCCGTTCGACGCCGCGATAGATGGCGCGCGCGAAATAGCCATGCCGGTGGTCTCGATGACCATCACGCTGGCGGCGGTGTATGCGCCGATTGGCCTGCTCGAAGGCCTGACGGGGGCGCTGTTCAAGGAGTTCGCACTGACCCTGGCCGGGGCGGTGGTGATATCCGGAATCGTCGCCCTGACCCTGTCGCCGATGATGTGCGCGATGCTGCTGCGCCATGACGAAAACCCGTCGGGACTGGCCCATCGACTGGACGTGATCTTCGAACGCTGGAAGAGCCGTTACCAGCGCATGCTTCACGGCACGCTCAATACCCGTCCGGTGGTCCTGGTGTTTGCCGTGATCGTCCTGCTGCTGATCCCGGTGTTGATCATGTTCACCCGGTCGGAACTGGCGCCCGACGAAGACCAGGGCATCATCTTCATGATGGCGAACGCCCCACAGCCCACGAACCTCGACTATCTGAACAGCTACACCGATCACTTCATTACCATCTTCAAGGAGTTTCCGGAGTACTACTCCTCGTTCCAGATCAACGGCTACAACGGCGTGCAATCGGGCATCGGCGGTTTCCTGCTCAAGCCTTGGAACGAACGCAGCCGCACACAAATGGAAATCCTGCCCGAAGTCCAGGCCAAGCTGGAAAGCGTACCTGGCCTGCAGATCTTCGGTTTCAACCTGCCTTCACTGCCCGGAACCGGCGAAGGCCTGCCGTTCGCTTTCGTCATCAATTCGCCGAAAGACTATGCAACGCTGCTGGAGGTTGCCGACCGGGTGAAAAAACGCGCGGTGGAATCCGGCAAATTCGCTTTCATGGACATCGACCTGGCTTTCGACAAGCCTGAAGTAGTGGTGGACATCGATCGTGGAAAGGCTGCCCAGATGGGCGTTTCGATGCAGGACCTGGGCGGAACCTTGGCGACATTGCTGGGTGAATCCGAGATCAACCGTTTTACGCTCGAAGGGCGCAGCTACAAGGTCATCGCCCAGGTCGAACGACCGTTCCGGGACAATCCGGACTGGTTGAACAACTACTACGTGAAGAATGCCCAGGGTGAATCGCTACCGTTGTCGACGCTGATCAAGGTGAGCGACCGGGCCCGACCGCGGCAACTGAACCAGTTCCAGCAGCTAAACGCCGTCACGATCTCTGGCTTCCCCACGGTGAGCATGGGCGAGGCCATCGAGACCGTGCGCCAGATTGCACGCGAGGAAGCGCCGGTAGGATTCTCCTTCGATTACGCCGGTGCTTCGCGCCAATTCGTACAGGAGGGCAGCGCGCTGTGGGCAACCTTTGCCCTGGCACTGGCCATTATCTTCCTGGTGCTGGCTGCGCAGTTCGAAAGTTTCCGGGACCCGCTGGTGATCCTGGTAACAGTGCCACTGTCCATTTGCGGAGCGCTGATCCCGCTGTTCCTCGGGTGGTCGAGCATGAATATCTATACCCAGGTGGGGCTGGTGACGCTGATCGGATTGATCAGCAAGCACGGCATTCTCATCGTCGAGTTCGCCAACCAGCTGCGCAAGGAACAAGGCCTGAGCCCGCGGGATGCCGTGGAACAAGCGGCGTCGATTCGCCTGCGGCCCGTATTGATGACCACCGCCGCGATGGTGTTCGGCATGGTGCCGTTGATCCTGGCCACAGGAGCCGGGGCGGTAAGCCGCTTCGACATCGGCATGGTCATCGCCACGGGCATGACGGTCGGCACCTTGTTCACATTGTTCGTATTGCCCTGCGTATACACCTTGTTGGCAAAACCGGACAAAGCCTGAGACACAAGCATCACGGGACGCCTGTGGCGCATGGAATCCGCAAGAAAATAAAAGGCCTCGCAACTGCGAGGCCTTTTATTTTCAATCATGGCACTTAACTCTGGGGCCGCATGCCTTGAGACAGGCTGAACATGAACAGCAACAGGTCGTCATCCGGTCGGATCGCCTCGCTGGTCTTGGCCACGCGAGGCACAGGGCAATGCGCGCCAACCGTGGAGGCACTGAGGATTTGCGAACGCGGCTGTTCCCACACCGCCACCGCCATTGATGCAACTGCCAGGGCTCCGACTAAAAATAAACCTCTAGCAATTTCTAGTTTCATCGCTATAAACCTTTGATAGCGCTGCCAAACGCCGTCTCGTAAAAATAGACCAGTTTTTTCCAGTCGGCGCCTTGGAACGACGAATGGCGCCGTAGCTGCTTCATGTCGTGGTACGCCGCACTTCGAGCGGTCAGGCGTTGCCTGCATTTCTCCAGATCCAGCAATGCCACTTCGGCCTTGGCCGATTCGCCTTCTCCGGCCACACGCACAAATACGTGCTTGATGTAGAGACAGCCATGCTGCCAACGCCCCTTGTGCATGCGAGCGAGGTTTTCAGCCAATGCCTCGAGGATACGGTCATGAACTGCCTCGCCATGACGTTCGCGACCGCCCGCCGCGTACCAATGCTCGATTTCCTCGAAGCCATCCAGCGCTTGGGTAACCAGCAGCGCGCGCCATTTATGTACCGGGTCCCGCTGCGCACCGCAAAAGACAATCTGGGGGACCGTGACATTGAGTTTGGTCAAGGCCAAAAGCGCTCGTTCTTCGCGCAGCACCGTCGGGCGACCGAACGGGTACAGCAGGCTGCGGTAGATGTGGCCAGTCTGGCGCTTTGCATAAAGCAGTGCTCCATCGCTGCTAAGCCGCTGCACACCACTTTCACCGCCACGCCGCGTATTGGGTTCTTCGACCCACTCCCCGCGCTGATTCCAAAAATGATCAAAGCAAGTATGAGAAGCCGCTGGGGCTTCTACTGCCGATACAGCCATGCCCTGTTACCCCTTGCGTAATACATAAACTCGCCACATGGCATAGAGCGGTAGGAAATCAAGTTGTTCCAGAATGCGAAACCCAGCCTGTCGGAATTCGTCCTCTACTGTAGCAGCCGGTAACACAAATCGGTTTTGGTAGTCTTTCTGCCCACGCGTGCGCTCCAGGCGCTTGCGTTTCCAAGCCTTGAAATTGCCATCGACCCACAACGAAACGATCACGCTGTCACGGCTGACACGCTCGAATTCCCGCAGGATCGCCAGGCGGTGCGCGGGTTCCCCAATGTGGTGCAGCAAGCGCATGCAAAAAATGCTGTCGACGGCGTTATCAGGCAAGGCGATGTCGAACGCAGAAGTGTGCAAGGGTTGTACCCGTTTTACGGCGTCGGCGGGTTGAACGCTCATTGCGGTCTTCAACATGGCTTCGGAATTGTCCGCACCGATGATTACCCGGTTCGGTTTTTCCGCCAGCAAGGACCAGAAACGCCCTGCGCCGCACGGCAGATCCAAGACCAAGCCTGGATCACCGGCCAGGGCCAGGGCGCGGCGGGCCAGTTGTTGGTCCCGCAGGTTGGAGAGACGGCGACTCAGGCCGCTGCGATGCTTATGAAAATACTCTTTGGCGTGCTGTTCATCGTACTTTTCGGAAAAATCCAGCTTGATGGCTTTGGACATTGGGGGGCTCTCCGTTATTGATCAGCCCACCCTATGAACCGGCATGTCATCGCCGCGTGAAAAAACCGTCATGTAACCGAAGGAATCATTTCAAGTTTTTTCGGCGAGCCGTCATCCCTTCGGATTCAAATCCACTTCGAAACGGCAGCCGTTAGGCTCCATCGTGCTAAGGCTGACTGTCCAACCCTGGTCCTCGCAAATTCGCTGCACCAACGACAGGCCCAGCCCCAAACCCTCACCGCGCTTTTCATTACCGCGCACGAATGGCTCGAACATCGCCTCGCGCTTCTCCTCGGGAATCCCCACGCCGCTGTCTTCGACCACGAACCCCGTAGCGGTCAGCGAGACGCGGATAAAACCCTGGTCGGTATAGTGCAAGGCGTTACGCAGCAAGTTCCCCATGACGGCAGTCAGGAATGTGGCGTTATACGGCGTATCGGTGGTGTGCCCTGGATCGAAGACCAACGTGAGGCCCTTGGACTCGATGGGCGTTCGCCAGACCCCGAGAAGGTTTTCTGCCACCTGTCCCAATGTCGCCTGAGGCGACATGCCGTTGTCTTCACGCTGGGCCCGGGCGAGCATCAGGAAGGTCTGCACCAGCTCGCGCATTTCTTCGCTGGCACGGTTGATGCGCTCGACCTGAGTGCGCCCTCGCTGATCCAGTGCCGGGTTTTCCAACAGCAGTTCGCAGGACGTGGCCAAGACCATCAACGGGGTGCGCAGCTCATGGCTGACATCGCTGGTGAACAGCCGCTCACGGGTCAGGGCTTGGCGTAGCCGCCCCAATGTCGCGTCGAAGGCCACGGCCAGCTCGCCCACTTCGTCGGCGGCATAGTCCGGAGCCAGCGGCGGAGCAAGTCCCAGGAGCTGGTCGCGATGCCGCACTTGCCGGGCCAGGCGAACCACCGGCGCCATCACTCGGCGTGCCAGCACCCAGCCCAGGAATACCGCCAACGCCAGACTGAGCACGAACCCCACCAGCACCACGGCGAAGAGCACGCGTTCGCGCTCTTCGAAGTCGCTCTGGTCTTGCAATAACACGTAGTGCCGGCCGTCCACGATCTCCACCATCGCGTGATAGGACAGTTGCTCGCGAAACACTTCATGGAAGCCACGGTCGAGGTGACGCAAATCCTTGGGCAACTCGAAATCACCCGGGCCGCCACTGAAGTAGAACAATTGGTCGGGTTCAGGGCGATGACTCCAGTCGGAAACACTGTCCATCAGCAGCAGGCGCTGCAGGTCTCCGCCGAGTCCGGCGGAAATCAGTTTTTCTTCCACCAGGTGAACCGTTGCCACGATGCCGAGGGCAAAAGCCCCGGCCACCAACGCGCTCATCAGCGCGAAAGCGATGATGATCCGTTGGGCAAGGCTTTGCTTAAACTCCATCCCGGCCCTCGGCCAAGCGGTAACCAACGCCGTGCACGGTGTGCAGCAGCGGCTTCTCGAACGGCTTGTCGATCACCTGGCGCAACTGGTGGACATGGCTGCGCAGGCTGTCACTGTCCGGACAATCGTCTCCCCACAAGGCCTCTTCGAGGATTTCGCGGCGCAGCACATGAGGGCTTTTCTGCATCAATACCGCCAGCAGCTTCAGGCCAACGGGGTTGAGCTTGAGCAGCCGCCCTTCACGGGTCACTTCCAATGTATCGAGGTCGTAGCTCAAGTCTCCGACCTGCAGGGCACGCCGACCGCCGCCCTGGGCGCGTCGCATGACCGCTTCGATCCGCGCTGCCAGCTCGGACAAGGCAAAGGGTTTGACCAGATAATCGTCAGCCCCGGATTTGAACCCTTGCAGACGGTCGTCCAATTGGTCTCGCGCAGTGAGCATGATCACCGGCGTGTCGCGCCGGGCGTCTTCGCGCAAGCGCTTGCACAAGGTGTAGCCGTCGATGCCCGGCAGCATGATATCGAGCACGATCAAGTCGTAGTGCTCGGTCGCAGCCAGGTGCAACCCCGACAAACCGTCCTGGGCGCAATCGACGGTATAACCCTTGAGCCCCAGGTAATCGGCCAGGTTGGCCAGGATGTCACGGTTGTCTTCGACTAATAGAATTCGCATGGGCATCTCCTCTGCGCACGTAGGCAATCGTCGTGGCCCGCGCAGCTTAAGGCCAAGCGTGCCACACCGCCAGGGTTGTATCCGCTTGTGTCGGGCCAGCGGGGAGCAACCCCAAGAAGAGAGCCCGCTGGATTGACGAGTTTTTCACCACGGATTCACGCCTCGCCAACGCCGCGTGGAACAGACTCCGCATCACCTGCTGCCCACGAAGACTTCCCACATAGGTAACGCCATGGTTTCCACCGCCTTGCGCCCCGCTTCCAGACCGCTGAACTTACGGACCGCCCTGGGTATTCCTGCCGCAGTCGCGCTCATTCTGGTGCTGCTGGAATTGAGCACGCTGGATATGACATTGGCCAAGCTTTTCTACAGCCCCGCTGATGGCGGATTCATCGGCCGGCACAGTTTTTTTCTCGAAGACATCCTGCACGACCGGGCCAAACAACTGGTCATCGTCTTTTCGGTCCTATCGGTCCTCGGCTTCGTCGCTTCGTTTTTTATTGCTCGACTCGCGCCTTTCAAACGGGAACTGGGTTGCCTGGTCCTGTCGCTCGCGCTGGCAACTGCCTTTGTCACGCCGCTCAAAGCGGTGACGGCCGTGCAATGCCCCTGGAGCCTGAAGGAATTTGGCGGCAAGGAAACCTACAGTGAATTGCTGAGCCCGCGTCCGGCGACGGACAAACCTGGCCGCTGCTGGCCAGGCGGGCACGCCGCCACTGGTTTTACACTCTTCGCGCTGTTTTTCGTATTGCGTGACCGCCGCCCTCGCCTGGCTCGCCAGGCACTTATCTTTGCATTTGGGCTGGGTACGGTGTTTTCGGTGGGCCGGATGATGCAAGGGGCGCACTTTTTCTCCCACAACGTATGGACGGCAGTGTTCTGTTGGCTGATTTGCCTGGGCTGTTATTACTGGGTTCTTTACCGACCGGCCTCCAAGGATGAGCGTGCGGTTGGCATTCAGCCCGTCAGCGCCTGAGCTCGCTTCGCTGGGTGAATCGCACATCGAGTAGGAGGCGGATTTACATCCGCCGTCCTCTCACACCACCGTACGTACGGTTCCGTATACGGCGGTTCAGGTTATACGGATAAACC
>NZ_JABWQW010000017.1:0-115934 GCF_014268645.1 Pseudomonas sp. SWRI154
GGCGGGGTTCAAACCCGCTGAGTTTCTTACGCCATTTCGTGACGGCTTGCGCCGTCAGTCCCAGGCGACCAAGCTTTGCCTGGCGCACATAGATCTGTCCACTTTCGTTCACGATCAGCCTACTTTCGCAAACAACCGCTCGGCAATCTGCCGACCTCGCTCCAACCCTTCATCAGTCAACCAGATCGACTTGTTCCTGTTTACCGGGTTGGTGATAAGGCCTTGTTCATGCAATCGGTTCATGACCTCGAAATCGAAACCTTTCCAGGCATTACCGTCGTCGGAACTGAAGGCTGCCAACAAGGCAAGCACAGCTTCTTCTACCAATGTGTCGTCGTATTCCATGCTCGTTGCTCCGCTTGTGTTTAGCAGGAAGAGCTAACTTAGGTATTCCCACTTCTGAACCCTACCGGGCCAAAGATCCGCAATGAGTTTAGCAATACGATGATGCTGTGCAGCGATGACAAAGGCTTTAGCTTCATCAGGCTATTTGAGACGTCTTCCTAGCCGCTGCCTTTATCGCTCTCTTGCCCTTATGCTCAAACTCCCATCCTTTACAAGCCAAGGCGACATGCTTGGGAATCAGCGAGGTACCGCTGCTATAGGCAGTAATGGTCCGCCGGGTAAAACCCAGTTCCTGGGCGGCAGTCGTCAGCGAGAGCTGGTTGTTTGCCATCCAGCGTTTGAATGCCTGGGTTGGCATCACCTCTCCGGCTTGCTCGAGCGCCAACCGATGCAAAGTAACGGCCGCCAGTTCCAAGCCATCACCCCAGCTCACATCGAAACCCCATTCGCCGACCTGAGCAGTGCCGAACAACGACAGGTCCTCCAATGGCTTTAGCACTGGGTATTGTCGGATGTGCTCGCGCAGGTCAACGTCGTAGTGTTTGCCATTGGCAAATTCCACTTGCAAAGCATGTTTGCCTGGGACGGACTTCACGCTGTTGATTCTGGCTTTGCTGATCATGGGTCAGTGCCTCCGGTTTTGTTCATTCCAAACGCGTTGCAGTTCAGCCTTATGATTTGTCGCCCACGCCAAGGCGGCTTTCAAGGCTTTAGGATTGGCTCCTTTGCCAAGGACCTGGAGTCCATCGATCTCCACCAGCGATTCACCGTCAGGCGTTTGCACATGAAAATGCGGCGGAGCGTGATCGTCCGGGTAGATTTTTATTTTCCAGTTACGGTCGCTATATACGGTAGCCATGCCAGGCATGCTAGGGAATTTTTTTCCCTACCGCAAGGACGCCGGACATCCATCTGTCCGCCGGCTGATACCACCCGCCCAAAAATATCTTCCCATCCCGTCCCGTCCCGCAAAGCCCTCCTCCCCTCCAGCAAAGTCCCCGCCCGTTCCGCAGCCCGATAATCCCCGCTTCACCCACCCCAACCGCTACAACCGAGCACCGTGTACTCCCCATGAACCTACGCACCTTCATTCGCAGCTATTGCCTAAACTCCAGGCTCGCCACGAATGCGCTCATCCGTCTGCACAAGTCGCTCTCGTCCCTCGCCGCCTACCTGGCCCAGCAAGGCTTCGATTCCAACATATGGCCCGCCACCCGTGACGAAGCCGCGCTGGACCAGCGTATCAACACCCTCTGCCCAGAGCTGGCCGCCACCGTGTTCAGCCACGCCCGCGAGGGCATCATCCTCGTCGATCCATTCGGCCGGGTCATCGCCGTGAACGAGGCCTTCACGCGTCTCACCGGTTACGGGCAAGAAGAGCTACAAGGCCGCGAGTTGAACGCCCACCGCATGGTCCGCCGCCTCACCGCTTTTTACGCGCCGATGAAAAACGCGCTGGATTTCCACGGCCACTGGTCCGGCGAGATCCAAAGCAGCCACAAGGATGGCCGGGAAATGACGTCGCGGATCAGCATCAGTGCGGTGCATGACTGTCACGGCAATGTTCAGCACTATGTGGCGCTGTTCAGTGACATGACGCAGATGAAGCAGCGCCTGCAGTTGCTGGAGCGTGACGCCCGGTATGACGCGCTCACGCAGTTGCCCAATCGCTTGTTGTTGGCCGAGCGGATGCGCCAGGCGTTGGGCAAGGCGCGCCTGCATCAGCAGAAGGTGGCGATCGCGTTTATTGATCTGGATGGGTTCAAGGCGCTCAACGACAGTTATGGGCATGACTGGGGGGATCGGGTGTTGCAGATTGTCGCGGCGCGGATCAATGCGACGTTGCGCGAGGGGGATACGTTGGCGCGGCTCGGCGGCGATGAGTTTGTCGCGGGGCTGGTGGGGTTGCAGGAAGTGGGAGACTGCGAGCCTTTGCTCAAGCGAATGCTGGCGGCGGCCAATGCGCCGATTTTGATCGGGGCGCAGACGGTGGAGATCGCGGCGAGTATCGGGGTGGCGTTTTATCCGGAGCATGGGCTGGAGGTCGATGGGCTGATCAGCAAGGCGGATCAGGCGATGTACCTGTCGAAGAAGGCCGGCGGTAATCGTTTGGCGTTTTGTCCGACGCGGTTTATTTCGGTCAATAGCGAAGCCTGACGGTGGTGCCGAGGGTTCGCTCGCTGCCGGTCATGACGCCGTAATCACCGGCGCCGAGCAGTGAGTACACGGCGGTGATGTACTGCCGGTCGAAGACGTTGCGCACCCAGCCTTCCACTTCCCACGAACGGTCCTGGCTGCGCAGGCCCAGGCGCAGGTTGGTGAGGCCGTAGCTGGGTTGATAGCTGCCTTCGCCGCCTTCGAGGGTGCCGTAGTAACCGGTGCGGAAGCTGTAGTCGACGCCGCTGAAGGCTTCCAATCCGTGGGGCAGCGGATGGGTATGGTCGAGGCCGCTGCTGAGGTTCCATTCCGGCGCGTTGTAGAGGCGCTCGCCGCTGAGGTCGCAGGTCCATTGGCCCGAGGCCGGTGGGCACGGTGCGTTGGGGAAGCTGCGGTAGCGCGCATCGCTCCAGGCCAGGCCGAGGCGGCCGGTGAGTTGCGAGGTGAGCTGCCAGGCGGAGTCGAGTTCGATGCCGCGCAGGCGGACTTTGCCAACGTTGATCAGATTGTCGCGCAGCGGTGGCGCGAACACGGACGTGGGCGGGCTGTAGGTGAGCGCTTGATAGTCGTCGACGTCGGTCTGGTAGACGGCGAGGTCGAGCATCGCGCGCTCGGCCCAGAAGCGCGTCTTCATGCCCAGCTCCAGGGACGTGGCGCGTTCCGGCTCGAAGGTCGGCGCGGTGAACGGGCCGACCACGTCGAAGTTGATGCCGCCAGCCTTGTAGCCCCGCGACCAGCTGACGTAGCCCATCACCGCTTCGCTGAAGCGGTAGCTGGCGCTGGCGAGGCTGGAAACGTTGTCTTCTTCAATCGAGTCCTCGCGGTAATAAGTACCGCCGAGGGCGATGTCGCGCAGCAGTTGCCCTCCGGCCTGGAACACCGGGGGCAAGCCGGTCAGCGGCGCGAGGTTGCTGACGTCGCGGGAGATCCAGCCGTCCTTGCGCTCCTGGCTGTAGCGCAGGCCGCCGGTGAGTTCCAGCGAGTCAATTGGGCGCCAGGAGAGCTGGCCGAAAATCGCGCGGCTGTCGCCCTTCTGCTCGCCGTCGTAACGTTGCCGGGCGCCGTCCAGCAACAGGGCCGGCACCTGGCTCGGGTCGGTGATGTTGATGCCGAGTTTCTTCAGTTGCTCCAGTTGGTCGCCGACGAACCAGGGCGCGGCGTCCTTGCCGAATTCGGCGTCGATCTGCCGGTCGAGTTGCTGGCGCAGGTAGTAGAGCCCGGCGACGTAATCGACGGACGAGCCGGCCGTCCCGGACAGGCGCCATTCCTGGCTGAACTGCCGGTGGCCCAGTTCGGTTTCGGAACGGGCCACCGCCAGCGCAGTGCTGTCGCCATCGCGGGTGGCGCGGTAGTCCCAGTCGCGGTAGGCGGTGATGCTGGTGATGTGCATTGCCTCGTCGAGGTCCCAGTTCAATTCCAGTGAGACACCGTTCTGCAGAGTTTGCGGACGACCCGGCGCGTCGATGCGGGACTCGCGTTTGTAGGGGGCGGGCTCGGTCAGTGGATAGTCGAGGAACTTGGCACGCTTACGGGTTTGCTCGCTGTAATGATTGACCAGCAGCACGTTGCCGGCCTCGTTTTGCTCGGCGTAGTCGGCGATCAGGCGGGCGCTGAAGTCGCTGTTCGGCGTCCACAATAATTGGCCGCGCAGGCCTTGGCTGTCGGCGTCGCCGAGGCGGCTGCCGTCGTGCAGGTTTTCCACGGTGCCATCGGCGGCGCTGTCGAAGACGTTCAGTCGGCCGGCCAGGACGCCGCCTTGCAGCGGACCGGAAATCGTCCCGCGAAACTCGCGCAAGCCGTGCTCACCGTAGCTGGCTTCGAGGTTGGCCTCGGGCTGGAAGGCCGGCTGGCGAGTGATGATATTCAGCGCGCCCGCCGTGGTGTTTTTGCCGAACAAAGTGCCTTGCGGCCCGCGCAACACTTCGATGCGCTCGATGTCTATCAATTCGGCGAACGCCATGCCCTGGCGCGCCTGGTAAACGCCATCGACGTAGGTGCCGACGCTGCCTTCCAAGCCATCGTTGTAGGCCGTCGCGCCGAAACCGCGCAGGCCGAAGCCAGCGAAGCGGGCGTCGTGACCGGAGACTATCAAACCGGGCACGCGTTGCTGGATGTCTTTAAGCATATGCAGGCCGGCCTCGTCCAGTTGATCGCCGTAGAGGACGTTGATCGGGATCGGTACGTTTTGCGGGTCTTCCTCGCGACGGCGAGCGGTGACGGTGGTTTCGTCGAGCGTGAGGGCGCTGGGCGCCTCTTGTCCGGCATTCACTGATGCGCAAGGCAATGCCGCGAGACTGCCGAGCAGAAGCAGCCGATAACCTGAACCCAGCATGCTAGAACCCCTGAGTCATCGCGCGACGCACCGTGTCCGGGCAAGCCAGTGCCTTGACACAGGCCAGCAGCTCGCGGCTGTCCGCGGGCTTGAGCAACACCGCGTCGAAGGCCAGGCCCTCTGGATAATCCTGGGGCCTGCGCGGCGGCACTGCGGAATAAAGCATCACCGGCAGATCGCGCTCACTGTCGCGAACCTGGCGCAGCAGTTCCCAGCCGTCCATGCCGGGCATCATCTGGTCGCTGATCAGCAGGTCGATTGATTGTCCGGCCAGGCAGGCCAAGGCGTCTTCCCCGGTCGCCGCCATGCTCACATCGAAACCGTAACCGGCCAGCAAGTCATAGAGCCATTCGCTGTTTTGTTCGACGTCGTCCACCAGCAGGACATGCTTGCCCTGCCCGTCGAGCGGCGTGGCGTTGTTGTCGACGATGCCGATTTCGAGGTCGTGTTCCTGGGCGCATTTCAATGGCAAGCGAAAACTGAAGTGGCTGCCCTGCTCCGTGGCTTGGGGTTCGAGGCGGCTGTCCATGCGTTCCAGCAGTTGCGTAACGATGGACAGGCCCAGCCCGCTGCCTTCGTAACGCTGGGCATTGCGGCCGCGGCGAAACGGTTGCAGGAGTTGTTCGAACTCTTGCGGGTTAATGCCGATGCCGCTATCGATTACGCTGAAGCGCAGTTCCACGGTGTCTGCGCTCGCTCCCGGAGAAGCACTCACCTCGAAACGGATCTGGCCGTTGCGGGTGAATTTTGCTGCGTTCGCCAGAAGGTTCATGAGGATCTGCCGAAGGCGTTTGAAGTCGGCCTCTACGAGTGGCGGCAAGTCCTGCGCCAGCACCGCCTCGAAGGTATTGCTCTGGCGCGCGGCGAGAAAGCCCGCTTCGCCGGCGATTTCTTCGAGGAAGCCGTACAGGTAGCCCGGCGCGAGAGCCAGTTGCATCTGCTCCAACTCGCCTCGGGAAAACTCGAGCATCTCGTCGATCAGCTCCAGTTGCTGGCGGGCATTGCGCTCGATGGTGGCTTGGTAATCGCGGTTGGGCCCGGCGTGCAGCAGGCGCGCGTAGTCGATGATGCGCACCAGCGGCGAGCGCAGGTCGTGGCTGATGCGCGCCATCAACGCGCTGCGGGCCGCGAGGGATTCGCGCAACTGCGACGTACGCAGCGCCACGGTGCTTTCCAGGCGTTCGTGCTCGGCTTGGCGTTGTTGCTCGAGGGTGGACAGGGCGTGTTTTTCCCGGTTGCGGCTGCGGGCGACTTCCATGATCAACGTGCACACCAGCAACGCTACGCCCGCCAGGGTGGACGATAGGCTGTATTTCGTTTCCGGCGATTGCCAGGGCAGTTGTTCTTGCGGAAAGAAAATCCGCATCAGCAATTGCCCAAGCAGTAGCGCCGGCACCAGCCAGGCCATCCAGCTGTAGCTCAGGCGTGCGCGCCAGGCCATGAACAGCGTGGCGAGCAGTACGCCATAGAAACTGAACAGGGACATCTGGACGATTTGCGCACCCTGGACCGGATCGATGTTCAGCCACCAGAGTCGGCCGAGGATGCAGCCCAGCAGCGGCACCCAATAGCTCCAGCCAATGACTTTGGGCAGTTGAGAAACCTGCAACAGCACGCGGAAGTAAGCCAGGAACAGCACGAACGAGAACGCGCTGGCGCAGGTCAGCAGCTCGCGCGTCCAACCTAGCGCGGTGGGCCAGTAGATCAGGTAGCCGTTGAGGATGCAGGTCAGCAGGATGTAGCTCAGGACTGCTCCGGCGTTCACGCTGAGCAGTCGGGAACGGAGGATCCAGCCGACGATGAAGCCGAACGGGACGACCAACAGAACAATGCCAAGGGTGAGTCCGTCGCTGAGGTAAGTCTCTTGCTGGCTGCGCAGCAGCGCCGGTTCGGACCACAGTTCCGGCTCCAGCAGCATTTGGAAGTTGCTCGCCACCCGGACGAACACCGTGGCGCTCTCCCCCGCCGCCAGCGAGACCGGGAATGCCGGTTGACGCGCCGCCGGCTGGGGCCATTCGGCCAAGGGATGGCCGGCCCCGGCGTGGGCGACGCGCCCCGATTGGTAGATGCGGATGTCTTCCAGGCGCGGCGCGCCGATCACCAGCTGACGCGAACACGCCGCAGCGCTTGAGTTGGCGAGCTGCACTTTCAACCAGAACGCGGAGCGGCTATAGCCTTGGGTCGGCCAGCCTGGGGTGGCGGGGTTGAAATGGGTGTCGGGCAGTCGCGCGACGTCTTCCAGGCTCAGGCTGGCCTGGGTATCCTCGAAAATCTGTATCGCAGGCATCAGTTCCAGGTGCTCAGCCTGGCAGATATCCACAGGCGCGGCGCGCAATAGGCCTGTGGATAACAACGTTATCGTCAGCAATAAAAACTGTAGAAGCCGCATCAAGGGCGCCCGGCCGACTCTGTATCTGCTATGCCTAGGGTTTGCTGGCGAAACTGACTGGGCGTCATGCCGATTCGCTGGCGGAAGGCAGTCGTGAAGTTGCAGGCGTTGCGAAAGCCCACCAGCTCGGCGACGTCCTGCACGCTCATGGCGCTTTCGGCAAGCAAATCCTGGCCGCGTCGTAATCGTGCATCGCGAATATAGGCGAACACGGTCAGCCCTAGGTGTTCACGGAAGATCCGCGACAGGCGCTTCTCGTGGGTGCCGACTTTTTGCGCCAGCTCGGCCAGGGAGGGAATGTCGTCGAGCTGTTCTTCGATCAATCGCATCACGGCGCGCAGGACAATTTCATCGCCTTCCGGCTCCGGTTCGGCCGAGCTGGCTTGAGCGATGGGCGGCGCGCGCCAGGTCAATTGCAGATGAATCTTGATGCGCGCGAGTACTTCTTCGGGGGCGCAGGATTTGGGGATGTAATCGACGCCACCGACGGTCAAGCCTTCAAGGCGTTCAATCGAACTGTTGGCCGACGACAGAAAGAGAATGGGCGTCTGCCGGGTCGCCGGCGCCTCGCGCAGAAGCCTGCACAGACTGAAACCGTTCATGTGCGGCATGTGCACGTCCAACACGATTAGATCCGGACGCAAGGCCAATGCGCGCTGGTAGCCCTGGTGGGCATCGCTGGCCAGGGATATGCGCCAGGACTGCTGTCTCAGCAGGATGATGGTTGCGCGGATGTCCTCCGGAACGTCGTCGATCAGCAGAATATGCGGCTCGGGCGAAGCCGCCGCGCCTCCAGCTATAACCGCTCGCCCTTCGAATCGTCCGTCGTCCATTCGCCAGGTTCCCTTCTCGTGCTTTTGCCAATCGTGGATCGGAAAAAATCGTTACACCAATAGCGGCAGCTCGGGCGAAGACTTGAAGGCGACGAATTGTCCATGGTCGTCCCATTGCGGGCGACCTATGCTGAGGCGGGTCCACTTCGACAGGCAAATCATGATGATCCAATGCAAACGCGCCTATGAAACAGCCAGCACCGAGGATGGCGTTCGGGTGCTGGTGGACCGTTTGTGGCCGCGTAATTGCCGCAAGGATGCGTTGGCGATTGCGCAGTGGCTGCCGGAGGTCGGGCCTTCCCAGGAGTTGCGCAAGGCGTTCAAGGCGGGGGCGCTTTCATTTGCCGAGTTCAGCGTGGCGTATCGGCGGGAGCTGGCGGCGCGGCCGGAGCATTGGTGGAAGTTGGTGGATGTTGCGCGGGATGGGACGCTGACGTTGGTGTATGCAGCTAAATCGACGGTTGAGAACAATGCAGTGGTGTTGGCGCGGTGGTTGGAGGATGAAGTGGAGAAGCGGGCTGAGGGGAGTTCGCCGGTTTGTTATTTGGATCAGTTCCTGGAGCTTTGAAAGGCGCTTGCCGTGCCCCGTGGCGAGGGAGCTTGCTTCCTCGCCACGGGTTATTGGTTTGCTCAACATCGGCGAGAGGCGGCTAAGATGGCGCGCAGAGAAATCACAGGAAGGCAGCCGTGATGCAATCGCAATTTGATCCGCTGGTTCATATCGATTGGAAAACGCCGGGCGGCGAGTGGCTTGGGCTTATGCAGGACGCCTATCCCGAGGTGTTTTTCGGGCAGGCGTTCGAGGCGCTGTTGGATGAGCTGTTCAATGAGATGCCCGAGGTTTGCTTCGAGGCGCTGGCGGCGGTGTTGGCGAGCCGGGATTATGACTTGTGGAATCTGGATGCGGGCGGCGATGATTATCGGCCGGTGATTTTCCCCTCCGATCAGCGCGAGGCGTTTGCCCAGCATTGGCAAAGTCCACGTGGCGAGCCGAGGTTCACGGCGACGTTGATCGAACCCCCTGCGGTGAAAACGCGCAAACCGGCCAAACCCAAGCGCGGCAAGGTGAAGTGGCTTCAGGAAGTCCATGACTATCCCGGCGCCACCTATGTACATGAATACAACTACCGCAACGGTTGGGCCGCCATTACCGAGCAGGACGAAGACCAGTGGTTGTGCTTTCTGATCGACTACAATCAATGGCCGCCCGCCGAGCAGGACGTGCTCGAACATCGCACCGATGGCGTGGACGGCGCGGATTTGCAACTGATCGATGCCGATGCCCAGCGCAGCCTGTGGAAGCGTCGGGTCGTACGCGGCGATTACAGCGCGGACGACCGCTACCAATACGAAATTCGGCAAGGCGATGAGTTCGCGGCGTTCGGGCCTGCTGGGGTGCAGTGGCCGGAGTTTGAACAGCCTTGCGTGGTGGTGGGTTCGGAGATATTCGAACGCAAGCGCATCTACGAACCCGAGCATTTGACGCGGATCTGGCGGATCACGGCGGACAGCAGCGAGGTGATTTTCGAGTATGCGGATGAACTGACAATCCTGCCCATCGGCGCTGGCCGCTTGCTGTTCATGCAGCACAACGGTCCGAAGTGCTGGACTTGGAATCAAGACCCGCCGCACCAGGCCATCGTCGCCAAACCGATGCCCGCCGAGGCCTACAAGTTGCGGGCCGCAACGGCGTATCTGGGTGGCGATGAGATTTTGCTGTTCAGCGAGGGGGCGCGGCAGAACGTCGAACATTCGGGTTATCAGGAGACGGTTCTGTTGGCGTGGCGCTTCAACTTCATCACCGGCGCCACGACCCAGGCGACGCTGGACGGTTTCGGCAGTGAACTGCGCCAGGACACGCGCATGCTCGTCACGCAGCCCAAACAAGTCATCACGTTGCGCACGTTTCATGGGCAGCTTCAAGTTGCACGCGGGCATGGGGATTGGTGGGTGTGGAGTTATCGCGCCAACACTTTTGGCACGCAGACCTTGGCGTGGTTTTGGAATCAGGTCAGCAATGAAGTGGTGAAGCTGTCGACCAAGGATATCCCGCGGATCAAGCCGGAGGTTCGTTATGTGCAGGCGCAGGATCGGTATCTGGCGTTTGAAGCGGATTTCGTGGCGCGGCTGCCAGGGTTTGCCGAGATGGTCGAGACCAAGGGAAGTGAGGTTTTGGTTTTTGAGTGAGGTGGTTCTGTTGCATGGCGGCGCTTCGAACGCATGAGTTTTGTGGCGAGGGAGCTTGCTCGCGCTCGGCTGCGCAGCAGTCGTAAAATCTGCGACCGTTTTCCCCTGGCACGCCGCAAGGGGGCCGCTGCGCAGCCCAGCGCGAGCAAGCTCCATCGCCACGGACTTGCTTAGACACGCAGCAACCCGCGAAACCCACGCGCCGCGTAATACGACTGCACGCCGTTGTGGTAGATGAACACCCGTCCATAACGGTAGTCACCAAACAACGCCCCGCCGAGGGCGCGAAGTTCGGAAGGTGTCGCCAGCCATGTGGACGTCTTCGCATCGAACTCACCCAGCATTTGCAGGGCTCGATATTGGTCCTCGGTCAACAGGCTGATACCCATTTCCCCAGCCATTTCCATGGCGCTGCCTTTGGGCTTGTTCTCTTTGCGTGCGTCCAGTGCCGCGCGGTCGTAGCAAAGGCTGCGTCGGCCAGTCGGGCTTTCTTTGGCGCAATCGCAGAAGGTGATAACGCCGGTCTTCGGATCGAGGCCGATCACATCAGGCTCACCACCGGTGGCTTCCATCGCCTGGAGCGATTTCAAAGCACCTGGATGGTTTACCAGTCGCGTCTGGACGTCGGCCCATGGGATGTCCGGGTGACGGTCCAGGTGGTCTTCGAAGCGTTTTTTCAAGGTTTGGATGAGGCTGTCTTGTTCTTGTTTTTTCATGAGCGTGAAATTCCTGGTAATCCGTTAAAGGTCTTTTCCGAAGACGGATCGTTGAAATCTCGCCACGTCCCGGCTCCCAGGCCAGACATATGTCGCAAAAGTCCTTGCGTTGCTGGCCGTAGCGCGCATCACCAGAATAGCCCGCCTAACTGAACGCAAGGAACGCAATGCGCTTGATAAGGAGTGCGGATCAGGGGCTCGAACCGACGGAGCTTCCCGATACGGCCGCACGTTTGGTCGATGACGCGCTGATGCGCGGTCACCCCATCGACGGGCTGGATCAGTTTGGAACGCTGTCGAAGATCCCCCGTGACAGCGATATCGTCGAAGCCGTCAGGAACGGCGATTTGTTGCTGGTGAGGCCAAGTCCCGCCGGCGCAGGTGGCAGCTTCACGCCTCGGTCGAGGCCTGCGCCAGAATCGGTCGACAGAGCCCCGGAGCAATGGCCATTGCCCAAGCCCCGGGATGACTTGGTGTTCGCCAAATCCTGCACCGCCGAAAACTGGTGCCAAACGGACGTCGGTACGACCACCGAAGCCGCCTCGAATTTCGGTCGGATCATGGTGGCGGGCGCTATGCTCATGCCCTCGGCGAGCACCGCGATTGCCTCAGCCCTCGGCGCGGATCTAGCGCTAGGCCGCATCGCCGGCGGCGGCATCATGCAGCAGCGCCTCACCTGGGCGATACGCGGCGCGGGCGGACCGGCCAGCGTCTTCGTCCTGGGCATGCTCCCCACCCAAATGGCCGACGGCACGCTTCACACCGACGACCAGCTACGCCGCATGAGCCACGCCACCACCCGAGTGCGCTTCCAATTTCGCCGCGACGCCGAAGGCGTGCTCCAGGTATACGGCATCCACAGCGGCCCCACCGGCGACGACTCCGTGCGCACGGTACAAGTGACCTGGAACGCCGACCAGACCGCCATGGAGGCCAAGCTCAACGGCATCACGCTCATATGGACGCCGCAGCAAAGTCCACTCGGCTCGCTTCCACCGCTGACCTATCCCGAAGACATCGGCAGGCAGCTAGGCACAATCCTCGTCCATCCGATAGCGGAGGATGTCGACAGCCAGATCGACGGCCTACCGGGAGAAGATGTTACGGCGGATGACTGTATTTTGGTGTTCCCGGCGGATACGGGGCTGAAGTCGCTTTATGTCGTGTTTGCGCGGCCTTTTGGGGGGGATCATAGTTATTATCCGGCGCCTAAGGTGCTGACTGCTTTTCCTGATGCCCGCAATGTTAAGTTCAAATCGCGAGTGCAGGGAGGCGGCTCTTCTCGCAGAAGGTGGCAAGACAAAAAGGGACGGATCTACGAATGGGACTCCGAGAATGGGAGAGTGGAAGTGTATGACAGACAAGGCGCGCACTTGGGTGAATACGATGCTGAGACTGGCGCCCAAACTAAACCGGCCAAACCGGGCCGCAGAGTAGAGAAATAGGAAGCTTATGTATCTATGTATTAGCGGGTTCCTGCCAGACGAGGATGAAGATGATTCGCTTAAATTTGATCTCGATCTGGATGAATATTTTAACGACCGAATCATGCAGCTTTTAGGCCATAGCAGCCTGAACGCAATGGCTGTGGGGGAATGGTTGTTAACGAAGGATCAGATAAGAGAGATATCCGACATCATCGGCAAACCTCTTCCGACGGATCTGGATTTATTCATCGGAGTACTGGCCTAGCGGGCCTCAAAATATCGAAGAAACATAACATGAAACACGAGATCCTCGCCTTCGACAAAAGTGTCGAACCGCTCGTTTTCCATGTCGTCGAGGCCTTCAGCAAAAAAAGCGAGACGTTAGCCTTTGAAGTGAAACTGCCTGCTGGCTGCGATGCACAACTTAAGCAAATCATGGGATGGTCGACACCCCTGCGTGGCGATGAAGGTTATGACCTGAGTCCCAGTCAAGCCGCAGCCATTGAAGAATTTGTCGGCCCGCGTTTTTACGATGACGATCATATTTTCCAGCTCACCTGCAATTTTAATTGATGTGGAAGGCTCGGCAAATCGGCGCACAAGTGCCAGTTCTTAACCTTAACCGCCGCGCCTCAAAAGGACGCGGCGGCTGACAGCAATACCGCACCGTCAATATGTGCGCTAACTCAAGCGCTTCACCTCAAGGCGTCCACAAGGGGGCCCACTCAGTTGTTCGCCCGTTTCCAGACTGAACACCGAAAAGTGCAAGGGACAGGTGATGCTCTTGCGTTGCTCATTGACCACGCCGTGCTCCAACCATCCGGCGCGATGAGGACAGGTGTGCGGCACCTGGAAGTGTTGATCGCCAATGATGACGGCGAATGTGCCTGGGCGATGGAACTCAGATGGCTCGCTCAATCATCCGCTCCTTGTCGAAATACTTCTGGTGCCTGGCTTTATCAACAGCGGCATCAAAAGCAACGTTGGTGATCTCGCGTCCCATGCATATCCCCTCCCAGGCTTTGGTCGGGTTCAGGTCGCCTGCCGCCTCCATCGCCTTGAGCAGGCGCTGGCCTTCAATAGCGTGGAATACATCGATGTGGACGTGCTCGGAATAATAGGTATGGGCCTTGATCTGCAAACGCGAACATATCGAGGTGTAGCACTCGAAAAAGAACGGCACAACCGTTTCGAAATAGGTGATGACCCCAGCGAAATACGACGGGTCGTCTGCCCGCATCGCCAGCCAACAGAACATATTGGGAAAGGAAAAACCGGCCGCCGCGTTGACGTCGATATAAAACCCCAAGTCGGTGGGCATCTGCAGTTCGTCAAGCAGGTCGATGTACAGGGTCGTGTGGGAGCGCTTCAGGTTACCGGAGCCAAATTCGTCGATCATCATGCGCAACATCGGCATCTGGGCGGCGAGGCTCAGCCGCGGCATCAAGTGGTAAAAAACCTGCGCCTCGGTCAACCCATCAAGAGCGAACTCTTGTACCAGGATCTTGAATTCATCGAGGGTCATGTGATCGCTCACGTAAGCCGCGCTGGGCGGTATCACGCTGCGGTCCAACTCCACCAATTCGGCCAGTTGCTTGCGCAATGCGGTCAGGTCGGTGGGCGGGTTGGCGGTTCGCGTCTTGTCGATGGTTGATTCGATCCAGTCATGCTCGAAGGCCAGTATGTGGCCGTCCAGCGGCTTGAGCTGCTTGATACAGGCGCGATTGGCCAGGAACAGTTGCTTTTGCAGTTCGCTCATGCGAAGACCTCCTGCTCTGCCAATACCCGGTCGGTGCTGATGACGCCCCGGGCCTTGAGCTCTTTCTTGACCTGCGCGTACCAATCGTCCGCGCCCAGTTCGAAATGCTCATTGAGGGTTTCCACCAGCCTGCCGACCGCCGCTTGCCGGGTGGCGATCGCCATTCGACAGAGCCCAGGTTCCAGGTTGGCCAAAGACACCACGTTGCCGTCGGATTCCAGGTCCCGCGCCAAGAGCATTTCCCAGCCGATGAAATAATCCAGGCCTTCGCTGCGCAGTCGCTCGATTTCGCTTTGAACGCGCGGTTGCGATGGCGAGTCCTTGATGCCGATGACCCTGGGCAGGTGGGCGATGGCAAGCAACGTTGCAAAGCTTTTCTCATTACCGGATAACGCCGATTCGTTGTAGATGAAGATATCCAGTGACGTGGCGTCATGCACCGAACGGTAGTGTTCGATGATGTCTTGCTGGCGGGTGCCGGGGGCAAAAGGCGAAGTAAACATGATCGCCTGGGCGCCAAGTTTTTGCGCCAACAGTGTGTATTCTATTACCTCGGCTGTCGTCGCCCTTTCAATACCGGCGATGACGGTTTTATCCTGCGCATGCGCCAGCGTCAGCTCCAACATGCGCTGCCAGTCCCGCCTGCCAAGCCGCCAACCTTCACCGGAAGTCAGGCACGGAATGTAGCCATCAACAAACGGCCTTGAGCAATGCAGCAACCGACGCACGCTGGCTTCGCAGACCCGCGACTGTTCGTCGAGCGGCGTGATCAAGGGCACGTAGATATGCTTACCCAACATGCTGGAAATCCTCCTGCCCGATCGTCATTTCCATAGACTGCTCGTACAAACGCTGAAGTTTTTCAGGGAATGCGGACTGCGAAATCGATGAAGGAAATGTTTTCAGGAATGGCTTCAACAAACTCAGCTCACGCAGCGAGTCGTCATGGGTAAAAAAGGGTTGTTGGTGCTCAACTACATGAGCAGCCAGTAACCTTTTTTCCACGCTCAGGTGCGCCCAGTCAGGTTCCAGGCAGGCCCGCTTCAAAACCCTGTTGCAATAACCTTGGCGCTGGATATTCATGTCTGTGTGGAGGACATCCATGAACGGGTAGTAGACGTCCTGCAAGTGCCGGCTCTTTTTCCAGATGATGGCATCACAAATCCCAATCTGGCCGAAGCTCATCAGCACCTGACGCGAATAAAACGTGCGGAAGAAACCCAGCGATTTGGCCCGCAATTCAGGATCGCTGTGGTGCATGCCCATGAATACCGTGGCGTCGATAACCGGAACGGAGACTTCAGCCATGATAGTTCTCCAGTGCCAGGGCGATGGTTTCGACTGCCTGTTCGAATTCCTCGGGTTTGCGCGCCAGCGCCAGGCGGATGTATTTCTGGCCGGCCTGCGGCTGGCTCCAATAAAAGTACTTGCCAGGCAGGACGTATACTTCGTACGCCATCAGGTAAGCCTGCAAATCATCGGCAGATACGTCATCGCGGAGAATTTCAAACCAGGCGACACTGGTCTCGACCATGGGCGTCAGGTAATTCAGAAAGCTGCCTTGCAGATGGCGTCGGGCGACTGCGCGGTTAACGTCGAGTACGGAACGCACCGACTCGAAATCATCATCACTGCTATCGCGAATATATTGAGTCACCACATTCAGGATGAATGGCGACACGTTCAACAATACGCTCGTCACGATGCTGTAGATGTCAGGGTTAATCGCCTGACTGGCCATGATCGTCGCGCATTTGGTGTCCTGCAACGGCCAGGTTTTTCCAGTGTCTTCCATGATGATGTACTGGGTACCGATGTCATCCAGGATGGCATAGGCGTCAACCCGACTGCCTCCTGCCGCTTTGAAAAAAGCGGCGAAGCAAAAGTCCAGGATGAGCAGCTTGCCGTGGTCCTTGCAGTAACGCGCCACTTCAACAAAAGTGTCGGCGCCCTTGGCAAACATGCTGGTACCGGTCGGGTTATTGGGATCCACCAGGAAAATCGCATCGACATTTGCCGCCGCCGATTGAAGCTTTGCATAGACGTTCGTCGGAGATTGCAGAAGGGTTTCGTCCAACGGCGTCAACGGCACTTCCATATGCTTGAGCAGGTCATGCAGGTTGTCGAAACAAGGTTCGATCAACCCTACGCGCATATTGCGTTTGCGCAGGTAGGTCGCGGTGATGTGCATTGCAATGGAGGCAGCGTAAACCAGATAGATTTCGTTATGTCGCTTGAGCGCATGCTCCTGGCCATGAAAGGTGAAAAAGGCCTGGATGAATTCTTGCTCGCTTTGATATTGGCTTTGGCCCTGCGCGCGATACCAGAGCTCGGGGAGACGGTTGACTATCTCTCGCTGGGTAGCACTTTGGTCCTGATGCGTGTGGGCATCAGCGAGATTAAAGCGTGTCTTCAAGGCAGAAATTTCATGCTGGGTGATATCTTCTTTATCATCCAGACGGGTCATGACACTCATGTTGTTATTCCTATAGGTGCTAAAGATGTCTATCTCACTTGGCTGGCTCACGGCACTGTAGATAAACCCTGCGCTATAGTTAACGTTGTTTTATTGCCCAACAACTGTACCTGGGTGCAGCTATGTCTATTTCCTCCCTGTATCTAGGTACAGTTGCTTTATTTGAGCACTGTCGCCATGCTCGGCGCGCAATAGCAGTTCAGTATTCAAATACGCAAGGATATTGCAGGAAATATGGACAAGCTCAGCTTCCACGCCATCAACTATTCAGATGCCTCAGAAGAGTTATTAAATGACTTGTATGGATTGAGAAAGGAAATTTTTTCCGATCGACTTGAATGGCGCGTCACGACTCACCACGGAAGAGAGATCGATGAATATGACAACGCCGATGCAACCTATCTCGTAGGTTTGTATGCAGGGCGCCCACTGAGCAGTTTGCGCCTGATAAATACGCTGAATCCTTATATGGTCGAAGGCCCGTTCCGTAAATTCTTCAGGTGTGGATTTCCCAAACATAAATCGATTGCTGAATCCAGTCGCTTTTTTGTGGACAAGACCCGCTCCCGAGCCATGGGATTGAGCGAAGTACCGCTTACCGAAATGCTGCTTTTGGCAATGCACGATCATGCTGCCCGGCATAACCTCGATTCGATCATAACGGTGGTCAGCCAAGCCATGTCGCGCATCGTCCTCAGGGCTGGTTGGCGCTACGAGATCATGGATACTGGCGAAGCCTCACCCGGCGAAAAAGTCCTGCTGCTCAATATGCCAGTGCGCCCCGAGAACGATTGGAGCCTTAAGCAAACGATAGAGTCCAAGCAGCCCCGTGGCGTGCCAATGACCGCCAAACAGCCCACTATCGCCGGCATGGCGGGCGATTTTCAGACCAGTCCCAAGCTGACAGCTTTGTAGACGGCCTGTTTGGCGTTGCAGACGCATAGCTTGTCTACAATGTTCGCCATATGGAATTTCACGGTGCGCACCGAGATGGCGTGGATAGTGGCGATTTCGCTGTAAGCCTTGCCCATGACGACCCATTTCAATACGCCAAGCTCTCGGTCCGACAGACCGGCCTCGGTCAGCTCCGGAAATAACTCGTTCAACGAAAAACATTCGGTCAATCTGTGGTGGAACTGCACGAGCGTCATCTGGATTTCTGCCGCCCTGCGCATCATGGTGTGCTCAAAGTCCTTACGGCGCTCGGTATTGCTGATACTCAATGCAGCGAATAAACCATTGGCGTCGTGCAAGTTGAAGGTAAAGCCGTCCGATATCTGATATTGCTCCGACGATGCAAAAACCGCCTGCCCTTGACCGGATGCCCTGGACTCAAGCGCCTCATGCCAGAAGAAAGGCGCTATGCACTTCATGCCGTGCTTGATGACCGGATCGATAAGATGATAGTTCTCAGCCTTGTACACATCGAGCCAACATTTCGGATAGTTGGAAAAAATTCTTGGCTTTACATCTCGCCCTTTATACATGACGAAGTAAGCATAATGGCACCCTTCCAACGGACGCAGGCATTTTTCAAATGTACTCTGGAGCCTTTCATCCAACTCAGACCCTGTATTTATGATTCGCCGGCCTTTCACAGCTTGACTGCTCATAAAAATTCCCTTTTTTATGGATTTATTTCTTTTACAAATTTCCTTGTAGAGCTATGGAAGCATTCAATCCAAGTCTCAATTCGTAGTAAAGCCAAATAACCACTACACGTTCGATGACCTGGATCAAGCAGGACTTGACGACGTTCACCTCATGGAGGAGCCGGCCCTTGCCTGCAGCCCAGGCGGCGAGCTCCAGAGCAGAAACGGCATCAAGTTATAGGGGTGTCCCGAGACTCGGCGAGCCCGGCTTGCACGGCAGGACGGGACTCGATCGTTTTTAGCCAGCGCAGCACATGGGTGTACGGAGTGATATCCAAAGCCAGCTCCTCATAGGTGCGCAACCATGGGAAAGCCGCAATATCCGCGATGGAATATTGGTCGCACGCCAGGTAACTGCGTTCCGCCAATTGCGTGTCCACCACGCCATAGAGGCGCAGGGCCTCTTTGTGATAACGCGTAATTGCTTCCTCATTGTGCGTAGTGCATTTAATTGCATTTGCAATCATATTAAGCCGTGCAGTATGGTGCAAGCACGACGGAACGCACGGGAGATTGTGGAATGATCGGCTTTTCCAGCTTCAGTAAAACACCAGAAACCAGCCTGGCCGCACAGGTCTGCATCGATAAGATCCGTACTTTTCCACCGCAACACACCGCTGGTTTTTCCTCCCCGCTCTTCACCATGATCGACATCGCCAATCGCCTTGAAAGGGACCCGGGAACGGCCAGGCATATCTGGGTCATCCGCGACAACAAGCAACGTCTAACCGCAGATGCCCACACCCGTATCAGCGCCTGGCCCTTGCGTTTCAGCGCCACGGCCCGCGCCAGTGAAAAACCATTGCTGTACCTGACCAGTTCGGCGACATCAGCCGAGCTTTGTGCGCTTTCCAACGAGTCCGCTCACCGGGGCATCCTGTGCAATGACATAGAGACGCAGCCTTCACGCTGGCCCAAAGGTGCTCATCCATGGGTGCCGCTCTGGTTGGTCGCCAACCCTCGATGTCTGCCGTTCGATCCGGCCAGCGGTGCCGAAGCGCATGCCATCGCCCTGGCGGCGTTGCAGAGTTTGTATGTGGAAGGCAACGAAGGTTTTTACTACATGGCGCTGCACGATGAGCCCAATGACTACATCGCTCCCATCAGCGGCCTGAGCGCGAGCCAGGCCTTGAAAGGCATGTACCGGCTCAGCGACGTCGAAGTCGATTCGGGGCTGCCCCGGGTGCGCTTGCTGGGTGCAGGCCTGGCCTTGCAATCGGTGGTGGCGGCGGCGCAGCTGCTGCGCGAGGATTGGGGTGTGGCCAGCGAACTGTGGAGCTGCCCCAGCTACACCCGCCTGGCTCGTGACGCGGACAAGGCGCAACGCTGGAATCGCTTGCATCCCGGGATGCCGCGACGGTCGGCGCATCTGCTCGACTGCCTGGACGCTGAAGACTGGCCAGTAGTGGCAGTGACCGGTTACGCCCTGCATGTCGCCGAGCAGATCGGTGCGCATGTCAAGTCACGGTTCGTGGCCCTCGGGGCCGACTCGACCGGGACCACCATGGGCCGGGTGGATAAGCACTGGATCGTGGTACTGGCCCTGCAGGCGCTGGCTCAGGAAAGCGTGATCAACCAAGCACGCGTCGAGCAAGCCATGGAGCGGTACCTGCTGCAGTGAGCAACACCTCACTTCGCCCGCCCACTATTGCGCGCTGCGCTGGCCGCACGCTCCAGCGCCTCGCTGAAAACCCGCTGCTGTTCGTCGTCGAACTGCGACAGGAACAATTCATTTACCGTCCCTTCGTAGATTTGCCACATCTTTTTGCGCAGCACTTTTCCGCTCTCGGTGATGGCGGCATACGCACCTCTGCCGTCATCGCTGGCGCGGCTGCGGGTGACCAGGCCCTCAGCCTCCAAGCGGTCCACCAGGCGAGTGAGATTGTAGCGCTCGATAGCCATGACATCTGCCAATTCGTTCATACGCCGGGTTCCGTCGGGGCCGCTTTCCAAGCCCCACAACGCGTCGTACCAAGCGTAGGCCGGCAACCCCGCGGCGGCTAGCCGACGCTCGATTTCGCGGATCAGGCAGCGGTGCGCCCTGACGAATCTGAACCAGGTATCCGGCTCGCTGGAAGACATGCATCACCTTTTTCATGAGATCGATTTAGTTGCAATTGTAGCGCGCGACAGGCTAAGTTCTCGCACGTAGTTGCAATTGCAACTACAAACATTCTTGAAGGTTGGCGTCGACCCACGCCCCTTAGTCAGGCACCAAACGACTCGGTGCTGCTGCACTGTCCAGGAGACGACAACGATGGCACAACAATCCATGTTTCTCGACGAGGATCCACAAGAAACTCGCGAATGGCTCGAATCCATTGAATCGGTGGCGAGCGTCGAAGGACGGTCTCGCGCCCACTACCTGATTGACCAGATGCTGGATTTCGACGCCAACCGCCATGGCGATTTTTATGGGCGAGTCACCACGCCCTACGTCAACACCGTCCCGGTCGACCGTCAGCAGCCGTACCCTGGCGACCTGGCCATAGAGCGCCGGATCAACGCCTATATTCGCTGGAACGCGCTGGCCATGGTGCTGCGTGCCGGCAAGCATTCGAACGTGGGCGGGCACATCGCCTCCTACGCCTCGGCGGCGGTCCTGTATGACGTCGGCTTCGAACACTTCTTCCGTGGACGCACCGAGCAGTTCGGTGGCGACATGGTGTATATCCAGGGCCACTCCTCGCCGGGCATCTATGGACGCGCCTATCTGGAAGGCCGTCTGAGCGAAGAACAATTGGACAACTTCCGCCGCGAGACCGATCGCGACGGCATCTCATCCTACCCGCACCCAAGGCTCATGCCGGACTTCTGGCAATTCCCGACGGTATCCATGGGCCTCGGGCCGATCACCGCCGCGTACCAGGCACGGTTCATGCGCTACCTGGAAGATCGAGGGCTGAAGGAACATCAGGGACGTAAAGTCTGGGCGTTTCTCGGCGACGGCGAAATGGACCAACCGGAATCCCTTGCGGCTATTTCCCTTGCCGGTCGGGAAAAGCTCGACAACATTATTTTTGTCGTCAACTGCAACCTGCAGCGCCTGGACGGGCCGGTGCGCGGCAACAGCAAGGTGATCCAGGAATTCGAAAGCCTGTACCGTGCGGCGGGCTGGAACGTCATCAAGGTCATCTGGGGTAGCGGTTGGGATGCCCTGTTGGAGAAGGACAAGACCGGCCTGCTGCGCCAGCGGATGATGGAATGCGTCGATGGCGACTACCAGAACTACAAGTCCCAGAATGGCGCCTATGTACGGGAGCATTTCTTCGGCAAATACCCCGAGCTGCTGGAGTTGGTCAGCGACTTGAGCGATGACGATATCTGGAAGCTGTCGCGCGGCGGCCACGATCCCGAAAAGGTCTACAACGCCTATGCCGCCGCCATGCGTCACACCGGCGGGCCGACGGTTATTCTGGCCAAGACGGTGAAGGGCTTCGGCATGGGTGAAGCCGGTGAAGGCCAGAACATCAATCACCAGCTCAAGAAGATGGGCGACGACGCGGTCAAGGCGTTCCGTGATCGCTTCGGCCTGGACCTCAGCGACGATCAATTGGGCGACATGCCCTACCTCAAGCCGACGGCCGACAGCGTCGAGGCGCTTTACCTGCAAGCCCGGCGCACACAACTGGGCGGGTACGTGCCTGCCCGATTCAGTGCGGTGGAGCCTTTGCAGATCCCGCCCTTGGCGACGCTGGATACCCAGCTCAAAGGCACCGGCGAGCGGGCGATCTCGACCACCATGGCCTTCGTGCGCATCCTCGGCACGCTGCTCAAGGACCCGAACATCGGCAAGCTGATCGTGCCCATCGTTCCTGACGAATCACGCACTTTCGGCATGGAAAGCCTGTTCCGCCAGATCGGTATCCACTCCCACGTCGGCCAGTTGTACACGCCTCAGGATGCCGGCCAACTGAGCTATTACAAGGAAGCCCGGGACGGCCAGATCATGCAGGAAGGGTTGAACGAATCCGGCGGTATTTCTTCCTGGATCGCGGCGAGCACTTCCTACAGCACCCATGGCGTGATGACGGTGCCGTTCTACATCTTCTATTCAATGTTCGGCTTCCAGCGCGTCGGCGATCTCGCCTGGGCGGCAGGCGACGCTCGCGCCCGGGGTTTCCTGCTCGGCGCCACGTCCGGCCGGACCACGCTGATGGGTGAAGGCTTGCAACATGACGACGGTCACAGCCATGTGCTGTCCTCGACTATTCCCTGCTGCGTGTCCTACGACCCGACTTACGCCTACGAATTGGCGGTGATCATCCAGGATGGCATGCGGCGGATGTACGCCGAGGACGAGGACATTTATTACTACATCACGCTGCTGAACGAAAACTACGCTCATCCACCGATGCCCGAGGGCGTCGAGCAAGGCATTCTCAAAGGCATGTACCGACTCTCGGCGCCGGAACAGCCCATCGAGGGCAAGCACGTGCAGCTGATGGGCTGCGGATCGATCCTGCAGGAAGTGGTAGCGGCAGCGCTGTTGCTGGAGCAGGATTTCGGCGTCAGCAGCGAAGTCTGGAGCGTCACCAGCCTGACCGAACTGCGTCGGGACGGGCAGGGTGCCGAACGCTGGAATCTGCTGCATCCGGAACATGCGCCGCGCATCGGTTACGTGGAAAGTTGCCTGCAGGACAAACAAGGCCCGGTAGTGGTCGCGACCGACTACATGAAAATATTCGCCGACCAGATCCGTCCGTTCGTGCCAAAACGACGCTTCGTAGCCCTCGGCACCGACGGTTTCGGCCAATCGGACACTCGCGAATCGCTGCGCAGATTTTTCGAAGTGGATCGCCATTTCATCGCGCTGGCCGCTTTGAAAGCGCTGGCCGATGACGGGGAAATACCGAGGGAAAAGGTCGCCGAGGCGATTGCACTTTATGGCATTGACCCGGAGAAGCAGAACCCCGCGGTGGTTTGAGTCCTCTCGCTTGCGGCGGCGTCCTTTGGGCGCCGCAGCAAGCGCCGCGACCAGCTTGGCAGCAGCCCCATCATGAACATCATTCAAAACGGCGGATGGCGGTAGACGCTGTAGTGGCACTTCAGTAGCATTCGCCCACTATATCGCCCTCTCAAGGATGACTCATGCTCCGCCTGCCCCGCTGCCCTGCCCCGTTGTTAGCGTTATCCACTTCGCTTGTATTGCTCGGCGGTTGCAGCGTCAACGGCAGTTATCCCGATGCCATCGAACCAGACGCTGCCAAGTTGCGGTTCGTCGCAAATACCAGCAACGCCACGCTGGATTATTTCGACGCGGCCCATTGCGACGGGCAAACCACAGGCATTCTCAATAATATGCTGCTGAGCGATACCGCGCGGCGGGTGGGTATGAGCGTTCCGGCGCCCAAGGATGCCAGGGGCTATTTGGAGGTCAAGCTCAAGCCTGGTGAGCAGATTTACCTGCGCACCAACATGAACAGCGGTTATGCAGTATGTGGCAAGGGCTTCAACTTTACGCCCGAGGCAAATGCCGAATACGAAGTGACGTTCAAGACCGAGAAGAATTTCTGCCTGACCCAGTTGCAACGCCTGCAACGGGTCGACGGCAAGGATGTGCGTACACCGATCCCAATCGTGAAAAAAGACTTTCCGGCCTGCGCCGGTCGCAACGCGCTCTTTCCTAAGACCTACCCGGACACACCCCATCGCTTGGAGCTGATGAACCGGGTTATCGATAAAAGCCTTGTCGTCAAGGTGAAGACTGATCCGGCCAAGGAAATCGAAAGTTATTCGCCCGAAAAGCTGGACACCCTGATCAGCGAACGCAAGGCCAAGCTCGGCCTCGATCTGCCGGCTGATTACTGGACGCTGTACCGGGAGAATCTGAAGACTTTTGGCGATGACATGGCGCAGAAAAAGACGCGCACCATGGAACGCTTCAAGGACGAATACCAGACGCGCCTACGGCAGTTGAACGATGAGCAATTGGAACAATGGGCGCAGCCCAAAGCCACCAATGCCAAGCCAGAGAAAGCCGAGACGGACCTTGATGTCGCGATGATGCTCGAGTATTTCCGGATCGGGAATGGCGTGACGGGCGAAGCGGTGGGTCATCACCTGGAGAGGATGGCGCAGATGGACGAACGTTACGGGGTGTGCGCGCGGTTTGCGGAATGCTGGAAGCGCAACTAGCTGGAACGCTTTATCCGTGATTTCCCCAAGCGAGCATGCCGGATGTGCTCGCATTGACGGTCTGCCGTGGAAGCTTATCGCGCCACCACCTCGACCACACCGCGAACCCGCTGCTGCATGTTGATCAGATGCAACCGCATCGAAGCCCGTGCTGCTTCGCCATCCTGTCGCGCCAATGCCGCGTAGATCTGCTCCCGCTCACGCACCACCAGCGCTCGATTTTCCAACGTCACAGCCGGCCCGGCCTGTTGCACTACCGCGATCAGCGTATTGCCCACGTGTGTCATTGCGTCGATAAAAAAACTGTTGCCGGTGCATTGGGCGATTAGCAGGTGGAATTCGAAATCCATCCTGGCGCGTTCCTCATCCATTGCGTCAATAGCGTTCGCGGCGTCGAGCGCTTCACGCATTGCCAGCAACTGTTCCGGCGCGGCGCGTTGCGCGGCGATGCCGGCCGCTTCCACTTCCAGACTCAGGCGCAGCTCGATGACCGCCAGCGCGTCGTAGGCGCCGCCCTTGACGTGTTTGCTGCCTTGGAAATCGCCCGGGCGGGCGGTGTCGACGACGAAGGTGCCGATGCCGTGACGGGTTTCGACCAAGCCTTCGGCCTGGAGCCGGGACATGGCTTCACGCACCACGGTCCGACTGACGCCGCGTTCCTTGATGATCACCTGTTCGGTCGGCAACTTGCTGCCGGCGGGCAGTTCGCCGGCGAGTATCTGCTGCGTCAGGTCGACCACCAGTTGCTGAGTCATGCTCAGGCGTCGATCGGTTGTGACACGCTCCATTGCACCTATCCATCAAGTCAGACGATCGCGGCATTATAGCCGCGACCTTGCGCTAAAACTCACTATAATGCCCGCTGATCATACAAGAGCACGCCGATGACGGACCAAGCGTTATCTCCACTGAACAAACCGCGCCGCCTCGCCGAAACCCTGGTCGACCGTTTTGCCCAGCGCATGCGCGACGGCATCCTCAAGTGCGGCGAAAAGCTCCCCACCGAAGTGCACATCATGGAAGCCGAAGGCGTCAGCCGTTCGGTGGTGCGCGAGGCGCTGTCGCGCTTGCAGGCGGCGGGATTGGTCGAGACGCGCCATGGCGTCGGCACCTTCGTGCTGGACATGCCGGCGCCGGAGGGGTTTACCCTCGGACCGGCGACGATTGCCACGTTGTCGGATGTGCTCAACCTGCTGGAGTTTCGCCTGAGCCTGGAAGTCCAGGCCGCTGGCATGGCCGCCGAACGCGCCACGCCCCAAGCCCTGGCCGAACTGGCCCAGGCCCTGGAGGCGTTGCTGCAAGGTCCGGAAAAATCCGGCACCACCATCAACGCCGACTTCCAGTTCCATCTGAAAATCGCCAAGGCGGCCGGCAATTACTACCTGATCGACATCATGAAGCACCTGGGCACGAAGCTGATTCCGCGCACCCGGATGAACTCCGCCTATTCGGGGCAAAGTGATCGCAGCGCCTATCTTCAAGGCATCAACGCCGAACACCAGCAAATCTTCGACGCCATCGCCAGCGGTAACGTCGATGCGGCGCGGGCGGCCATGTACTTGCACTTGAGCAACAGCCGCATGCGCCTGTGTGAAACGCAGCAACGCCAGGCGTTCTACAACGAATAACTTCTAGAAAAAGTTGTACTGGATACCAACCCGCAGACGCAGTTGACGATCACTGTCGACGGAGTTGACCTTGATATCGCCCACTTCGAAAAACGGCGCCCAACGCTTATCCCATTTGTACTTGACCACGGCATTCTGCTCATAGTCGTCGGTGCCGCCGTTGTAACGGATGTAATCGGCATCGAAGTAAGTCAGTTGATACTCATAGGCCCACGGCCCCTGGTTCGCATAGTTGATATAGACGTCATAGCGATGGATCTTCTGGTCGTCCTGGCCATTATCCGGTACGTCGTGATCGACCTTATCGCGGTCCAGCTTGCTGACGTCGTAGCGGTAGCGACCGGCGATGCTCAGTTCCTTGGTAATTTTGTAGCCCAGGCGCATGCCCATCTTGTAAGTGGTGGATTCCTCGTCGCTCTCCATGGCAAACGAGGGCGTCAACATCCAGCGCTCATCGATCTTGTGCTGGTAGTTGACGGTGAATTCATGGCCGCTGCCGACCGTGTTGTCGAAGGCGACATCTTCCCGGTCACCGGCGGTCTTGTATTTGAGTTCGCCTTCCAGGCCCACGCCGTTATCCAGCCGTATGCCAAACTTGGCACGGTCGGCGTGCATGCGGGTCTTTTCAGCGTATTGATGGCGAACGTTGATGTAACCGGTATCTGCCTGAGCGACAACCGAAGTGAACAGTGAAGCGATCGACACAACGACGAGAGTCTTTTTCATGTTTTTTATTCTTGTTGGTTGAAGTCATTAGTTGGGGTTGACGCCAAATCGCAGGCGAGCGCGTACGCGCGTTGAAACGTGCGATTCAACGAGTTCTACGGTTTAAAACGGGTACAGCGGGTTAGTTACTTCAGACGGCGATAGGTATTCGTTGTATGTCGCGGCTGGCTTGCACCAACAGGCGTGTGTATTCGTGGGCGGCGCCATCGTTGGCCAGCAGATGAGTGTCGAGCGTCTCCACTACCCTGCCCTGCTGCATCACCGCCAGCCGATCACACAAATGCGCAACGACGGCCAGGTCATGAGTGACCATCAGGTAAGTCAGCCCCTCCTGGCGGCGCAAGTCGGCCAGCAGGTTGAGGATTTCCGCCTGCACCGAGACATCCAGCGCCGAGGTCGGCTCGTCCAACAGCAGCACGCGTGGGCGCAGGATCAGCGCGCGGGCAATCGCCACGCGCTGGCGCTGGCCACCGGACAACTGATGCGGATAACGGAAGCGAAAGCTGTCGTTCAAGCCGACCTTGCGCAAGATCTCGCTGACCTTCTGCGCACGCCCGTCGATGCCATGGATGCGCAGCGGTTCCTGCAACGCGGCGTCGATGGTGTAGCGCGGATGCAGCGAGGCATACGGATCCTGGAAAACCATCTGCACGGTGCGGTAGTGGTCCAGCGGCAGCTTGCGCGTCACCGCCTGACCGGCAATTTGCAACCGTCCCGTCCAGTGCTGGTACTGCCCGGCCAGGCAACGCAGCACGGTGGTCTTGCCCGAGCCGGATTCCCCCACCAAGCCGAATGCCTCGCCTTCGCCGACGTTCAAATCGACGTCGTGCAGTACCGCGTTCAGTGCCGCGCCGGTGCCAAAGCTGAGGTTCAGCCCGGCGATTTCGATCATGCTCATGACAGGCTCCTCAAGCGTTCAACCAGTGTGGGTCGCGCTGCAACACCGGCAGCGTGGCGCGCGGATGGTCCAGGCTCGGCAATGCGGCCAACAGACCTTGAGTGTATGGATGGGTGGCGTTATCCAGGTCGGCGGCGGCAATCGACTCGACCACGCGGCCGGCGTACATCACCAGCACGCGGTCGCAGAAATGCCGCACAAGATTCAGATCGTGGCTGATGAAAATCAGCCCCAGGTCACGCTCGCTGACCAGCTCCTCCAGCACGTTAAGCACCTGCCGGCGCACCGACACGTCCAGCGCCGAAGTCGGCTCGTCGGCGATGATCACCTGGGGATCGGTGATGACCATCATGGCGATCATGATCCGCTGGCCCATGCCGCCCGAGACTTCGTGCGGATACAGGTCATAGACCCGCCGGGGATCGCGAATGTGCACCTTGGCGAGCATGTCCAGCGCTCGTTCGCGGGCTTCGCGATGGGGCACCTTGTGATGGGCCAGATACGCTTCGGCGATCTGCTCGCCAACGCGCACCACCGGGTTCAGCGAGTATTTCGGGTCCTGCATGATCATCGACATGCGCGCGCCGCGAATCGCCTGGATCTGCTTTTCGCTGGCCTTCAGCAAGTCGATATCGGCGAAGCGCAGGGTCTTGGCGGTGACCTTCGCAGTCGGCGGATGCAGGCGTAACAGGCTGCGGCCGACGGTGGATTTTCCCGAGCCGGATTCGCCGACAATGGCGAGTTTTTCCCGCCCCAGGTTGAACGACACGTCACGCACAGCCAGGGAAGTTTTGCCGGCGTTGCGAAACTCCACGCACAAATCCTGTACCGCAAGTTTTATCTCAGTCATGGGCTGTTCCTCAGGATTGGCTGCGGGGGTCGAGGACGTCGCGCAAGCCGTCGCCCAACAGGTTGAAGGCCAAGCTCACCAGCATGATCGCCGCACCCGGTGCCGCCACCAGCCACCAGCTTTCGAGCATGTAGCGCCGCCCGGTGGAGATCATCGCGCCCCACTCCGGCAGCGGTGCCTGGGCGCCGAGGCCGAGAAAGCCCAGGGCAGCGGCGGTGAGGATGATGCTCGCCATGTTCATGGTCAGGCGGATGATCACCGACGACAGGCACATCGGGATGATGTGGCGCAGGATGATCCGCGTACTCGAGGCGCCTTGGAGCTGCACCGCGACAACGAAATCAGCGTTGCGCAACGGCAGGGTTTCGGCGCGGGCGAGCCGGGCAATCGGTGGCCAGGCCGTGAGCGCGATGGCGATCACCGCGTGCTCCAATCCCGGACCGAGGGCGGCGATGAAGGCCAGCGCCAACACCAGGCTGGGGAACGAGATAAAGATATCGGTGATGCGCATGAACAGACTGTCGACCCAGCCGCCGAAGTAGCCGGAAATGGTCCCGACCAACAGCCCGATGGGGCCGACAATCACCGTCACCAGCAAGACGATGTACAGCGTGATGCGCGAGCCGTATACCAACCGGGCGAACACGTCGCGACCGTATTCGTCGGTGCCGAACCAGTGCACGCTGCTGGGCGCTTGCAACGCCCCGGCGAGGTTCTGCAACAACGGATCGTGACCGGCGATCCACGGCGCAAAGATCGCGACCAACATCAGGGTCACGACGACGACCAGGCCGGCAAACGTCATCGGGTTGCGCAGCAAAAACCGCAGCAGGCGCAGGCTGCTGGCAACCAGCGCTGCCATACTCGAAGCGGGCAGCGCGGCACTGCCGGCTGCGCTGGAAGCAAGGGGCAGATTCATTAGCGAGTCCTCGGATCGAAGATCTTGTAGAGCGCATCGCTGATCAGGTTCAGCGTCACGAAGATGAGGCCGATCAGCAGCACACAGGCCATCACCGCGTTCATGTCACCGAGCAACAGACTGCTCGTCAGGTACTGGCCGAAGCCCGGCCAGGCGAACACGGTTTCAATCAGCACCGCGCCTTCCAGCAGGCCGCCGTAGGCCAGCGCGACGATGGTCAGCAACTGCACGCGGATGTTGCCGAAGGCATGGCCCCAGACGATCTTGCGTTGGGACAACCCCTTGACCCGGGCGGTGATGATGTACTCCTGGGACAGTTGTTCGAGCATGAAGCTGCGGGTCATGCGACTGATGTAGGCGACCGAGTTGAAGCTGAGGATCACCGCCGGCAACAGGATGTGGCGCAACGCGCTGCGAAAGGCTTCCCAATCGCCGGACCAGGCGGTGTCGATCAACAGCAAGCCGGTGTGTCTCGGGATCAGCCCGTCATAGGCCAGGCCGATCCGCCCGACGCCGCCGGCCCAACCCAGCCAGGCGTAGAACACCAGGAAGGCCATCATGCCGATCCAGAAAATCGGCGTGGAGTAACCGAACAAGGTGATCAGCCGCGCCACATGGTCACCGGCCCGGCCCTGATGCGTCGCCGCGTAGACACCCAACGGCAAGCCCGCCAACACGCCGAACAGAATCGCCAGGGTCGCCAGTTCCAACGTCGCCGGAAACACTCGGGCGATGTCCGTAATGACCGGGTTACCGGTGAGCAAAGCCATGCCGAAATCACCGTGCAGCAAGTCGCCGAGGTAGATCGCGAACTGGGTCCACAACGGTTTGTCCAGGCCCAGCTCTTTGTACACCTGGGCGTAGGCCGAGGCGTCGGCGTCCGGGCCGACGATGGCCAGCACCGGGTCCAGGGGCATCACCCGCCCAATAAAAAAAGTCAGTAGCAGCAACCCCAGCAGCGTCACCGCCACCGAGCCGCCGCGCCGGGTTGCCGAAGCGGCCCGGGTGCTCCAGATTGAAAAAGATGCAGTCGACATGTTCATTCCTGCCTTGGCCCTGTGGCCGTCGATTTCAGCGCTGCTTGTAAACGTCCCGAAGGCGTGTAGTGGCGGCGGTGTGGCCGATGTAGTTGCGCACGTCGGCGTGGATCACCACTTCGTCCACCATCTGCGAGACCGGCATGATTGCCCCGGCCTGTTGGTCATAGAGGGTCTGGACCTGGGCGTACATCTGCCGCTGGCGCTCGGGGTCGCGCTCGCGCTCGGCCTGTTCGATCAACTGGTTGAGCTGCGGGTTGAAGAACGAGGTGCGCCAGCCCTGGAAATTGCTCAACTTGGCTTCGCTGCGGTTGTCCGGGTTGTACACCAGGGCCCGCAGGCTCGAATGCGGATGGCGCTCCGCCCCGCCACCGCCACGCCCGACGAGGATGTCGAACTGGCGATCGCGCATCGCCCCGTAGATCTGGTTGCCGGTGCCGGTGATGATCGTCGCCTGGATGCCCGCCTGGGCCAGCGTCGCTTGCAGGCTGGTGGCGATGTTGATGAACGGCGGATCGGTCAGCGAACGGATGCTCACCTTGAAGCCCTCGGCATGTCCGGCCGCCGCCAGCAGGCGCTTGGCCTCGGCCACGTCGAGGCGATAGCCCGGGTCGTCCAGGCGTGCCGGCAAGCCCAGTTGCATCGGTCGCTGATTGATCACGCCGTAGTGCGGCATCACCACCTCGTTGATGCCCTGGTAGTCGATCAGCAGGCGGATGGCCTGGCGCACGCGGATGTCCTGGAATAGCGGCTGTTGCATGCTCATCGCCACGTAGTACAGCGTGCCGCGGGCAATGCTCTGGATGCGCACGTCATCGACCTTGCCCAGCGCCTTGATGTCAGTCGCGGCCATGCCGCGGGCGACGTCCAAATCACCGCGTTCGACCATCAGGCGCAGGGCCTGGGACTCGGTCATGTTGCGCATGATCACCCGGCGCAGCTTCGGCGCGCCGCGCCAATAGTCGTCATTACGACTCATCAGGATCACGTCGTTGGCGCGCCAGATGTCGAGCTTGAACGCGCCGGATCCGGCGGTATGCGTCGCCAGCCACGCCGCGCCCTGGTCGTCGCCGACCTGATGCTGCAAGGCAACGCTGCGATCGATGATGAAAGCGCTGGGTGAGGTCGCCAGGGTGTTGAGCACCAACATCGGGTCGGTGCTGCGTGGCAGCTCCATGACAAAGGTGTGCGGCCCTTCGGCGCGCATCAGTTTGACCACGTTGTCGGCGGTGAAACCGTAGGCTTTCCAGGTCGACGCCAGGGCGCGGTTGAGGGTGACGACGCGCTGCAACGACCAGGCGACGTCTTGGGCGGTGAGCGGTGCGCCGGAGTGAAAACGGACGTCATCGCGCAATTGGAAGGTCAGGCGCATGCGGTCGGGGCTGACGTCCCAGGTTTTCGCCAGGGCCGGAATCAGCGTGTCCGGCTGCGCCGCGTCCTGCTCCAGGAGCATGTCATAGACGTTGGCGTTGACTTCGGCGACCTCCAGCCCCGTCGCCGCGGCAGGGTCCAGGGACAGCAGGTTGATCATGCTCATGCCCACCACCAATTGGTCGGGGGGCGTTTCGCCTTGCGCCAGGCTGACGGGCACCTGCACTGCGCACAGGGCCACGGTGACACACAGCAGCCTGGTCAGGCGCTTGGGCCAGAGATTCATGGTTCAGTCCTTTCTTATATTTATAAAGACTCGTCGCCTGGGCAGCCATCGGCCTCAGGCGTGGAACAGGATCAATGTCGGGACAAAGTGTTGGCCTCGATATACGCAAAGTTGATGTCCTCGCCCAACCCCGGCCGGTCGGACAGGTGCACATAACCGTCGGCGTCCATCGGGTCGACGATGCTGTTGAGGTGCGCCGGGACCTCTTCATAGTCGAGGAACGGGTGCAGCAAGCCACGCTCATACCAACGACAATTGCTGATCGCCCCGACCACCGCCAGGTTCGCCGCACCGTTACCGTGGACTTCGCAGTCCATGCCGAACGACTCGGCCAGGTGCGCCACTTTCAGGCACGGCCCGATGCCGCCGACACCCGCCACGCCCGCGCGCAGGATGTCACAGGATTTCTGCGTCACCCAGCTGGCGCGGCTGTGGAATTTACCGGCGATGCTCTCCGGGCCCAGCACCGGAATGTCCAGGTTGGCGGCGAGCCAGGCGTAGGACTCAGCCGAATCTTCCATCATCGGTTCTTCGAACCAGGCGAAATCCAGCTGCTCCAGCGCCTTGCCAATGGTCAGCGCGTCCATGCGGCTGTACCAGTGATAACCGTCGAGCATCAGCGCGATGTCCGGCCCCACCGCCTCGCGCACTGCCGCGCAGGCCTGGATGTCCATCTGCGGATTGGGCGCGAAGGAAATCGGTGGCATCCAAGTGTGCAGCTTGATGGCTTTGTAGCCACGCTTGACGAGCTTTTCCGCGAACTGGCCGTACTCATCCGGAGTGGACAAACCGCCCGGCAAATCGTCGCCGCACATGGTCGAGCCATAGGCCAGGACTTTGTCGCGGTAGCCGCCAATGAGCTTGTGCACCGGCAGCTTCAGCTTGCGTCCGGCCAGATCCCACAAGGCTTGCTCCACCAGCGCCAGCGCCCGGTCGGTGAACTGTCCGGCGCTGCCGCGCTGCCAGTGCGCCAGGTCCTGCCAGATGCTTTCACGGTCCATCGGGTTGCGGCCGATCAACACCTTGCGAACGAACGATTCGATGATGTGTGGACGAATCAATTCAGGCGTACCGAAGGCATAACCTTCCGAGCCATCGTCGCAGCTGATTCGCAGCAGGGCCATCTTGATCATGACCTCGTCACCCGGATGGGCGTGGCCCGCACTGTCCTGGGCGCGGCGCGACGGGGTGGAAAAGATTTCGACGTGAACGCCTGTGATTCTCATAGGGAGGGGCCACCGTGTTGTTATTTTGATTTGTATGTCGTCATACAACATGGCGGATTATTTGAACGTTTCATCAGGACTGTCAACCCCTGCAATCAGGAAAGATTGATCAAACCTCATCGCATCAGCCTTTTGAGAAAGATGACGACTTGAAATGTCGTCATACCACACCGGTAGAGAACAAGACGACTGCACCGCTGCGCAATTGTCCACTACAGTGTCAGGACCTATTGGCGCAGCACCCATGCGGAGGCCTCCATGACGCACTTCACCCTTCAACGCATCGACCATGTCGTCCTGCGTGTTAAAGACATCGAGCGCAGCATCGCCTTCTACACATCAGTCCTCGGCTGCGAACTCAAAAAGCGTCGGGACGATCTGGGCTTGATCCACCTCGGCGCTGGAGCGTCGATGATCGATCTGGTGGATGTGGGCGGGCCGCTTGGCCGTCACGGCGGTGCGGCACCCGGCAAGCAGGGGCATAACGTCGACCACGTCTGCCTGCGCATCGAACCGTTTGACGAACCCGCCCTGCTCGCGCACCTGCAAGCAGCCGGACTGGAGGTCGAGAAAGCGCAAATGCGTTACGGCGCGGAGGGCGAAGGCTGGTCGGTTTACTGCTTCGATCCGGACGGCAATCAGATCGAGCTGAAGGGGCCGGCGCAGAATTCGTAACACTCCAGCAGTCCGCCGTTTTTCTCCTAGACTTGCCAGTGTTTGCAGTTCGCCGGGGCCGGGATGGGCCCGTACGATAAACATGACTCGAAGGGATCCGCCATGCTCAAACTTTTTTGCAAAGCGCTCGCGTGCACGCTGGCCTTTATCACGCTGGGCACGGCCATGGCGGCTGACCCTATCGTCATCAGGTTTTCCCATGTGGTAGGCGAGCAGACACCCAAGGGCCAGGGTGCGTTGCTGTTCAAGAAACTCGTTGAGGAACGTTTGCCGGGGAAGGTGAAGGTCGAGGTCTACCCCAACTCCACGCTGTTTGGCGATGACAAGGAGATGGAAGCGTTGCTGCTGGGGGACGTGCAGATCATTGCCCGTTCGCTGGCCAAGTTCGAGCAATACACAAAAACCGTGCAGTTGTTCGACTTGCCATTTTTGTTTCAGGACATCGCTGCGGTCGACCGTTTTCAAACCAGTCCTGAAGGCCAGAATCTATTGCGCGCCATGGAGCGCAATAACATCAAGGGCCTGGCTTATTGGCACAACGGCATGAAGCAGTTGTCGGCTAATCGACCATTGCGCAAGCCCGAGGACGCCCGTGGCCTGACGTTCCGAGTGCAGACTTCCGCCGTGCTGGAAGAACAGTTCAAGGCCGTCGATGCCAAAGCGCAAAAGATGATTTTTTCAGTGGTCTACCAAGGCCTGGTGACCGGCGTGATCAACGCGACGGAAAACCCTTATACAAACTTCTACGACCAAAAGCTGCATGAAGTGCAGAAGTACGTCACCGAGACCAATCACGGCGTGCTCGATTACATGCTGATCACCACGTCCGACTTCTGGAACGGCCTGCCGCCGGATATCCGCAGCGAACTGGACAAGATCGTGATTGAAGTCACCGCCGACGTGAACAATCAGGCCGATCAGTTGAATAAACAGGACAAACAACGCGTGCTTGCAGCCAAGACCACCGAAATCATTACCCTCACGCCAGAGGAACGCAACGCCTGGCGCGACAAGATGAAACCGGTATGGGCAAAGTTTGAAAAAGCTATCGGGCCGGACCTGGTGAGGGCTGCGCAGGCGTCAAACCAGGCACAGTAACGCTGCGCGCCGACAATCGCCCGGCAAGTAAATTTTGTGCCTAGACTTGCAACTGTCCCACCGTCCATTGCTTGGAATGAGCCGCACGAGAAAAAACAAAAAAAACGAAAAGGAAAAATCCGATGTTCAAACCTATGTGGAAAGCACTCGCCTGCACCTTGGCCATCAGCGCGTTCAGTTCGGCCATGGCGGCTGATCCGGTGGTGATCAAGTTCTCGCACGTAGTGGCCGAGCAAACCCCTAAAGGCCAAGGTGCATTGCTGTTCAAGAAGTTGGTGGAAGAACGGCTGCCGGGCAAAGTGAAGGTCGAGGTGTAGCCGAACTCCTCGCTGTTCGGCGATGGCAAGGAAATGGAAGCCCTGCTCCTGGGTGACGTGCAGATGATCGCGCCCTCCCTGGCCAAGTTCGAGCAATACACCAAAACGGTGCAGTTGTTCGACCTGCCTTTCCTGTTTGACGATATTTCCGCCGTGGACCGTTTCCAATTGAGCCCAGAAGGCCAGAAGCTGCTCAAGTCCATGGAGAACAAGAACATCACCGGCCTGGCCTATTGGCACAACGGCATGAAGCAATTGTCGGCCAACAAAGCGCTGCGTGAACCCAAGGACGCCCGCGGCCTGAAGTTCCGCGTACAAGCATCGGCAGTGCTGGAAGAACAGTTTAAGGCCGTCAACGCCAACCCGCGCAAGATGAGTTTCGCCGAGGTGTATCAAGGCCTGCAGACCGGCGTGGTCAACGGTGCGGAAAACCCGTACTCGAACATCTACAGCCAGAAGATGCATGAAGTGCAGAAGTTCATCACCGAGTCCAACCACGGTGTGCTCGACTACATGCTGATCACCAACACCAAGTTCTGGAACGGCTTGCAGCCGGACGTGCGCAGCGAACTGGACAAGATCCTGGTGGAAGTCACCGCTCACGTGAACAAAGAAGCGGCGCAACTTAACCAGAACGACAAGCAGCGCATCCTCGATGCCAAGACCACCGAGATCATCACTCTCACCCCAGAGGAGCGCAACGCGTGGCGCGACAAGATGAAGCCGGTCTGGAAAAAGTTTGAAGGTGACATCGGCGCCGACCTGATCAAAGCCGCCGAAGCCTCCAACACGGCTCAGTAATGGGTTGGCCGGTGCTGCCGCCCTGATGGCGCCGGCCTATCATCCTCTAGCAGGAGATGTCATCCATGAACGCCCTTCGGCGCACCTGGGAACACTTCGAGGAAGGTTTCATTGCCTTTCTCCTGGCCGCCATGACGCTGGTCACTTTCGTCTACGTGGTGCTCAACAATCTCTATAGCGTTTTTTATAGCCTCGGCGACAACTGGCCCGCCGCCAGCGAGCCTATGTTTGCCATCGGCGACAACATCATGGGCATGGCCCAGGCGATGACCTGGAGCAGTTCGCTGACCAAGGCCCTGTTCGGCTGGCTGATTTTCTTTGGGCTGTCGTATGGCGTGCGCACCGCCGGGCACATCGGCGTGGACGCGCTGGTGAAGCTGGCGAGCAAACCGATGCAGCGTTTCATCGGCGTGATCGCCTGCCTGTGCTGTCTCGCCTATGCCGGGTTGCTGGCGGTGGCGAGTTACGAATGGATCAATACCTTGATGATTGCCGAGATCGGCGCCGAAGATCTCGGCCATTTCGGCATCATGCAATGGCATGTCGGGCTGATCGTGCCAGTGGGTTTCGCCTTGGTGTTCATCCGTTTCGCGGAAATTCTCGTACGCATCCTGATGAATCGTCAGACAGGTCTCGGTCTGGCCGATGAAGCAGCGGAAGCGATCAAACTGACCGAGATCGAGGAAGACAAGCCATGACCATTGCCTTCCTGTTCATCGCGCTGTTCGTGCTGATGTTCATCGGCGTACCCATCGCCATTTCCCTGGGTTTGGCCGGATCGCTGACGATCATTTTCTTCAGCCCCGACTCGGTTCGCTCGCTGGCGATCAAGCTGTTCGAAACTTCCGAACACTACACCCTGCTGGCGATTCCGTTCTTCCTGCTGGCCGGTGCGTTCATGACCACCGGTGGCGTGGCGCGACGGTTGATCGATTTTGCCAACGCCTGCGTCGGGCATATCCGGGGCGGCCTGGCGATTGCGGCGGTGCTTGCTTGCATGCTGTTCGCGGCGTTGTCCGGCTCAAGCCCGGCGACGGTGGCAGCGGTGGGTTCCATCGCCATTGCCGGCATGGTGCGCTCGGGTTATCCACAGGCGTTTGGTGCAGGCATCGTCTGCAACGCCGGCACGCTTGGGATATTGATCCCGCCATCAATCGTGATGGTGGTGTATGCCGCCGCGACGGAAACGTCGGTAGGCAAGTTGTTCATGGCCGGCGTGATACCGGGCCTGTTACTGGGTTTTTTCCTGATGGTGGCGATCTACATCGTCGCGGTTAAGAAAAATCTGCCGGCCATGCCCAGGGCCACATTGCGGGAATGGCTGAGCACGGCACGCCAGGCCATCTGGGGCCTGCTGTTGATGGTCATCATCCTCGGCGGGATCTACTCCGGGATGTTCACCCCCACCGAAGCGGCAGCGGTGGCGGCGGTGTACTCGGCGTTTATCGCTTTGTTCGTCTACAAGGACCTGACGTTTCGTGAGACGCCCAAGGTGCTAGTGGAATCGGCCAAGCTGAGCATCATGCTGATGTTCATCATCGCCAACGCCATGCTCTTCGCCCACGTGCTGACCACCGAACAACTGCCGCAGCAAATCACCGCGTGGGTGATCGATGCCGGACTGACGCCGGTGACGTTCTTGCTGGTGGTGAACATCGTGCTGCTGATTGCCGGCGCGTTCATGGAGCCTTCTGCGATTATCCTGATCCTGGCGCCGATCCTGTTCCCGATTGCCATGAAGCTGGGAATCGACCCGATCCACCTGGGGATCATCATGGTGGTGAACCTGGAGATCGGCCTGATCACGCCACCGGTGGGACTGAACCTGTTCGTCACCTCGGCGGTGACTGGCATGTCGCTGACGGCGACCATCCGCGCGGCCATGCCGTGGCTGATGATCCTGCTGGCGTTCCTGGTGCTGATTACCTATGTGCCATGGATCTCGCTAGTCCTGCCAAACTGGTTGGGGATGAGCTGATCAATCCGGGATGAACCGTGGCGAGGGAGCTCATTCCCTCGCCACGTGTACGCCACAGCCTCCGCACACATTGCGTTATGATCCCTGCTTTCTTCTGAAGCAGAGCTTTTCCCACGCATGTTGCCGTCTCCTTCCGACACAACCAACTCCATTCCTCCCGTCCTCGTCGGCCCTTTGCTAAGGCGAATGGAGCCTCGGCGGCTGGTGATGTGGCTGGTGGGTTCGCAGCCGTTGCCGTTGACCTTGCGGCTGGATGAGCTGGGCGACATCGCGCTGGATGCCACGCATTGCACAATCGTGCCGGTGGGGCAGCACGCGTTCGTGCACCTGATCGACGTGCGACTCGACGCCGCCCTGCCCTTGGACAGGGTCATCGAATACGACCTGCTGGTGGATGGCGTTTCTATCGCCGAATGGGCGCCGCATCTGCTGTATGACGGCGCGCAACGTCCGAGTTTCGTACTGCATTCGCGCATCGAACAACTGGTCCACGGCTCCTGCCGCAAACCCCATTACCCGGCCAATGACGGATTGCTGTGTGTCGATCGCTTGTTGGCCCAGTCTCCCGAACAACGCCCCGCGTTGCTGATGATGAGCGGCGACCAGGTGTATGCCGACGACGTCGCCGGGCCGATGTTGCGGGCGATTCATGCCTTGATCGAGCGCCTGGGCTTGTTCGAGGAATGCCTGGAGGGCGCGGTGGTGGAGGACAGCGCCAAGCTCTACCAACATCCGGCCAGCTATTACCATCGCGCGGATCTGCTACCGGCGCTCGAGAGCAACGAAACCCTGCGCGAGCGATTTTTCGGCGGCGCACGTAAACCGATTTTCACCAGCAGCAGCGCCGACAACCACCTGGTGACCTTCGCCGAAGTCATGGCGATGTATCTGCTGGTCTGGTCGCCGGTGCCGTGGACACTGATCGATCCGCAACCGCCGGAACTGACCGTCGAACGGCGCCAGCGCTACGACCTGGAACAGCAACGCATCGAGACCTTCAAAACTGGCCTGGACGGTGTAGCCAGGGTGTTTGCGCACTTGTCTTGCCTGATGATTTTCGATGATCACGACATCACTGATGACTGGAATCTCTCCGCGCAATGGGAGGAAACGGCCTACGGCCATCCGTTCTCCAAGCGCATCATCGGTAATGCGCTGATTGCCTACATGCTTTGCCAGGGCTGGGGCAACAACCCGGATGCTTTCCCTGACGTCATCAAGCAAACCGTTGCGTTGAGCGACACCGCCCAGGACCGCTACATCGACAGCGCTCCCCAGGATGCGCTGATTGACCAACTGCTCGGGTTCCAGCAATGGCACTACGTGTTGCCAAGCACGCCGGCCTTGGTCGTGCTCGACACTCGCACCCGCCGCTGGCGCAGCGAGAACAGCCTCAAGCAACCGTCGGGCCTGTTGGACTGGGAAGCCTTGAGCGAGCTGCAACAGGATCTGCTTGATCATCCCTCGGCGATCATCGTGTCGCCGGCACCCATCTTTGGCGTCAAGCTGATCGAGTCGGTACAGCGGGTGTTCAGCTGGTGCGGATTCCCGCTGCTGGTGGATGCGGAAAACTGGATGGCCCACCGTGGCGCGGCCCAGGTGATTCTGAATATTTTCCGCCACTCGCGCACGCCTGGCAGCTACGTGGTGCTGTCCGGCGACGTGCACTACTCCTTCGTCTACGAGGTACTTATCCCACACCGCAAGGGCGGCCCGCGCATCTGGCAAATCACCAGCAGCGGCATCAAGAATGAATTCCCGCCGGCGCTGCTGGAATGGTTCGATCGCTTGAACCGTTGGCTCTATTCCCCACGCTCGCCGCTGAACTGGTTCACCAAGCGTCGCAGCATGCGCATCGTGCCTCACATCCCCGAGCACGCCGAGGCTGGGGAGCGATTGTGGAATTCGGCGGGGATCGGCCAGGTATTTTTCAACGAACAGGGACAGCCGACGGACATCCTCCAGCACAACGCCAACGGCAAGCCGCCAACCCGCATGCTGTCGCCGAAGTCGCCGCCGAACTGAGCGCTTACTTGCTGGCCGACGCCATCAGCACGCCGAAGGAAAAAAACGTCACGCCAGACAGCTTGCCGACGATGCGCGTGCCCTGGCGCGTAGAGAGCCAGCCCCTGGCCCGGCTCGCCATCAAGGCGTAGGCACTGTGAATCCCGACCACCAGCAGGCTGTAGGACGTCACCAATAGGAAAAATTGCGTGTAGTAATTGCCCGCCGGTTGGATGAACTGGGGAAACACCGCGAGGAAAAAGAACCCGGCCTTGGGGTTGAGCAATTGGATTGACAATGCCTCGACGAACCGGCGCCAGGGTCGCGAAGGCGTGGCGCCGAGGGTTGGAATGAAGGTCTTGGTATTCCACATCTTCACGCCCAGGTACAGCAGGTACGCGGCACCCATGTATTTCAACACCGTGAACGCGGTGGCCGAAGTTGCCAGGATCAACCCGACGCTACTGGCCGAGATGGCCGCCACCAGGAAACCGCCCAGGGCAATACCGAGAATACCCGGCAAGGCACCGGTCCAGCCATGGCGCACCGCATTCGACAGCGTCAACACCACGCCCGGGCCGGGGCTGAGAATGGTCAGGGTCGCGAGCAGTAGGAACAGTCCGTAGCTGGCCATGGTGGCTCCATTGGCAGTTTCTGATGAAGACAAACACTGTAAACGGATTCCGTCCCCCTGCCACGGGGAATCGGGAGCGTTCAGAACGCCAGTTGCAGACTGTGCTGGCCTTCGAGGCTTAGCAGGAACTGTTTCGCCGCGAGGCCGCCGGCGAAACCGGTGAGGCTGCCGGAAGTGCCAATGACGCGGTGGCAGGGAGCGATGATCGAGATCGGGTTGCGTCCATTGGCAGCGCCGACCGCGCGGGTTGCGGTTGGTTGGCCGATCTGGATGGCGATGTCGCGGTAACTACGGGTTTCGCCGAACGGAATGGTCAGTAATGCCTGCCAGACCCGCACCTGGAAATCGGTACCGGCGAAATCCAGGTCCAGTTCAAAACCACGCCGCTGACCCGCGAAGTATTCAAGCAGCTGGCGCTCGGTTTCCTTGAGGGTCGGGTGAGCGTTGTCTTGCTCCAAAGGCCCGAGGCGCACTCGGTTGAGCCGTTCGTTTTCCCACAGGATAGCGGCCAGCTTCGTGCCTCGGGCCACCAGGATCAGTTCGCCGACAGGGGATGGGATGGTTTTGTAGAGGGGCAACATTCGACTATTTCCCGGATTCACACTCAATGGCTAGTTTGCTCACTGAGCAAAAAAATCTTGCTCAGCCCAGCAACCCCAACGCCTTCGCTCGCGCCACGGCCTGGGTACGGCGTTCCACGCCCAGTTTACTGTTGATATGGCTGGCGTGGGTTTTCACGGTGTGCAGCGAAATGAACAATTGCTCGCTGATTTCCTGATTCGAACACCCTTGGGCAATCAGTTGCAGCACTGCCCGCTCCCGGCTGCTGAGGGCTTCGACGTGCGCGCAGGACTCGGTCGGTTGCAGCGCCGCCGTGGGCAAGCGCTCGAGCAAGTGCTCGCGCAGGCCGCTGGGCGGCGCCTGGAGCAGTTGCTCGCGCAACCATTCGTGATGCTTTTGCAGCAGCCAATCGAAAGGCTGCAGCGCGCCGCCAACAGCGGCATCGAACGCCTGGGCCAAGGCCAAACGGGCTTGCGGCTCGCGCCCCGCGCTCAACAACAAGGCGACTTTCTGGTTGAGCACCATCACGCTGAGCATCTGCCGACCGGTCTGCTGCGCGTGCTCGAGCAATGCATTGAGCCGCCCTTCGGCCTGCATCGGTTGGCCACGGATTGACTCGAGCAACGCCTGTTGCAGTTCGACATGCAGCGGCAGCTGTGGATGGAATTCCGGCGGGGCGGCGGCGCCTTCGCCCGTGTAGGTCTGCCCCAGCCGTACCAGCCAGGCTTCGGCCAGTTCGGTGCGCCCCTGGGCCAGCCAGAGCTCGCATTTGACCAGCGTAATCATCGCCAGGTAATAAACCGGCGGAACGTCCCAGATATGCATCAAGCGCTCGGCTTCGGCCAGTTCGGCAAAGGCCCGGGCGAACTCTCCGCCCTGGCCTTCGACGCGGGCGATCACACAGTGGCCGATCAACACGCTGATATCGCGGCAGGCCCGGGCTTCGGTCAGCCCCGCCTGCAACCGCGCCAACCCGGCCTGGTTCTGCATGCGCAGCGTCAGCAAAAATCCCTCATACAAGACCAACCGCGCCCGCACCGCGTACAGCCGTTGGGGTGACAGTGGGTGCAAGCGTTGCAGTCCCTGCTTGACCTCTTCGAGTGCCCGCAGGATCTCCCCTCGCGCCTGCAAGACCCGGGCGCGATCGTAATGGGCCAGGGCCTCGAAAAGTGGGTTGCCAACCCGCTGCGCCAACTCCAGGGACTCGCGGTTCAACGCCCGGGCGCGCCAAAGGTCCCCGTCGGCAATCGCCAGGTTCGACAGGGTGGACAAGCACATCAGGCGCTGGCCGTAGCGTTTTTGCGGCAGGCTTTCCAGCGCCTCGGTGCAATAGCGCAGCGTGGCCTCACGATCACCACGACCGCGGGCAACAATGCCGCTCAGCGCCAGCCATTGGGCGAGCATGGATTTATGCGCGGTGGCTGACGGCGCCGGCAGGAAGCGGCTCAAATGGGCGGCCAATTCTTCGGCGGCATCCAGTTGACAGGCCAGCCCCAGCGCCCAGCTGTACAGCACGATCAGCCGTGGGGTGCTGATGAGCAGGCTATCGGGCAAGTCCATTTTCCAGCGCAGTAACATGCCGACGTTCTGCTCGGCCAGCAGTTGTTCCTCCGAGAGGTTTTGTACCAGGTTCGCCGCCACGTCCAGATGCCCGGCGCGCAGGGCCTGCTCCACGGCTTCGTCGATCAGGCCCTGGGCGTTGAACCAGCGGCAGGCACGCAAATGCAGGGTCCCGGCCGGCACCATGGCCGGCGCGCTCGGGCGACTGCGCAGCAGGTCGGAAAACAGATGATGGAAGCGATACCAATGCCCATGTTCGTCCAGCGGCACCAGGAATACTTGGTGGGCGGCGAGGAATTTGAGGATTTCGTGGCTGTCATGGGCGTCGCGCACCGCATCGCACAGTTCGCTGCAAAAGCGATCCTGAGGGGCGATGTCGTAGAGAAACGCCTGCACCTCGGCGGGCAGGCAGTCGATGACTTCTTCCAGCAGATAATCGCGGATCAGCCCTTCACCGCCGTGCAACGCTTGGGGCATTCGCCCTTCGCTGCCGGCTTCGGAAGCGGCCAGCAACCAGAAGCGCAGCCCGGCGACCCAGCCTTCGCTGCGCTGGATCAGGCTTTCCAACGCTTCGCCACGCAACGCGCTGCTGTGATGCTGGAGCAAGGTCAGCGCTTCATCGTGGGTCAGGCGCAGGTCCTGCTCGTTGAGTTCGAGTAATTGCCGCGACAGCCGCAGGCGCGCCAGGTGCCAGTCCGGTCGTTGACGGCTGGTGACCAGCACCAGCAACCCCTCGGGCAGGTGATTGAGGAAAAATTGCAGGCAGCGATCCAGCACCGGGCTCTGCGCCAAGTGGTAATCGTCGAGCACCAGCAGCAAGGGCGCGCTTGCTGATAAATGCGCGGACAGCTCATCCAGCAAGCCGTCGAGCCATTCCTCGAACGCGAAGGGTTGGTGGCGCTGGCGCATTTTCAGCAAGCCCAAAGCGCGGCCACCCAACTGGGGGTAAAACGCCTGGAGCCCTTCGAGCAGCCGCTCCAGGAAACGCCCCGGATCGTTGTCCCTGGCACTGAGCCCCAACCAGAGGCTTCGCCAATGGGCCGGCAACCCCTGGCAGAACTCCACCGCCAGCGAACTTTTACCGAACCCCGCCGGCGCGCTCACCAGCAGCAACCGTCCCCCCAGCCCTGCGCTCAGACGCTCGCACAACCGCGGCCGCACGACATGCCCGTCGGGCAGAGGTGGGCGGTAGAAACGCCCTTCCTGTACCGCGATGGCTGCACGGGAAGAATCCGGGGGTGAAGACAAATCAGTCATGGCCGGCTCTTGTTTGAAATGCGGATGGCGGCGTTGCAGATGTCCGCAGACTAGCCGTAAACGGAGAGGTATTGAAGCGAGTGCTACAAATGGCTACAAAAAGGCTACAAGTGGTCAATCTCTGTTGTGGTTTCCAAAAAAAAAACGCCCCGAACCAGTCGGGGCGTTTTCTTGAGGATGCGGCCTCGGGGAAAGCGGTTTAGCGAACGCCTTCCTGACGCAGTGCCGCCGGGGTGAAGTCGCTGGTGGACGCGGTGAAGCCGAAGTCGTAGGCCGATTTCTCTTCGTTCTTCATGCCCAGGGCCAGGTAGCGTCCGGACTGCAAGTCGTAGAGGGTTTCCAGGGCGTACCACGGCACTTGCTTGTCGTAGTAGTTCTCGGCATGGGCCTCGGCGACGCGCCACAGTTGGCCACGACCGTCGTAGTGATCGATGACCGCGGCCTGCCAGGTGTCTTCGTCGATGTAGAAGTCACGCTTGGCGTAGATGTGACGCTGGCCTTCCTTCAGGGTCGCGGTCACGTGCCAGACGCGACGCAGTTCATAGCGCGCCAGGTCCTGGTTGATGTGGCCGGCCTTGAGGATGTCGGCGTACTTGAGCTGCGGCGAATCGATCTTGTGGCTGTTGGCGGCAATGTAGAGTTCTTTCTTGCCTTCGAGCTTCCAGTCGTAACGGTCCGGCGCGCCGTTGTACATGTCCAGGTTGTCGGATGTGCGCAGGCCGTCGGCGGCGGTACCCGGGCCGTCGTAGGCGACTTGCGGTGCCTGGCGCACGCGGCGTTGACCGGCGTTGTAGATCCACGCCTTGCGCGGCTCCTTCACCTGGTCGAGGGTTTCGTGCACCAGCAGCACGGTTCCCGCCAGACGCGCCGGTGCGGTCACTTGTTGCTTGAAGTAGAACAGCACGTTGCCCGGGTTGGCCGGATCGAAGCCCTTGATCTTGTCGCGGAAGACGAACTGGTCCTGGAAGTACACCAGGTTGTATGAACCGTTGGGCTGCGGCGTGGCCTGGGTCACCAGGCGGGTCACGCTGCCGCCGCGATAGCGGGTGATGTGGTTCCAGATCACTTCCAGCCCACTCTGGGGAATCGGGAACGGCACGGCCGTCTCGAAGTTCTCCAGGCCGTTGCCAGCGCCCACCAGCTTGGTGTTCACGGCATTTTTCTTGATGGAGGCCAAGACTTCATCCGGCACGGTGGCGCCGCGATGGGTCGGGTAGACCGGCATCTTGAAGGTTTCCGGGTAGCGCTTGAACATCGCGTACTGGCCTGGGGCGAGCTTGGCCTTGTACTGGTCGACGTTCTGCGACGTGATGGTGAACACAGGTTTCTCACTGGCGTACGGGTCGGCGAGGAAGCCCTTGCCGTCCACGCTGCCGGCGTTCTTGGCCATGGGTTTCCAGGCGGAAATCGACCCATCGGCATTGCCAGCCATCTCGGCGCCCATCGGCGTCAGGCTCTTGCCCAGCTTGTCGGCCTCGGCGGCAGGCACGGCGGCCATGACGCTGGTCGCCAGCAGGGACAGTCCCAGCGCACCGACTTGCAACAGATTTTTTGTTATTTTCATAGTGTTCGTCCTGAAATACGGTGCTTAGAAGTTCACGCCGACGCTGAGCGCCACGAAATCCCGGTCGTCCACGGTGGTGTACTTGCCGTCGAAGAAATTGGTGTACGCCAGGCTGGCGGTATAGGTGTTCTGGTACTCGGCATCAACACCCAGGCTCACAGCCTTGCGACCTTCCTCGAAGTTGGCGCCAGGACCTGGCGAGTAACCCTTCACGTCATGGGACCAAGCCACGTTCGGCCGCAGGTTTACACCGGCGAACACGTCGTTGTAGTCCCAGATCGCGCGACCGCGATAACCCCAAGAGTTTGCCGTGGTGAAGCCGTCATTTTCGCAATAGCGACTAGCGTTGTTCTGCGCTCCGCCCGCCAGGGTCGAACCGTTCAATATCTCGCATTGGCCATTCGGCAATGGCCCAGGTCCATAGCTCGGATCACGCCCATAACGCGCCTTGGAAGTGCTTTCCAGACCACCGACGTGAGTGAAGCCGACCTCGCCCACCAATGTCAGGCGCTCGGCGCCCATGACCTGATCGAAGAAGTGGGTAAAGGTGGTTTGCAGTTGTGTCACTTCCTTGCGGCGATAGCCTGGCTGGTCCGTGTCTGCCTGTCCTGGCAGTACGGAAACATCAGGATTCAAAGGCGTTAATCCGGAAAACAGGATATCGGTGGTATTGAGCTGGACCGGTGCATTCGGGCGGTAGCTGATTTCGCCGCTCCATGCGGTACCTGTGGGCAATGTGGTCGAGAAACTCAGGCCATACAGGCGGATATCTTCAGGATACTCGACGTAGTAGTTTGAATTACCCGCGACCACCATCGGTACCATGGCTTGAGCCATGGCAACCGCTTGAGCAAACGGAATGCCAGCGGCCATCAGCGACCCTACCAACCCTGGTCCGCTGGTATAAGCGCTGGCTGGTGCACCATGACCGCTGAAAATTGGCGCACGGCTGTGGTAGTTCATGAAATAAGCGCCAAACTCAGTATCCAGCGGCTCATACATGTACTTGAAGGACACGCCAAACTGGCCGCTGTCCCGAGCATCACGGTCGGGGCCACGACGAACCAAAGTGCCTTCGCCATTTACGTCCACACCGAACGCACCCAACGTAGGCATGGCAGCCGCAGGAATCGCCGAAGCGCTCCTCAGCACTCGCAAGTTACTGTCACAACCATCGGAAATAACATCCGGCTGCGAGAAGAAAGTCCCACAGTTATCCGTAACGGTCTGGTCCCACTCAATCTGGTAGAAAGCTTCGGCCGACAAGTTGTCGGTCAGGCTCTGGGACACGTAGAACATGTTGACCGGGATCAAGCCTTCCTTGACCTCGGCGCCTGGGCGACGGAACGCGGACACGTCGACCGGGTTGATGGCGTTGATGCCGTTCTGGATAAAGGTACTTTCACCCCAGCTGACCACCTGCTTGCCCAGGCGAACCGAGCCCGGCTGATCAGCAATGGCGTAGTTGTGATAAATGAACGCATCGAGGATCTGTCCGCCGGAAGACTTGGCGCCTTCCTTGCGGTTGCTGTCGCTGATGTCTTTGAACGGACGGCTTTCGTCCTTGAGTTCAAAGTCATACCAGTACTTGCCGCGCACAAACACACCGGTGTCACCGTACTTCAGTTCCAGATCGTGGATGCCCTTGAAGATCTTCGAAAACGTTTCCCCACGCTTGAAGTTCAGGTGGCCGTCATCGGAGGTCTGGGACAGGCCGTGACCACCGTTGTTGACGCCGATGAGGTTCTTGTTGGCCTTTTCCGTGGACCAGCTCGCGCCGACCGACAGGGACGAATCGAACTGGCCTTCGATTTCACCGATGTTGAAGCTGACGCCGAATGCCGGGCCGGCGAGCGAGGAGGCAAGACTGACGGCCAGAGGCAATTTTGCCCGGCGCCAGAAAGTGTTTGCTGAGGTCATCGACGCAACTCCATGTGTTTTATTGTTATGGCAGTGGGCGTTTCCGGAAACCCTTCGCCGTGCTGGCACGCGCGTCCCATTCCGAAAATCCTTGAGCGGACTATAGCCAGCAGGTAGTACGGCTTGATCCCTCTAAAGTGTGATTTGCAGCCTTCGACCACTCTGGAACAGTCCTTCGCCAGGCCGACGGTTGTCGGCACGGGAAGGATGGCTGATTTATCGGTTTTGACAAGACAAGCGCTTGCTTGGTGGGGCTGCCGTGCCCTTTTCGGGCACGGCGCGAACGCTTAAAGCGTCGAGAGGAAGGTGCTGTTGTTGCTCTGCCATTCGGTGATGTCGACGCGGATGCGCTTCTTGTCGAGCTTGCCGACGCTGGTCTTGGGAATTTCCGTAACAAGGGCGATCTGGCTCGGAATCGCCCACTTGCTCAGGTGCCCCAGTTCGACAAACGGCTTGAGGTGTTCCTTGAGCTCGCGAGCCCCGATCTGATGCCCTTCGCGGATGACCAGCAAGGCAAACGGCCGCTCGCCCCACTGCGGATCGGGGATGCCGACCACTGCTACTTCGCGTACCGCCGCATGCCGGCTGATGAGGTCTTCCAGGTCCAGGGACGAGATCCACTCGCCGCCGGTCTTGATCACGTCCTTGATGCGGTCGCGAATATCGATGAAGCCCATGCCGTCGAGCGTGGCAACGTCGCCGGTGTGCAGCCAGCCGCCCTTCCAGAGCTCGGCGCCTTTTTGCGGTTCGTTGAAATAGCCTTCGGTGAGCCACGGCGCACGCAGCACCAATTCGCCCTGGGTCTCGCCGTCCGCCGGCAGGAAACGCCCTTCACCGTCGACGATCGCCGCTTCCACCAACGGCCCCGGCACGCCGGCCTTGATCCGGTAAGTGATGCGCTCGTCTTCGCTGCCGGCCATCAGCTCGTCATTGAGGTGGGCGCACGACACCAGCGGCCCGGTTTCCGACATGCCGTAGGCGGCGGTGAGCTGGATGCCCTTGGCCTTCGCCGCCTCGTACAGGCTGCGGTTGAGCGCGCTGCCGCCGATGACGATTTTCCAGCCGCCAAAATCGGTGTCCTGGGCGCCCTTGGCGTTGAGGACCATTTGCAGGATGGTCGGCACGCAATGGGAGAAGGTGACCTTTTCCTTGCGCCACAGCTCGATCAGGAACTCCGGGTCGTAGCGGCCCGGATAGACCTGCTTGAGCCCGAGCATGGTCGCAACATACGGCAAGCCCCAGGCGTGGACGTGGAACATCGGCGTGATCGGCATGTAGACATCGTTGGTGCCCAGCAGCCGCACGCTGTCGATGGACCCCATGATGGTCGACACGCCCATGGTGTGCAGCACCAGTTGCCGATGGGTGAAGTACACGCCCTTGGGGTTGCCCGTGGTGCCGGTGGTATAGAACGTGGTGGCGACGGAGTTCTCGTCGAAGTCCTGGAAATCGTGGACCGGGCTGGCGCTGGCCAGCAGTTGCTCGTATTCGCCCACGAGGTTCGGCAGGTCGGCGGTTTTTTCCGGCAGGTCGGTCAACAGCAGCGTCTTCTGCACCGTGGTCAGGTGCCCGGCGATCGCCTGGTACAAGCCGACGAACTCGCTGTTGACCAGCACGAAGCGGTCCTCGGCGTGGTTCATCGTGTAGAGGATCTGCTCCGGCGACAGGCGCACGTTGATGGTGTGGATCACCGCGCCGATCATCGGGATCGCGAACATGCATTCCAGGTAACGATGGCTGTCCCAGTCCATCACCGCCACCGTGTCACCGGCCTTCACCCCCGCCTCGGTCAGCACATTGGCCAGGCGCGCGACACGCTCGATCAGCGTCGGGTAGCTGTAGCGCATCTGGTCGCGATAGATGATCTCGCGGGTTTTCTCATAGCGCGCCCCGGACATCAGCAGCCGCTTGATCAGCAACGGGTATTGATAAGCGCCCTCGGCTGGCGGAATAACGCGAGTCTGCAACATAGGAGTCCCTTTTCTGACTGCACGGTCTTGGCTGGTAGGTAAGCACTCTAGAGTGGTTATATGACGATCAAATCAGCCAAAGGAATGATTTGATTCGCCCGTGGATACTAGCCTTGAGCCATCCCAGGGACGCTGTCCTACGCGATCAATGCGCCTCGGTAAACGCCAGCTTCACGCCTATGGCAATCAGCACCGCGCCCATGGTCCGGTCGAACCAATGGCCCATGCGGGCGAAACCGGCGCGCACCCGCGCCTGGCTAAACAGCATCGCCACCATGCAGAACCAGGCCGCCGTGGCGACGGCCAGGTAAACGCCGTAGCCGGCCTGGACCGCCAGCGGCGTATGGGGATTGATCACCACGGTGAACAGGGACAGGAAGAACAACGTCGCCTTGGGGTTCAGGCCGTTGGTGATGAAGCCAGCCGTGAACGCGCCGCGGGCGGTACGTTCGCCCACTTCCTTGTGCAGGTTTTCCTCGGTGGCCTTCGCCGGTTGCGCTCGCAAGGCCTTGAAGCCGATGTACAACAGGTACGCTGCGGCGGCCCATTTCAGTGCATTGAACAGTACGATCGATTGGGACACGATCAGGCCGATGCCCAGCAGCGAATAGCCCACGTGCAGGAAAATCGCCGTACCCACGCCCAGCGCCGTCCACGTCCCGGCACGGCGACCGTGGGTCACGCTTTCCCGTACCACCACGGCAAAGTCCGGACCGGGACTGGCGACGGCCAAGAGGTGGATCAGGGCGACGGTGAGAAATTCGGCGAGGTACATGATGGGGCTCCTTGCGACAGTCTTGTGTTAAATGCAATCCCAGGGGTATACGGCGCCACGGCCGCAACGCATCTGATAGGCTCGCCACATTACGCCTTCGGTCTTTTAGAAAACAGGTACAGCTGATGACGAACACCGCCCGCGCCGTTTTTCTCGACCATCCTTCCCTGGACCTCGGCGACCTCGACTTGAGCCCGTTGCGCCAATGTTTCAGTGAGCTGCAACTGTTCGCCCGGACCACCCAGGATCAAGTGACAGAGCGGCTCAAGGGCGCCACGGTGGCAATCACTAACAAAGTGGTGATCGATGCCGCCGCCATGGCCGCCAGCCCGGAACTCAAACTGATCCTGATCAGCGCCACCGGCACCAACAACGTCGACCTGGCCGCCGCCCGCCAGCATGGCATCACCGTGTGCAACTGCCAGGGCTATGGCACGCCATCGGTGGCACAGCACACGATCATGCTGTTGCTGAACCTGGCGACGCGGTTGGCCGACTACCAAAAAGCCGTTGGCGAAGGCCGTTGGCAACAGGCTCCGCAGTTCTGCCTGTTGGATTTCCCAATTGTCGAACTTGCGGGCAAGACCCTCGGTTTGCTGGGTCATGGCGAACTGGGCGGTGCCGTCGCGCGGTTGGCCGAAGCCTTTGGCATGCGCGTGCTGCTGGGGCAGATTCCAGGTCGCCCTGCCCGCCCCGACCGCGTGCCGCTGGACGAGCTCCTGCCGCAAGTTGACGCCCTGACCCTGCACTGCCCGCTCACCGAGCACACCCGCCATTTCATCGGCGCGCGCGAACTGGCATTGCTCAAGCCCGGCGCGTTCCTGGTCAACACCGCACGCGGCGGACTGGTGGACGAACAGGCCCTCGCCGACGCCTTGCGCAGCGGTCACTTGGGCGGCGCCGCCACCGACGTGTTGAGTGTCGAGCCGCCGACCCAGGGCAATCCGCTGCTGGCCGGCGACATCCCCAGGTTGATCGTCACGCCCCACAATGCCTGGGGCAGCCGCGAGGCACGCCAGCGAATTGTCGGCCAACTGACGGAAAACGCCCAAGGGTTCTTCAGCGGTACAGCGCGACGGGTCGTCAGTTGATAGACTGCCGCACTTTTTTTCAAGGAGCAGACCATGGATCCGCGCAGTGAAGTACTGCTTCGTCAGGCCGAGTTATTCCAGGGTTCGGTCTTGCTGGCCGGCCTGCCTGCCGATGATCTGCTCGGCCGCTTGCCCGAGGCTCATGGCTGGTGCTGGCACGCCGGCGACCAGGCGGCGCTGGACGCGCGTTTTCCGGAACGCAGCCAGTTTGGCGTGAACGTCCCGGAGCGCGAATTCGACACCGCCGTGGTGTTCCTGCCCAAGGCCAAGGACCTCACCGACTACGTTCTCAATGCCGTGGCGTCACGCTTGGCTGGTCGCGAAGTGTATCTGGTGGGCGAAAAGCGCAGCGGCATCGAAGGCGCCTCCAAGCAGCTCAACCCGTTTGGCAAGCCTCGCAAGCTCGACAGCGCGCGCCACTGCCAACTCTGGCAGGTCACGGTCGCCAATGCGCCCGAAGCCAAGCCCCTGGAAAGCCTCGCCCAGACTTACCAATTGCCGCTCGCCGAGGGCCCGCTGACGGTGATCAGCCTTCCGGGCGTGTTCAGTCACGGTCGCTTGGATCGCGGCAGTGCGCTGCTGCTGGAACATCTGGACAAACTGCCCAGCGGCCATTTGCTGGATTTCGGCTGCGGCGCCGGGGTGCTGGGAGCAGCAGTCAAGCGTCGCTACCCGCACAACACGGTGACGCTGCTTGACGTCGACGCTTTCGCGGCCGCCAGCAGTCGCCTGACCCTGGCCGCCAACGGCTTGGAAGCCGACGTTTTAACCGGCGATGGCATCGATGCCGCGCCGATGGGCTTGAGCGCGATCCTGAGCAATCCGCCGTTCCATGTCGGCGTCCACACCGATTACCACGCTACAGAAAACTTGCTGCGAAAAGCAGCGAAACATCTGAAAAACGGCGGCGAACTGCGCTTGGTGGCGAACAGTTTCCTCAAATATCAACCATTGATCGAGGAGCATCTGGGGATCTGTGCGATCAAGGCCGAAGGCCAGGGTTTTCGCATTTACCGAGCCAAACGCGGCTGAAGCGTTTTAGAAAAACAGCGCTTGCCCAAACGGATTTGCCTAGGCAGAATCCGCACCGTCCTAGGGGAGTAGTCTCCCGCGAGCGCCATGCTCGCCCGGCATACGTCAACATACTTGGTCAGCAGACCATGGCGTATGCGGCCCAAGCGCCCCCATAGAGGGTCGCTGGGTTTGACAAGACCTATGACACGCACACCTTACCCGGGGCGGGAAGGCTGTACGTGTCATAGCCGTGTCGACCCGCCCCTCTTAGGAATCCCCCTGATGCTGGACTCTTTCCTCGTACCGACCGCTATCGTTGCGCTGGCCGAAATCGGCGACAAGACGCAACTGCTCGCGCTGATCCTCGCCGCTCGCTTTCGTAAACCCTGGCCGATCATCGCCGGCATCGTCGCCGCGACCCTGGCCAACCATGCGGCGGCTGGCGCGGTGGGCGCCTGGGTCGGCGGGTTTTTCTCGGATGCGGTATTGCACTGGATACTGGCGGCCAGCTTCGCAGCCACGGCGCTGTGGACCCTGGTGCCAGACAAGCTGGACGACGACGAAGCCAATACCGCCCGCAAGTTCGGACCTTTCCTGACCACGCTGATCGCCTTCTTCCTGGCGGAAATCGGCGACAAGACCCAGATCGCCACGGTCATGCTCGCTGCGCAATACCCTGAACTGTGGCTGGTGATCATTGGCACCACCGTGGGCATGTTGATTGCCAACGTGCCGGTGGTACTGGCCGGCAACTTCGCAGCCGAGAAACTGCCGTTGACCCTCATCCGCCGCCTGGCCGCCTCGGCGTTCTTCATCCTGGCGATCGTGGCGGTGTATAGGGCGTTGTAGCAGCGGCAAGCTTCAAGCTGCGAGCTGCGAGCTGCAAGCAAAAGCGGTTCTACTTCGCTTGTAGCTCGAAGCTCGAAGCTCGAAGCTCGAAGCTTATTTCCTGGCCTGCTGATAAAGCGGCATAACCTTCGGAATCGCCGCCTGCAACGAGGCGATCCGGCTGCTCGACGCCGGGTGGGTGCTCATGAACTCTGGTGGCGCCCCCTCCGAAGCCTTGGCCATTTTATTCCACAAGGTGATTGCAGCGTTCGGGTCGTAGCCGGCCCGGGCAGCGAGTTCGAGGCCGATCAGGTCGGCTTCGTTCTCGTTGCCACGACTGTTGGGCAAGGTCATGCCGTAGTTGGCCACGGTATCGGCCAGCGCCAGGCTGTCCTGGCCCAGGCCGAATATTGCACCGGCGCCCTGCTTGGCCATTTCGATGCCATAGGCCTTGGACATCGCTTCACGGCCGTGCTCGCGCAAGGCGTGGGCGATTTCATGGCCGATGATCGCGGCGATTTCATCGTCGTTGAGCTTCAGCTTTTCAATCAAGCCGGTGTAGAAAATGATTTTCCCGCCAGGACCGCAACTGGCGTTGAGCTCATCGCTCTTGATCAGGTTCACTTCCCAGTTCCATTGCGCCGAATCCGGACGGAACACCGGTGCCTGGGCGATCAACCGGCTGGAGATGGCCTGGACGCGCTTGGCATCGCTGCTGGTCTTGTCCAACACGCCCTGGGCTTTCGCTTCGCCCATGCTTTTCTGATAGGACTGCGCATACATCTGGTTGACCTCAGCGGTCGACAGCATGCTGAACATGTACTGCTTGCGCTCCACACCCACGGCTCCGCCGCTGGTGGTGTTGACCGACTGGCAACCGGCGAGCAGCAGACCCGCGCTCAAGGCACTCACGATCAAAGTCTTGTTCATACAAAAGAAGCTCCATGGAATCGTGGGCGTATCCTAGGCGTTGATTTGTATCGGCGCCAGATACACAGAGGCGGATTAGAGATTTTTCAGTCAGATCCCAACCGGGCCATTTGCGACACCGACGAAGCCAAAACAGTCATCCGACGAACAGCGCCTCATGTCGGGCCCGGAAAACGCCGATAAAAATTCCAGACGTCATTTCCGCGTCCGGAGCCTTTATGAAATTCAAATCGATCCAGTCTTCCGTCGCCGCCCTGGCCGGAGCCATTGTGCTCAGCGTGGTCGGCGCCCTGGTGCTGTACGCACTATTCGCCGGCGCTCGTACTCAGGAGATGGTGCAACAGCGGACCACGGCGCAGTTTGAGCAACTCATCGAGCAACGCCTCAGCGCCCTCGCCCATACCCAGGCCAGCTTGATCCAACGGGAGCTTGAAGCGCCACTGTTGCTCGCCCGGGGCCTGGCAACTACCAACGCCTCGATGGGCATGAGCGGCACGGATGGCAGCCCGCAGTTGAAGATCCCTCGTGAACAAATGATCAGCCTGCTGCGGGAAACCGTGGTGCGCAATCCGAAAATCCTCGGTGCCTACATCGCCTGGGAGCCGAACGCCATCGACCACGACGACGCCAACTATGTGAACAGCCAAGTGCTGGGCATGGAAACCAACGGGCGCTTCCTGCCGTGGTGGTTTCGTAATCAGGACGGCACCCTGGGCCTGGAAAAGCTCGCCGACGTGACCGACCAGAAACTGCTGTCCACGGGTATTCGCGCCAGTGAGTACTACCTGTGCTCCCAGGACAGCAAGAAAGCCTGCGTGATCGACCCGGCGCCCTACCGCGTCGGCAATACGATGACCATGCTCGCCTCGTTCATCGAACCGATCCTGGTCGATGGCAAGTTCCAGGGCATCGTCGGTGCCGACCTGTCGGTGAACTTCATCCAGGACATGCTCGTCGCCGCCGACGCCAAGCTGTACGCCGGCGCCGGGGAAATGGCCTTGCTCTCGAGCAACAACCGATTAGTGGCCTTCACCAAAGACCCGAGCAAGCTCGGCGAGAAAGCCAGCGACCTGCTGGACGCCAGCGAGTTGGACAACCTGACCAAGCTCGGCATTGGCGAAGTGCGTTACGACATCGATGAAGAGCACGGCCACATCGAGGTGTACATGCCCTTCAGCATCGGCCAGGCCGAAGCGCGCTGGACGCTGATGATGCAACTGCCGCTGAACGCGGTCATGGCCGACCTGCAAGCCTTGCAGAAGGACCTGGACGATCAGCGCGAGACCGATATTTTCGGCATGGCGATGGTCGGGCTGGCGATTGCCGCACTCGGCCTGCTGGTGATTTGGCTGGTGGGCCATGGCATCGCCCGGCCGCTCAAGCAAATGGTGGCAATGCTCGATGACATCGCCCAGGGCGAAGGCGACCTGACCCGTCGCCTGACCAGCGACCGCGCCGATGAACTGGGCGCCATCGCCAAGGGCTTCAACACGTTCCTGAGCAAGTTGCAGGGGATGATCACCCAAGTGGTGACGTCGGTGCAGAGCGTCAGCGACTCATCGGAGCACACGGCCGACATCGCGATCCGCACCAACCAAGGCGTGCACAAGCAAATGTCGGAGATCGACCAGGTCGCCACCGCCGTGCAAGAAATGACCGCCACTGCGCAGGATGTAGCGCGCAACGCGACCCAGGCCGCCCAAGCCGCCAGTCACGCCGACCAGGCTGCCAGCCAGGGCATGCAGATCGTGCGGGATACCTCGACGTCCATCGGCGCGCTGGCCGTGGAAATCGGCAAGGCGGTGGGCGTGGTGCAGACCCTGGCCAAGGACAGCGAGAACATCAACGCAATCCTCACCGCCATTCGTGGGATCGCCGAGCAGACCAACCTGTTGGCGCTCAACGCGGCCATCGAAGCCGCCCGGGCCGGCGAACAGGGCCGTGGTTTCGCGGTGGTCGCCGATGAAGTGCGCAACCTGGCGCAAAAGACGCAGCAGGCCACTGAAGAGATTCAGTCGATGATCCAGCAATTGCAGCAAGGCACACGGGACGTGGTGCGCGTGATGGAGGACAGCCAGCACCGTACCGACGAAAGCGTGCAGCACGCGGCGAAAGCAGCCCAGGCCTTGGAGACGATCACCCAGGCCGTGTCGGTGATCAACGACATGAACACCCAGATCGCCAGCGCCGCCGAGGAGCAAAGCGCCGTGGCCGATGACATCAACCGTAACGTGATCAACATCGGGCAGGTGGCGAACGAGGTCGCTGGCGGCGCCGACGAATCCAGCGCGGCCAGCGCCGGGCTGACCAAGCTGGCGGAGCAGCAGCGGCGGTTGATCAATCAGTTCAAGGTCTGATGCGCAGTCGCAGGATTCAAGCCGGGGTCAGGCACTCCGGCCCATTGAGTTTCGGGTCGTTGACGATGTTCGCCAGTACCCGTTCGCGCAGTTGCCCCGGCTCGCTCGCCAGCAATCCTTGCAAGACATGCAGCGGGGTCTCGGGGTCGAGCCATTGGCCCTGGCCCTCTTCATCGAGAATCAGTGGCCGGCGTTGACCGGCCGCCGATTGAGTGATGACAGCGGTGCTCAGCCACACTTGCTCCTGCACCGGATAGGCTTCCCAGATCGCCGCGAAAAACAGCGCCGAACCCTCGCCAGGGGTCAGCCAATACGGGCGCTTGCGGGTGCCGCCGCGCCATTCATAAAACCCGTTGGCCGGCAGCAGGCAACGCCGCAAACGCAAGGCTTCGCGGAACATGGGCTGCTCGGCGACGGTTTCGGCCCGGGCGTGAGCCGGCGTGCGGGACAGATCGGTCAGCCACGGCGGCGTCAGCCCCCAACGCGCCCGGGACAGTTCGCGCTGGCCGTCGGCGCCGGCGCGCAGCATCAGCACCGAATCATTAGGCGAGATGTTCCATTGCGCCTTCTGGTCGGCGGGGAAGCCGGGCAAGGCCGCAAAGGCGGGGTTCCAACGAAACAGGGCATAACGTCCACACATGGGGCAACACGGCTCTCGGATCAAACGGCGGCCAGCCTAACAGACCAGCGTACCGGGGTAACTGTCGGGTTCATCGCCAGGCACCGGCAGCGCGGCATTGTAGGCGGTGATCAATTCCCGGGCGTATTGCGCCTGCTCGTCCTCAACCGCCAGCCCGAGCAAGCCGTACATCGGCAACTCACCCGCACCACCCACCAGGTCGCGGCCGACCAGGTGCGCCGTGATGCCTTCGCTGGCGAGCATGCCCTGGAGCAATTCGCCTTCCATCAGGTTTTCCAGCTCGTAGATTCGCTGCATGGCCGCCCCATCACTCGTTTTCGCTGAAGACCTCGAGGTGCCATTCCTCGTCGTGGACCTGTAGCACGAAGGTGATCGGTCGGCAGCAGACCTGGCAGTCCTCGATGTAGGTCTGGTCGCCACCGGAAAGATCCAGTGAAGTCTCCACTTCTTCTCCACAATACGGACATTCATATTCAGCAGCTTCCAGCATCGCGGTCTCCCAAGTGACTTGTGCGTATAATCGCCGGTCTGTTTGCAGGGCTATTTTTGTCTGGCTTACTTTCAGACCGTGCCCTGTCGGGTTTTCGATCGAACCTTTACTTACCCTAGCCGTTTCCAACAAGAGAGCATGATGGGCGAATTCGATGCCATCCGACCTTACGACGACAGCGAAGTACCAGCGGTGCTGGCGCGGCTGCTCAGCGACAAGGCGTTTCTAGATATCCTCACCCACTTCCGCTTCCCGCGCCTGGCGGGCGCTTTTGGCTGGATGCTCAAACCTCTTATAGCGCAGAAATTGCGTCGAGAGTTCGCCGGTGTGACATCGGTCGCCACCTTGCAGGACAAAGTGGAGTTCTACGTCGATCACACCATCGAACGCGCCACCGATGGCGTGACGTACACCGGGGTGGAGCAATTCAAGTCCGGCAACGCCTACCTGTTCATCGCCAACCACCGCGACATCGTGATGGACCCGGCTTTCGTCAATTACGCCGTGTACCACGCCGGCCTGCCGACCCCGCGCATTGCCATCGGCGACAACCTGTTGCAGAAGCCGTTTGTCAGCGACCTGATGCGCCTGAACAAGAGCTTCATCGTGCACCGCTCCATCACCGGGCGCCGGGAAAAAATGGCGGCGTACCAGTTGCTGTCGGCGTACATCAACCACTCGATTCGCAACGATTGCGCGTCGATCTGGATCGCCCAGGCCGAGGGCCGCGCCAAGGATGGGGATGATCGCACCGAATCGGCGATCCTCAAGATGTTCCACATGAGCCGCAAGGACGAGCCGTTCGGCGAAGTCATCCGCTCGCTGAACCTCACTCCGGTGTCGATCAGCTACGAGTATGACCCGTGCGACCAGGCCAAGGCCCGCGAACTGTACATCCGCGCCACGACCGGCACGTACACCAAGGCGCCGGGCGAGGACGACGTCAGCATCGCCAAGGGCATCACCGGCTACAAGGGCCGGGTCCACGTGAATTTCGCCCCACCGATCAGCGAGTTGTTCGAGGACACCAAGCAGTTGGCCCTGGAGATGGACCGGCAGATTCTCGGCGGCTATCGCCTGTTCCCGGTGCACTACCTGGCCTACGCCCAATGGACCGATGCCGACCCGCAGTTGCAGGTGCCGACGGCGGCCGAGGTATTCGGCGCCGAGGAACTGGCCAAGGCTGAAGAAGAATGGCAGCGCCGATTGGACGCTTGCCCGGAGGAACACCGACCGTTCCTGGTGCTGCAATACGCGACGCCGGTGCGCAATCAGTATCGGGTCAAGGCGGGGTTGGCGCTTTAAATCCGCGCAAGGACGACACCGAACCTTGTGGCGAGGGAGCTTGCTCCCGCTCGATTGCGCAGCAATCGCAAAACGGTTTGTGCTCCGAGGGGGCCGCTACGCAGCCCAGCGGGAGCAAGCTCCCTCGCCACAAAAGCAGTGGTCATCGATTGTGCTCAGAGCTGAGTGCTGATCCACGACATCAGCAGTGCCAACCCCAGGCAGGCAAAACCGAACCGGTAGAAAAACCGGTTCATGCGCTGGGTGGCCAGGTCCAGCAGCGCTTCGAATCGTTCGTTGCTTTCGCTGCTACGCGCTTCGAGACAGGCCCGCGCCCGCTGTTCGCGGCGACGCGTCGCGTGCAGCACCCAGCCACCTGGGCAGGCAAACAGCAGCGCGAGCAGGTTGATCAGTTTGGCGGGGTGGGCAGCGAACAACGAGAACAGTTGCAACGACATCACAAACCTCAAGGGAAAACGGACGCCTGGCGCCCGGGGACCTACGAACAGGGCGCGGATTCTACCGAAAGCCCGCCGCCCTGCGCCGCTTTTTCCGACCAATAACGATCCCAATGCCCGCAATGCGGTTCACTTAAGAAAAATGATGGACCGTGGCGAGGGAGCTTGCTCCCGCTCGGCTGCGAAGCAGTCGTAAGCCGGCGGGTGCGGTGTGTCTGATGCTCCGCATTTGGCAGGTTTTGGGGCCGCTTCGCGGCCCAGCGGGAGCAAGCTCCCTCGCCACAAGACCAAGTGCAAACCTTCTAATTCTTCACGTCACGGTTTCGTCATATGGATAGGCCACCCTGTCGCCCTCCAAACCCACACGGAATCCGTCATGCTGCACGCCGAAAACCAGGACCGCCTCTATCTCATCAGCCCGAGCGATGAACAACAGAACCTTGTCGGCAGTTTGTCCTTCAACGTGCAAGACCGTCATTGGCTGGTGTATTGCGCCCTCGGCGGTCATCAACATGCTGACCTTCCCGAAACCGATCTGTTGACCGGGATCAGCGTGCTGGAACTCTATTCCCAGGCCGCATGAAAATCGCGCCGACAAAAAAGCCCGCTTATGCGGGCTTTTTCGTTCGGGACGCAGCCTTACTCAGCCAGCACTTGACCAATGGTCGGGTCCTTGAACAGACGGGTCAGGGCGTCGCTCAATACATCGCTGACCAACTTGGTGTTGGTGTCCTGGTTGGGCGCCATGCCGAAGCGTTGATCCAGCGAAGCACCGTAGCGACCGCTATAGCGGCGGCTGGCGTTCTGCACGTCGGAGCGGAAGGTCGCGCCAATCGTCGCTTCGGTGACGTACATGCCTTCCTTGGGCGACTGGTATTTCAGCTCGGCCAGGGTCACGGTCAGTTGCGGCGCGTTCATTGCGTTCGCAGTGGGCGTGAAGCCCAGCAAGCGCACGGCTGCCTCGGCCTGGGCCTGCAACTTCGGCAGGATCTGCGCGCCCTGCACCGTGATTACGCTGGTCTCAGGGTACAGGCCACCGCGCGTGCCAAGGGTTGGCGACGGACGACCGTCCACCACTCGCACCACCACCGGTTGGCCCCGACCCACCGGCGCCAGTTGGGCGTTGAGCTTGGGTTCCGGGTTAAGTTGTTGCGGGCTGTGGGCACAGCCGACAAGGGTCAGACTGGTCACGGCGATCAAACCGAACAACAGGCGTTGCAACATGCTTTTCTCTCCAGAATCGGGCACAGACAGGCCGGCAGTATAGCGGTGCGCCATCGCGGCGAACTAGCGTCGCAGCATGAATACTGCAAAGTCTGACATGGGCCATGCCGGACGGTTCCTGTCACCCCGTTGTCATGGTCCTTACACCGCTGTGTCATGGCCGGCTGTCAGGCTGTCCCCAAGCTCCTTCGACACGGTATCCGACCATGCGCTATCTGATCTCGCTGTTCACCCCACGCCCACATCACCGCTGCTTTGCTCTGCTGGACCGCACCGGTCGTTGCCAGGCATTCAAGCAATGCAGCTTGCAGCCCATGGGCGATGGCTGGGTGGAAATCGAAGAGATCCGTCTCAACTGGCTGCATCAGCCATTGCCCGCCAGCGCCTTGGTACAAGCCCCTCGCGCTCGTTCGCGCAGCCGGCAACTGTTGGCCGTCTGACCGCGAGGCTAATAAAAGTCATAAAACACGACCATTTCCACGCGTTTCTTCGCTACAATCTCCCCCCGATTATAAGGACGTCTCCTGATCGGGCCCCGCAACGCCGCTGATGCGCTTGTATTGGCACCCCGCACCGCCCACAGAGAGCCGCCCACACAGATCGAGTGAAGCTGGCGCGCTTGCTGTTCCCTGGCAAATCACCACTTTTCACGAATCTGCAGAGCTGTCATTACGCTCGGTCACTGAGCTGTCTGCCCGTTTTGCCTGTCATGTACTTCATGGGGGCAACCAAACCGGGCACGGTGCCAGGCTGGGACAGCCCTTTTTTGAGGTTCACGTCTTCAAAAGAGCGTGAAAAAACGGGTTTTCACAACTTCACAAGAGTGTGGCGAGCAAATGAAGAGTTTTGCGTCTGAACAAGCACCATTGGCGTCTGGAACAGCCCAACGACACAGGACCGGATATCGCTCAAGAACCGGCGCCTGAAGCCTGTCCGCTACGGATTTGGTTGCACGAACGGATGTCTCGGCCATAAGTCGAATTGCCTGCCCGGCGCTTAAATGAGTTCATGGGACTCTTGAGGCCAGGCTGCATGCATCCGCAGTGTTGCGAAGAATTGCGAAGATTCGGACATGGCGATCCTGGCCATGGATACCTGGGGCGCAACTGACCTGCCCCGCTTCCTGGCCGCTATGCCGACAATTTGGTGCTGCAGATTTTGGAGACGCGTTAAATGGCGCATAACGAAGCAGTCGATGTAGTTCTGGTAGGGGCCGGCATCATGAGTGCCACCCTGGCCGTGCTGCTCAAGGAGCTCGACCCCGCGATTTCGCTGGAAGTCGTCGAGCTGATGGACTCGGGTGCCGCGGAGAGTTCCAATCCCTGGAACAATGCCGGTACCGGCCACGCCGGGCTGTGTGAGCTCAATTACACGCCCCAGGCCGCCGATGGCAGTGTCGACATCAAGAAAGCCGTGCACATCAACACCCAGTTCGAAGTGTCGAAGCAGTTCTGGACGTACTTGACCAGGAAAGGCACGTTTGGCTCCTCGAAATCCTTCATTGCCCCGGTGCCGCACCTGAGCTTCGTGCAGGGCGAGAAAGGCGTGGAGTTCCTGAAGAAGCGCTTCGAACTGATGCGCCAGCATCACGCTTTCGCCGACATGGAATACACCGAAGACCGTGACCAGATGGCCGAATGGATGCCACTGATGATGCCCGGCCGCCCGGCTGACGAAGTCATCGCCGCCACCCGTGTCATGAACGGTACCGACGTCAACTTCGGCGCCCTGACCAATCAGTTGCTCCAGCACCTGGGCAGCGCACCGGACACCCAGATCAAGTACTGCAAGCGCGTTACCGGCCTCAAGCGCAACGGCAGCGGTTGGACCGTCAGCATCAAGGACGTCAACAGCGGCAACACCCGTGAAGTGGATGCCAAATTCGTGTTCCTCGGTGCCGGCGGCGCGGCATTGCCGCTGCTGCAAGCTTCAGGTATTGAGGAAAGCAAGGGCTTCGGCGGCTTCCCGGTCAGCGGCCAGTGGCTGCGTTGCGACAATCCGGAAGTGGTCAAGCACCACCAGGCCAAGGTCTACAGCCAGGCCGCGGTAGGCTCGCCGCCGATGTCGGTGCCGCACCTGGACACCCGCGTGGTCGATGGCAAGAAATCCCTGCTGTTCGGGCCCTACGCCGGTTTCACCACCAAGTTCCTCAAGCACGGCTCGATCATGGACCTGCCGCTGTCGGTACGCGCCGGCAACATCGGCCCGATGCTGGCCGTGGCCCGGGACAACATGGACCTGACCAAGTACTTGATCAGCGAAGTGATGCAGTCGATGGAACAACGCCTGGAATCCCTGCGTCGCTTCTACCCCGAGGCGAAAGCCGAAGACTGGCGCCTGGAAGTGGCCGGCCAACGGGTGCAGATCATCAAGAAAGACCCGAAGAAAGGTGGCGTCCTGCAATTCGGCACCGAACTGGTGGCGGCCAAGGACGGCACCCTCGCCGCCCTGCTCGGCGCCTCGCCGGGTGCTTCGGTGACCGTTTCGATCATGCTTGACCTGATCGAGCGCTGCTTCCCGGAAAAAGCCAAGGGAGAGTGGGCCGCCAAGCTCGCGGAGATCTTCCCGGCCCGGGAAAAAGTGCTGGAAACCGATGCGGCGCTGTATCGCAAGGTCAGCGCGCAAAACAACGTTGCGCTGGAACTGGTTGAAGACAGCAGGACTCAAAGTTACGCCTGACCCCAGCTGTTAATATAAAAAAGCCTCCCATACACATGGGAGGCTTTTTTATGGCTCGAGGATATTAGTTCATGCTGAACTTGATGCGTGTTCCACCGTGACGAACATAATCGTCATCATCTTCAACATAAAGCAGCTCAGCGACACAGGAATCCGTCGGTTCCGCTTTGGCCCAGCGACGATAAGGCATTGTTTCTTCAGCACCGCTCGATTCCCTTGCGACATGCCCAAAGCTGAAATGACAGGTGCGGCTGCCTTGCGTATAGCTAAAGGCCTCCCGCTCGGCGCGCGATTGAGGCAGGTAATACGTCAGCTCCTGGCTCTCACCCGGACTTATCGAAAAGCTGTGGCCTGCATTGAGCGGATTCTGAGTCCATGAAAAATCGCTGCCGGGAACAATGGCAGCGGCTGTTGCGTTGTAGATTTCGACGTTGACGATTTCGTCCCGCGCCCAGGAAGTTGAACTTGCAAAACACGCTACCCAGGACAGCAACGCCCCAGCGATACACTTTTTTTGATCTTCCATGATAATAAGATTTCCATTTAAATAACGACGTCAAAGCCAACTGGCTTAACGCAAAGTAATGGAAAAACGAATAAAACAAAACAGCCCGAATGGTGACATAACCTTTCAGGGTTATATGAAAGAAGCCAGGTGCAACCTGCCGTCGGAACATTCAACGCTCCGAAGAGCGTTGACTTGGTTTCAACGCACTTAACCACGCGCCTTCTTGATCAACTCAATATATTCCTCGGCATTACGCTGGTCCTGAATCAGCGCAACGAAATCGTTGCCGTGCTCATCCTTGCCGTCGAGATCATGGCCGGCCTCGACGAAAAACGTCAGGAAGCGCTCGAAATCGTTGACCCGCAGCCCACGATAGGCCTTGATCAGCTTGTGCAACGACGGCGAAGTGGCATCGACCGGTTCGAAATTGAGGAACTGCTTGATCTGCTCATCGCCAATTTCGTCGCCAATCACTTGTTTCTTGTCTTTACGCATTGCCGGCTCCAACTCGCACAATTCACGGGGCGGGAAGTTTACCCCCCGCAGGCCCCGGGGCTCAACGCGGGCGTTCGGCACCGGTGTGCAGGTCCGCCCAGATATGGCCGTTGGCATAGCTGAGAAACTGTACGTACACCGTGTCGTTGCGCAAAAGATCGATCACCACCCGGTACTGGGCCTGTGGATAAGACAGCGTCAGGGTCTTGCTCGCCTCGTCGTAGGCCGGCTTCTTCAGGCTTTTGCTTTCACCGTCGAAATTGAGGATCACCTGGCTGATGGTGGCCCCCTTGTTCAAAGGCTTGCCCTTGAGGCGCACCATCAACGGCGATGTGACCGGAATCGGCTGCTGGTTGGACGGCCGCTGGTTGCCCAGCACCACCGAGTACTCGGTGACTTGTAGCAACTGCTGTTGTTCAGGCTGTTCCTGGCGCGCCACCAGATCATCGGGAGGCAGGAACTGGCTGTGCATCGGCGCGGCAATGGCCATGGACGGCAGGCTGGATATCAACAGCAAAGTGGCGCAGCGGCGGATCGATACACGCATGGCAAGCTCCAGAGTCTTGGGCGGGCACTCTAGCATGCGCACGGACGGTAAAAATAAGCGACCCGGATCAATACATCCGGGCAGCGGGCGCGGCATACTCGATGTGCCATCAGTCCCGGCGCCGAACAGATGCCGTTGTGGCGAGGGAGCTTGCTCCCGCTGGGTTGCGCAGCAGCCCCAAAAAGCCTGACGCGATTCCCCAGACGGAACGCGTCAACCGGTTTTACGACGGCTGCGCCACCGAGCGGGAGCAAGCTCCCTCGCCACGGGGCCAGTGCCAGCCCCCCTTGCGAGGAGTATTCATGTCTTTCTCCGCCCCTCCGTTATTCTCCGCCTGGCGCCAAGCCTGGCGTGCCGGCTACACGCTGGAACGCCTGCGCGGCGATCTGGTGGCCGGGCTGACCGTCGGTATTATCGCCATTCCCTTGGCCATGGCCCTGGCGATAGCGGTTGGCGTACCGCCGCAACATGGCCTGTACACGGTGCTGGTGGCAGCGCCGCTGATCGCCCTCACCGGCGGCTCGCGCTTCAACGTGAGCGGGCCAACGGCGGCATTCGTCGTCATCCTGCTGCCTATCACTCAACAATACGGGCTGGGCGGCCTGCTGTTGTGCACCATGCTTGCCGGCCTGATCCTGATCGCCCTGGGCCTGATGCGCACGGGGCGATTGATCCAGTACATTCCTTATCCAGTGATCCTCGGTTTCACCGCAGGCATCGGCGTGGTCATCGCGACCCTGCAACTGAAGGATTTGCTGGGCCTGAGCACCGCAGGCCACGCCAGACACTACATCGAGCAATTGGGCGAATTGATCGTGGCGCTGCCCAGTGCCCGCCTTGGCGATGGGGTCATCGGCGCCGTGTGCCTGGCGGTGCTGATTGCCTGGCCGCGTTGGGTGCCACGGGTTCCTGGGCATCTGGTGGCGTTGCTGGTGGGCACACTGTTGGGTCTGGCGATGGAACGCGCGGGATGGCCGATCGCGACGTTGGGCGAACGCTTCAGTTATATCGTCGATGGCGTCACCTACCCCGGCATTCCGCCATTCTTACCGAGCTTCGACTGGCCCTGGAATCTGCCGGATGGCCAAGGCCGGCCGTTGATCCTGTCCTATGACCTGCTCCGCCAGTTGCTGGCGCCAGCCTTCGCCATCGCCATGCTCGGCGCCATCGAATCGCTGCTGTGCGCGGTGGTGGCGGACGGCATGACCGGGAGCAAACACGATCCCAACGCCGAGCTGATAGGCCAGGGCCTGGGCAATCTCGTCGCCCCGCTGTTCGGCGGCATTACCGCCACCGCCGCCATTGCCCGCAGCGCCACCAACGTGCGCAGTGGCGCGTCGTCACCGCTGGCCGCGATCATTCACAGCCTGGTGGTGCTGGTGGCGATTGTGCTGCTGGCGCCGCTGTTCAGTTATTTGCCCATGGCTGCCTTGGCGGCGCTGCTGGTGATGGTCGCGTGGAACATGAGCGAGGCCGGGCACGTGCTGCATACGCTGCGTATCGCTCCGCGCAGCGACGTGCTGGTTCTGCTGACCTGCCTGAGCCTGACTGTGCTGTTCGACATGGTGCTGGCCGTCGCTGTCGGACTGTTGTTGGCCGCCGGGCTGTTCATCAAGCGCATGAGCGAACTGACCGACAGCGCCGAGTTGCCACGCCATGCCCACCATGCCCTGCTGAACCTGCCCGAACACGTTCGTTGCTACGCCATCCGTGGGCCGCTGTTTTTTGGCGCGGCGGAAAAAGCCTTGGACGTATTGCGCCGGTTCGATCCCGGCGTTCGGGTGGTGATCGTGGACATGAGCGCCGTGCCGATGCTGGACATGACTGCCCTGGTCGCGCTGGAAAATATCCTGCGCGATTATCGCAAGCAGGGGATCGGCCTGATCCTGGTGGGAACAGCCCCACGGGTGCGCCTGAAGCTGCGCCGCGCGGGGGTTCATCGCGAACAGCGTCAATTGGTGTATGTACAGAACCTGGAACAGGCGCGGGTCAAGAGCGAGAAATGGCTCGCCGCCTAGTCGAACTGGGCGCGCATCCAGGCTTGGTACTGCGCCACGCCCGCTTCGCCTTCGCGCGGCGCCCAGTGGGCCAGTTCGCCGTCGCGGACGGGCCGGTAAGGGCCGGCCTTGCATTCAAACATCAGGCTGTCCGCTTCGAGCACCACCAGGCCGTGGTACACGCCTGCCGGCAGGTCGACACCGAGGCAATCGCCGCCGGCCTGGAGGATTCGCTTGTCGACCACCGTCCCGGCTTCGTCAAAAATCAACACACCGAGCCGGCCCCTGAGCACCAGCAGGCTTTCCGCCTTGTCGGCGCTCAAATGGCGATGCGGCGGGATGTAGGTAGACGGTTGCAAGCCAACCGCCATGCGATGGCACGGTTCATCCATCTCATGGAAATTATGGTGCTGTCGCCCGCGAGGACTGGCCGCGGCTTTCTCGGCCAGTTCATCGAACAAGGCTTGATCCAGAAAGGCCGGCCGAGTCATTCGATTACATCCCTTTGACGGCGAAAATACCGTTGGCGTTGCGCCAGTAGCCTTTGTAGTCCATGCCGTAGCCGAAGATGTAGCGATCGATGCATGGCAAGCCGACGAAATCGGCCTTCAGATCAGGACGGGCCTTGCGGTCGTGGTCCTTGTCGATCAGCACGGCGGTGTGTACCGCACGGGCACCGGCGTGTTTGCAGAAATCGATGATCGCGCCCAAGGTATGCCCTTCGTCGAGGATGTCATCGATGATCAGCACGTCGCGGTCGATGAACGAGACTTCCGGCTTGGCTTTCCAGAACAGATCGCCGCCGCTGGTTTCGTTGCGATAACGGGTGGCGTGCAGGTAGGACGCTTCCAGCGGGAAGTTCAGGTAGGTCAGCAGCTTGCCGGAGAAAATCAGCCCGCCGTTCATCACGCAGAACACGACCGGATTGCTTTCGGCCAACTGATCGTTGATTTGCGCACCGACACGGGCAATGGCCGCTTCGACTTCAGCTTCGGTGTACAGGCAGTCAGCCTCTCGCATGACTTGACGGATATGCTCGAGATCAGCGGACATAGCGCTCTCCAGGGGTGGCAGTTCGGAAAAGCCGGCAAAGGTACGCATCCCGCCCGGCCAGATCAAGCGTTTGTGGACTAACGTTCTGTATTGTCTATAGGACAACACCCTCGGATAGATTAATCTAGGCCGGTTTTTTTGCCCGCCGCCGGAGCCTTCCCCATGCCCATCCTCGAGATCCGCCACCCGCTGATCAGACATAAACTCGGCCTGATGCGCCGCGCAGACATCAGCACGAAGAACTTCCGCGAGCTCGCCCAGGAAGTCGGTGCCCTGCTCACCTACGAAGCCACCAAGGACCTGCCGCTGGAATCCTACGAGATCGCCGGTTGGGCCGGCACGGTACAAGTGGAAAAAATAGCCGGGAAGAAAATCACCGTGGTGCCGATCCTGCGCGCCGGCATCGGCATGCTCGAAGGCGTGCTCAGCCTGATCCCGGGCGCCAAGGTCAGCGCTGTCGGCGTGGCTCGCAATGAACAGACCCTGCAAGCGCACACCTACCTGGAAAAACTGGTGCCGGAAATCGATGAGCGCCTGGCGATGATCATCGACCCGATGCTTGCCACGGGCAGCTCGATGGTTGCCACCATCGACCTGTTGAAGAAAGCCGGCTGCCGGGACATCCGCGCCATGGTGCTGGTCGCCGCGCCCGAAGGCATCAAGGCCGTCGAAGATGCCCACCCCGACGTGACCATCTACACCGCGTCCATCGACGAGAAACTCAACGAGCACGGCTACATCATCCCAGGCCTGGGCGATGCCGGGGACAAGATCTTCGGCACCAAGCAGAAGGACGCTTGAGCATGCAGGACGAATTCAACGATCCGCTCTGGCGCCAAGTGCTGTCCGGCGCACAGATGCTCTTCGTCGCCTTTGGCGCGCTGGTGCTGATGCCGCTGATCACCGGCCTGGACCCGAACGTGGCGCTGTTCACGGCAGGCCTGGGGACGATCCTGTTCCAGATCGTCACCGGGCGCCAGGTGCCGGTGTTCCTGGCGTCGAGTTTTGCCTTTATCACGCCGATCATCCTCGCCAAGGGCCAATTTGGCCTGGCGGCGACCATGGGCGGCGTCATGGCGGCGGGTTTCGTCTATACGTTCCTGGGCCTGGCGGTGAAGATCAAGGGCACCGGGTTCATTGATCGGCTGCTGCCGCCGGTGGTGATCGGCCCGGTGATCATTTCCATCGGCCTGGCAATGGCGCCGATCGCCGCCAACATGGCGATGGGCAAGGCTGGCGACGGCTCCGAGCTGATTCATTATCAAACCGCGATGCTGATCTCGATGCCGGCGTTGCTCACCACCCTGATCGTGGCGGTGTTCGGCAAAGGTATTTTCCGCCTGGTGCCGATCATCTCCGGCGTACTGGTGGGCTTTGCCATGGCGTTTTATTTCGGCGTGGTGGACACCGCGAAAATCGCCGCCGCGCCCTGGTTCGCCGTGCCGGCCTTCACCGCGCCGGAGTTCAACTGGCAAGCCATCCTGTTCATCGTGCCGGTAGCCCTCGCGCCGGCCATCGAGCACATCGGCGGAGTAATTGCCGTGGGCAGCGTGACCGGTCGCGATTACCTGAAGAAGCCCGGCCTGCATCGCACGCTGTTTGGCGATGGCATCGCCACCACCGCCGCCGGCCTGTTCGGCGGCCCGCCCAACACCACCTATGCCGAAGTCACTGGCGCGGTGATGCTGACCAAGAACTACAACCCGAAGATCATGACCTGGGCGTCGATTTTCGCCATCAGCCTGGCGTTCATCGGCAAGTTCGGTGCGCTGCTGCAAAGCATCCCGGTGCCGGTGATGGGCGGCATCTTGTGCCTGCTGTTCGGCTCGATCGCGGCGGTGGGCATGAACACCCTGATCCGCCACAAGATCGACCTGGGCGAAGCCCGCAACCTGGTGATCGTTTCGGTGACGCTGGTGTTCGGCATTGGCGGCGTGCTGGTGGGCACCGGCACAGGCCCGGACGATTTCGGCCTGAAAGGCATCGCGTTGTGCGCCGTGGTGGCGATTGCGCTGAACCTGATCTTGCCGGGCAACGATGGTTGGAAGCAGAAGAAGGCGGATGAGCCGCTGCTGTAAATCTATCTGTACCTGAGATGGGGCCCCATCTCAGGTACAGGCTACAGCGCGATCGGCGCTCGCTCGCACAAGGTACTCAACGCCTGCGCCCACTGCGGATCGTCATTGAGACACGGCACCAGCACCAACTCCTCCCCTCCCGCTTCGCGGAACTGCTCGCGGCCGCGGTCGCCAATTTCTTCCAGGGTTTCGATGCAATCGGCGACGAAAGCCGGGCACATCACCAGGATTTTCTTCACGCCACTCTTGGCCAGCTCGTCCAGGCGCGCTTCGGTATAGGGTTCGATCCACTTGGCGCGACCCAGTCGCGACTGGAACGACACCGACCATTTGCCATCGACCAATCCCATGCGCTGGGCGAACAGCTCGGCGGTGCGAATGCACTGGGCGCGGTAACACGTCGCCATGACTTGCGGCGGCGCATTCTTGCAGCAATCGGCGTCCTTGAAGCAATGAAAACCCGTGGGGTCGAGTTTGGTCAGGTGCCGTTCCGGCAGGCCGTGGAAACTCAGCAACAAGTGATCGTAATCCTGCATCAGGTACGGCTTGGCGCTGGCAACCAGCGCATCGAGGTATTCCGGCTGATCATAAAAAGGCTGGAGAATCGAAAAATCGACATCGAGCTTCTTCTCACTCACGACCCGCTTGGCTTCTTCAATGACCGTCGTGACGGTGCTGTCGGCAAATTGTGGATACAGCGGCGCCAGCGTGATGCGCTTGTGACCCTGGCTCGCCAGGCGCGCCAGGGTTGATTCAATGGACGGCTCGCCGTAACGCATCGCCAGTTCTACCGGACCCTGCTTCCATTGGGCGGTCATGGCCTGTTGCAAGCGGCGACTGAGCACCACCAGCGGCGAGCCCTCTTCCCACCAGATCGACGCGTAAGCGTGGGCCGACTGCTCGGGGCGCTTGATCAGGATCAACGACACCAGCAGCCGCCGCACCGGCCATGGCAGGTCGATGACGTACGGGTCCATCAGGAATTGGTTGAGATAGCTGCGCACATCGGCCACCGAGGTGGAGGCAGGCGAACCCAGATTCACCAGAAGCAACGCGTGATCGGTCATGCAACGTCCTATTTCAAAGGCGACCCGACAAATCTTCCAGGGCCGCAGGCAAATCAGTGAACCGGAATGAAAAACCCGCCGCCTGCAATCGGGCCGGCGTGGCGCGCTGGCCGCCCAGCAACAGCAATGACAACTCACCCAGCGCAATTTTCAGCGCCAGCTCCGGCATCGGCACCACGGCCGGGCGACGCAATACGTGCCCCAGGGCCTTGGCAAAATCTCGGTTGCGCACCGGGTTCGGCGCACACGCATTATAAGGACCGCTGGCGTCACTGCGGTGCAGAAGAAAATCAATCAAGGCGATTTGATCGTCGATATGAACCCATGGCATCCACTGCCGTCCATTGCCGATACGCCCGCCCAGCGCCAGCTTGAACGGCAGCAACAGCCGCGACAAAAAGCCGCCCTCGGCGGACAGGACCAGACCCGTGCGAATCAGCACCACGCGTATGCCCATGGCCTCGGCTCGCTGTGCGGTTTCTTCCCAGGCGATGCACAACTGACTGGCGAAATCCTCGCTGACCGGCCCCGACTCCTCCGTCAATTCTCGCTCGCCACCGTCGCCGTACCAGCCCACGGCGGAACCGGAGATCAACACCTGTGGCTTTTGCTCGCAACGCTCCAGCCAAGCGAGCAGCACCTCAGTCAGCGTGACGCGGCTGCTCCACAGCAACATCTTGCGCTTGTGCGTCCAAGGCCGATCGCCGATGGGCGCGCCTGCCAGGTTGACCACCGCATCGACCGGCTCGCCAATCTCGTCGAGCTTGGCGATGCCTTGCACCTGCGCTCCGCAGATTCCTGCCACTTGTTCGGGTCGACGACTCCATACTGTCAAGCGGTGTCCCTGCTCCAGCCAGTGCCGGCAGAGCTGACGTCCGATCAAACCAGTACCGCCGGTCAGCAATATGTGCATGAGGTGTTCCTCGCATCGCGTTTTACCCGGCCCATTAGTCTATTTTTATAAGTAGGCATTTTCATATCGGACAGGGTCTGTGCTTAAACAATAGGACAACCTGCCAAAACGCGAACGGTAAAACTTATACCAAAAACCAAAATTGTACAGGATTAAACGACGGCGTAGTCTGTACAGAAAGGTAAACGAGGCCCTCATGACTGTACCTATCGCAATCATCGGCACCGGCATCGCCGGTTTATCAGCCGCCCAGGCCCTGACGGAGGCTGGGCACGTCATCCAACTCTTCGATAAAAGCCACGGCAGCGGCGGACGCATGTCGAGTAAACGCAGCGACGCCGGCGCCTTGGATATGGGCGCGCAATACTTCACCGCCCGCGACCGGCGCTTCGTCACGGAAGTGCAGCGCTGGCAAGCCAACGGCTGGGCGGCTGAATGGAATCCGCAGCTCTATCATTTCCAGGACGGGCAGATGAGCCCCTCTCCCGACGAGCAGACCCGCTGGGTTGGCACCCCGCGCATGAGTGCGATTACCCGCGCCCTGCTTGGCGACCTGCAGGTGCAGTTTTCCTGCCGCATCACGGAAGTGTTTCGCGGCCAGGAACATTGGCATTTACAGGATGCGGAAGGATTTACCCACGGCCCCTTCGGCCAAGTCGTGATTGCCACGCCTGCGCCCCAGGCCACGGCATTGCTCGCGGCCGTGCCGAAGTTGGCCGGCGTCGCCGCCGGGGTAAAGATGGACCCCACCTGGGCCGTGGCACTGGCCTTCGAAACACCGCTGGATACGCCTATGGAAGGCTGCTTCGTACAGGACAGTCCCCTCGACTGGCTGGCGCGCAACCGCAGCAAGCCGGGGCGCGACACCCAGCTCGATACCTGGGTGCTGCACGCCACCAGCGACTGGAGTCGCCAGCACATCGACATGCCCAAGGAAGCCGTCATCGAACACCTGCACGGCGCCTTCGCCGAACTGCTGCACAGCGCGATGCCCGCGCCGAGCTTCAGCGTGGCTCATCGGTGGCTGTACGCTCGCCCCGCCGGCAGCCATGAATGGGGAGCGCTGGCCGATGCCGACCTGGGCTTGTATGTATGCGGCGACTGGTGCTTGTCCGGCCGGGTCGAAGGGGCCTGGCTCAGTGGCCAGGAGGCCGCCCGTCGTTTGCACGCCAGCCTTCAGTAAATCGCGTCACCTGCCCTGTTCGCTGCTGTCGAGTCAGACAGCAGCCCCTCTGCGAACGTTTCCACTGCGCCTCACTGCGTAATTCCCGGTTGACATGCACGCATTCGGACCTATGATGAAAATATTGTACAGAAAGTAAAACATGTACAAGATTTACTCATCAGAGGTAGCCCATGCCCAGCGAAACGATCGCCAAACCCAGAATCGCCGTCAGCGCTTGCCTGATGGGCGCTGAAGTTCGCTTCAATGGCGGGCACAAGCAATCGCCGTTGTGCAGCCGCACGCTTATCAAATACTTCGATTTCGTCCCGGTGTGCCCCGAAGTTGCCATTGGCCTGGGCATTCCTCGCGAGCCGATCCGGCTGGTGGGCGATCCTGAACACCCCAACGCGTTGGGAACAGTGAATCGCGACCTCGACGTGACCCGGCCGTTGGCCGAGTACGGGCAGCAAATGGCCGGCGAGCTGGACGATGTCTGCGGTTATATCTTCATGCAGAAATCCCCTTCTTGCGGGCTGGAACGGGTCAAGGTCTATGGCCACAACGGCGCCCCCCAGGACGGTGGCGGGCGCGGTATTTATGCCCAGGCCTTTTGCGAGCGCCATCCTGACCTGCCGGTGGAGGAAGACGGCCGCCTCAACGATCCGGTCCTGAGGGAAAACTTCCTGACGCGGGTGTTCGCCTATGCCGCCTGGCAACCGCTCCGCCAACGCGGCCTCACCCGACGCGACCTGATCGAATTCCACTCGCGCTACAAATACTTGCTGATGGCGCACAATCCGGTTCAGTACAAGGCCCTTGGCAACCTGTTGGGCAACATGGGCAAGACCGACCCCAACGAGTTGGGCCCACGTTATTTCAGCGCGCTGATGGCGGCCCTGAAAAAATGCGCCACCCGTCGCACCCATGCCAATGTCCTCCAGCACCTGAGCGGCTACCTCAAGCGCGTTATCAATGCGCAGGACAAGCAGGAAGTCCAAGAGCTCATTGGTCAGTATCGCCTCGGCATCGTGCCATTGGTGGTACCGCTGACTTTGCTCAAGCATCACTTGCGCCGGCATCCCGATGCCTATCTCGCGCAGCAGGCCTACCTTCAACCCCACCCGGAAAACCTCAGTTTGCGAAACGCCATTTGATGAACAGCAAACCCGACTCCAGCGCCAGCGAAGACCTCGGCGCCGACTTTGCCAAGGCACTGGCGCAGGGCTGGCTTCCCATACGCGAAGTGGCCCGGCGAACCGGCGTCAACGCCGTCACGCTGCGGGCGTGGGAGCGCCGTTACGGCTTGGTCGTGCCGCACCGCACGCCCAAGGGCCACCGGTTGTTCAGCCCCGAGCACGTGCAACGCATCCAGAGCATCCTCACCTGGATCAATCGTGGCGTGGCGGTGAGTAAGATCAAGCCGTTGCTCGACTCACCGCAGCCGCCCGGCGAACCCTTGGAAGACGATTGGCAACGCCAGCGCCATGCGCTTGTGTTAGCGATAAGCCAACTGGCCGAGCGCCAGATCGATGACCTGGTCAACCAGGCCATGGCGCTGTACCCGCCGTGGACCGTATGCGAGCAGCTGCTGTTGCCGTTGCTGGCCGAATTGCAAATGCGTTGGCAAGGCCAGTTTGGCGCGCAAATGGAGCAGGTATTCTTTTATTCCTGGCTGCGCAGCAAATTCGGCAGCCGGATCCATCACAACAACCGCCAGCTGCATGGGGCGCCGTTGCTGCTGGTCAATCACTCGCAATCGCAGGAGCCTCATTTGTGGCTCATCGCCTGGCTCGCCAGCAGTGCCGATTGTCCGGTGGAAATATTCGATGGTCCCCTGCCTGTGGGCGAGTTGGCTTTGGCCGCCGAGCGTATGAACGCTCGCGCCGTGCTGTTGTATTCCAGCAACGCCATGAATCTTTCCCAACTGCCCAAGCTGCTGAGCGCCATCGACTGCCCAATCGTCATTGCCGGCCCGGCGGTATCGATCCATCACGCCAAGTTGTCCACAGGCGTCTCGATGATGAACGTCAGTTGGGCCGACGACCCGCTCTGCGCTCACCGCGAACTGAGCCGCAGAGCACTTTTCCAATGAGCAATCCCATGCAACTGATCTGGCTGCGCAGCGATTTGCGCCTGCACGACAATACCGCCCTGGCATCGGCTGCGGCCCGCGGCCCATGTGTCGCGGTGTATTTGCCCAGCCCCGGGCAATGGCGTGCCCACGATGATGCGCCGTGCAAAATCGACTTCTGGCTGCGCAACCTCGCATCGTTGAACACCGCCCTGGGCCTGTTGAACATACCGCTGCTGATCCGTCATGCGTCGCATTGGAACCAGGCGCCACAGGTACTGGCCACGCTGTGTCGCGAGCTGAACATCAGCGCCGTGCATGTCAACGAAGAGTATGGCCTGAACGAAACCCGACGCGATGTCGAAGTGGCTCGGGCGTTGAATGATCAAGGCGTTGAGTTTCATAGCCATCTCGACCAACTGCTGTTCAAGCCCGGCAGCGTTCTGACCAAGTCTGGCAGCTACTTCCAGGTGTTCAGCCAGTTTCGCAAGGTCTGTTACAGCCGCCTGCATCTCGCTGTGCCTGGTCTCGTCCCCGCACCAACGACGCAGGCGCCCGTCCCGATTGCCAGTGACCCGGTACCGACCCAGGTCGAAGGGTTCGCCCCGCCCAGCGAAGCGCTGCGCGCGCTTTGGCCCGCCGGTGAAGATGAAGCCCGCCGGCGCCTGGAGACTTTTGCCGAACAGCATCTGGACTATTACCAAAGTGCGCGGGACTTCCCGGCCAGACCAGGCACGAGCCAGCTTTCGGCTTATCTGGTGGCTGGAGTCATTTCCCCGCGCCAATGCCTGCACGCCGCGCTGCAAGCCAATCAGGGCGAGTTCGAGAGCGGTAGCGCCGGAACAGTGACATGGATCAATGAATTGCTCTGGCGCGAATTCTATAAACACATATTGGTGGGATATCCACGCGTCTCGCGGCACCGCGCCTTCCGCCCGGAGACCGAAGCGCTAGCCTGGCGCAACGCCCCCGATGAACTGGCGGCTTGGCAACAGGCGCGAACCGGCCTGCCAATCATTGATGCGGCCATGCGCCAACTACTCGAAACCGGTTGGATGCATAACCGTTTGCGAATGGTCGTTGCCATGTTCCTGACCAAGAACTTGCTGATCGACTGGCGCGAGGGCGAGCGTTTTTTCATGCAACACCTGATCGATGGCGACCTGGCCGCCAACAATGGCGGATGGCAGTGGAGCGCCTCCACCGGGACGGACTCGGCGCCTTGGTTTCGCATTTTCAACCCGTTGAGCCAATCGGAAAAATTCGATCGAGAAGGATTATTTATCAAACGCTGGTTACCGGAGTTGAACGATCTGGATACGCGGCGGGTCCACAATCCCAATGCCCAGCGAGAATTGTTTGGGGTAACGGATTACCCGGCGCCGATCGTCAACCTGCCTCAGTCGCGGGCGCGAGCATTGGAAGCCTTCAAGCGACTTGCGGCATGTCAAGGAGTGAAACCGAACGAATGGGCGGTTACCGAACATGAAATTGCTGAAGGTTGAATGCAAAACCATAATGGCCCGATATAGTCCTATTAATATCAGGGTCTCTGTCATGCAGGCGGCGCGTTAGAGCGGTGCAGCAATTGAAACGGGGGAAGAAAATGGGCCGAAGGTATTGGCTGACCGGTGCAGGCGACGGCTTGGGCGACTCGCTGGCCGAGGCGTTGCTTAAAGCCGGTGCACGGTTAGCCGTCAGCTCGCTCAAAACCTGCCAAGCCCTTTCCCAGCGTTACCCAGGACAGGTACTGGCGGTGCCCGGCAATCTGACCGACAGCCAGACTGTCCGGGAAACCTGTCAGCAGATTACCCGGCAGTGGGGCGCGTTGGACACCGTCATCATCAATGCCGGTACCGCTGAATATGTTCCTGAGCAGTTAGTTGACCACACGGTCATCGAACACATCGTGCGCAGCAACCTGTTGGCGACCAGCCTGTGTATCGACGCGGCCTTGCCGTTGCTGCGCGCCGGAACAACGCCCCATCTGGTGGGCATTACCAGCCCGCTCACTCATTTGCCTCCATCAAACATCGAGGCCGATGGCAAAGGGATGCGCTATCTGTTCGAGTCGGCTCGCGTGGACTTGGCGGGTGACGGTATCGATGTGACGTTGATACACCCCGCCTTCGACATCCCGTCGCCAAATCTCGATGATTGTTTCGTCGCCCCGGTTCATTGGTCAGTCGAAACAGCAGCGAACCACATATTGACGCGACTGAGCGACCACCCTCAGGAACTGGCGTTCCCCGCCGCCGCCATGACGGATCTGTGGCCACTGCCTAAATCGACCGAGGCAGGCCAGACAGACACGGCTTCAGACAGGGCGAGAAACGGGTACCCGATCAAGGGCCAACCTTGAGCCGTCCGGTTGCCTTACACTGCGCACCATGAAAACCATTCCCCTTGTTGAGCTTCCCGCGCCGGTCGTTACGTGTTCGACATGCGCGGCCTGCTGTTGCCAGCTTGAAGTGCTGCTGATCACCGATACTGGCGTTCCGGAGCGCTTTATCGATACCGACGACTGGGGCGGCGAAGTCATGTTGAGGCTTGACGACGGCTGGTGCGCGGCGCTAGATCGCGACAGTATGATGTGCACGATCTACGAAAAGCGCCCGCTGATCTGCCGGGAATTCGAAATGGGCGCGCCGGAATGCATCGAAGAGCGCTTGGGGATTTCGACGGCGTATCGCTAGGCGTTCATAGTGGGGAGCGACTGCTCGCTCCCCATTACTTCGAGCGTTACAGCGGCATCGTGTAGTGCAGCGCGTAGCTTTCCACACCGTCATTGGTCGACTTGATGCCGGCGTTGGAGTAGTGAGTGGCGCGGATGCCAACTTCATGTCCGCCATTGAAGCGCAGGCCGAAACCGATTCGGTCCTCGAACTGGAACGCCGTGCCGAGTTTGTTGGATTCCACTTCGGTGTTTTCAAACAACGCAACACCCACACCCGCCTCGATGTAGGGTTTGACGTTCTGGCCAGCGAACTCATACACGAGGACAGGCGAGAACGACAAACTGTGATTGCTGGAGGTCTCATCACCCTCCCAATAGGTGTAGGCCCCGCTCCAGTAACCAGTCAGGCGACCGACGTCGCTCTGCAACCAGCTTTTGTCCCAGTCAAATTGCATGCCCAGTCGATAAGTCATGGTCGAGTCGCCGGTCTGGCCGACCCCAAACTCCACACCCGCCGCCTGCGCGGTGTAAGTGTGCCCCAGCAATGCAGCCGCAAACGCGGCAAAGCAGAATAAGCGCTTCATTAGAAACATCCTTTTCCGACAGACTTAGTTAGTTTTTTCTTACAAAAGACACAGCTATAGAAATCCGCTCTAAATCAGAAGTTCAGCAGGATTTACACAATCTTCACGATTTTTTTACACACCGAAGCTTCGCACAATGTCAGACGAATTCCATAGCATCGGTAGGATTTTTCTTAAATGTATCGGATCAGCGCTGGTCCAGAACTGGGTTTCGCTGGCAGGCCCTTCTGCCGATAGCGCTCGTTCAGCCAGTAGCCGCTGAAGTTGACGAGCCACTGCGGCGCCGGTGTCGATCAGAATGACAGACTCCGGAACCATCTGTTTAAGCAGCGGCTTGAGAAAGGGATAGTGCGTACAGCCCAGGATCAATGTGTCGCAGCCGGCCGCCAACAGCGGCGTGACGTAGCCTAGCAGCAGTTGGTGCAAGGCCGGACTGTGCAAGTCGCCCGCCTCGATCAGTTCCACCAGCCCCGGGCAGGGCTGCGTGATCACGCGCACGTCCGAGGCGAACCGGTCCAGTAGCGCGGCGAACTTGGCGCTCTGCAAGGTGCCTGTCGTCGCCAGCACACCGACGATGCCGCTTCGCGTGGCGGCGGCAGCCGGCTTGACCGCCGGCTCCATACCGACGATGGGCCAATCGGGATAATCGCGCCGCAGCTCAGCCACCCCGGCGACGGTTGCGGTGTTGCACGCCACTACAAGCGCCTTGGCCCCCTCACGCCGAAGAAAATCGGCAATGATCGCGCATCGCTGCCGGATAAATTCCGGGCTTTTTTCCCCGTAGGGAATATGTCCGCAGTCGGCAACGTACAGCAGGGACTCATTGGGTAGCAGCCGACGGATTTCTCCCAGCACTGACAGTCCGCCGACGCCCGAATCGAACACACCGACCGGCGCTTCACTCATGTCGGCTACCGCAGACGGTGCAACCCGGATCGCGCTTGACTCGCAATTCGCGGAAGCGCGTGCCCAGCGCATCGATCAGCAGCAAGCGCCCCACCAGCGGCTCGCCGAACCCCGCCAACAGTTTCAAGGCTTCGAGCGCCTGCAGACTGCCGACCAGCCCCACCAGCGGGCCAAGCACACCGGCTTCGCTGCAGGTCAGTTCGGCTTCGCTGCCGTGCCCATAGAGGCAGTGATAACAAGGACTTTCGGGACGACGCGGGTCGAATACCGACAGTTGCCCCTCCAGGCGGATCGCCGCCCCGCTCACCAGGGGTTTGCCTGCGGCGATACAGGCTGCGTTCACCGCTTCGCGGGTGGAAAAATTGTCGGAACAGTCCAGCACCACATCCACTGCCGACACTGCACTTTCCAGGGACTCTTCATTCATTGCCGCCGGATGCGGAACCAGTCGAACCTCAGGATTGATCGCAGTCAGGCGTCGCACCGCCGAATCGACCTTGGTCAGGCCGACGCTATCGGTGTCATGGATGATCTGTCGCTGGAGATTGGTCAGGTCGACCGTGTCGAAGTCCGCCAGGTGCAACTCGCCGACGCCTGCGGCGGCCAGGTACAAAGCCACCGGGGCGCCCAGGCCACCCAGGCCGATGATCAATACGCGGCCTTGCTTGAGACGCAGTTGTCCATCGATGTCGACGTGCTGCAACAGGATCTGTCGACTGTAGCGCAGCAGCTCTTGATCATTCAGCACGGCAGGCGTCCCAGGCTGATGCGCTCGTGATTGCCCAGGTCCTTGCGGCTATGGACTTCGACAAATCCCTGCTCCTGCAGCAGCCCACGCACCGCGTCGGCTTGATCGTAACCGTGCTCGAGCATCAACCAGCCATCCGCTTCGAGGTGTTGGGGGGCCTGGGCAATGATTGCGCGCAAGTCGTCAAGGCCGTCCGGCCCCGCCACCAGCGCACTGGCCGGCTCGAAACGCACGTCGCCTTCGGCCAGGTGCGGATCGCTGGCGGCAATGTACGGCGGATTGCTGATGATCAGTTCGAAACGTTCGCCGTCCAGTGCACTGAACCAGTGACTGCTCAGCACCGTGACATTACGCAGGCCCAGGCGCTGGCGATTGCGTTCGGCCAGGGCCACGGCTTCCAACACGCGATCGACCGCCGTGACCTTCCAGGTCGGCCGCTCGCTGGCCAGTGCCAGGGCAATCGCGCCGCTGCCAGTGCCCAGGTCCAGGACCCGGGCCGGTGTCGCGGGCAACAAGGCCAACGCGGTTTCCACCAGCAGTTCAGTGTCGGGACGCGGGATCAGCGTACGGGGCGCCACTTCCAGGTCGAGCTTCCAGAAGCCCTGTTGACCGAGGATGTAGGCCACCGGCTCGCCGGAACGACGGCGCCGCAAGTATTCGGAAAACAGCAGCGCCGCCTCGCTCGGCACGATCCGCTCGGGCCAGGTGTGCAGGAAGCTGCGGGACTTGCCCAGCGCGGCGGCCAGCAGCAACTCGGCGTCCAGGCGTGACGTGGGCGAGTCGGGTAATTCGGCTGCGCGTAGCAAACTGGCGATGATGGTCATTTATTCACCTGTGCTTACTCGCCAATCGCGGCCAGTTGGTCGGCCTGGTATTCAGCGAGCAGAGGCTCGATGACGGCGTCGACACCACCGGCAAGAATTTCGTCGAGGGAGTACAGGGTCAGGTTGACGCGGTGGTCAGTGACCCGGCCCTGGGCGAAGTTGTAGGTGCGGATCCGCTCGGAGCGGTCGCCCGAGCCCACCAGCAGCTTGCGCTCGCTGGCGATGGCGTTGGCGGCGGCGCTGGTCTGCTGGTCGTTGAGTTTGGCCGACAACCAGGCCATGGCTCGTGCGCGGTTCTTGTGCTGGGAACGTTCTTCCTGGCACTCGACCACGATGCCCGAGGGCAAGTGGGTGATGCGGATCGCCGAATCGGTCTTGTTGACGTGCTGGCCGCCCGCGCCGGAAGAACGGTAAGTATCGACGCGCAGGTCCGCCGGGTTGATCTCGATGGCTTCCTGTTCGTCCGGCTCGGGCAATACCGCCACGGTGCAGGCCGACGTATGGATGCGGCCCTGGGATTCGGTGGCCGGAACACGTTGCACGCGGTGGGCGCCCGACTCGAACTTCAGCTTGCCATAGACGTTGTCGCCTTCGACCCGCGCGATGACTTCCTTATAGCCGCCATGTTCGCCTTCGTTTTCCGAGAGGATTTCCACCCGCCAGCCACGGCGTTCGGCGTACCGCGAATACATGCGAAACAGGTCGCCGGAAAAGATCGCCGCCTCGTCGCCGCCGGTACCGGCGCGGATCTCGAGAAACACGTTACGCCCGTCGTTCGGGTCCTTGGGCAGCAGCATGCGTTGCAGGTCGCTTTCCAGCTCGACCAACCGGTCCTTGGCTTCGCGCACTTCCTCGACCGCCATTTCGCGCATGTCCGGATCGCTGTCCTTGAGCAGTGCCTGGGCGCCCTCAAGGTCGCCTTGCACCTTCAGCAACTGTTTATAGGTCGCGACAATCGGCTCGACCTCCGCGTACTCCTTGGAGTAGGTGCGGAACTTGTTCTGGTCGGAAATGACTTCGCCATCGCCCAACAAGGCGGTCAGTTCCTCGAAACGGTCCTGGAGAATGTCCAGTTTATTGAGCAGTGACGCTTTCATTGCGTTTTTTTATCCGAAAAGCTATCCGGTGAAGCTTCACCGAGAGCGAAAAGTTCCTGGGCCATGGCCAGCGCATCGAGGCGGCCTTCGGCGGTCAGCTTCTTGAGCTGGACGCTGGGCGCGTGGAGCAATTTGTTGGTCAGGCCGCGCGCCAGCTGCACCAGCACCTCTTCGGCGCTGCCGCCATTGGCGAGCAGGCGCTGGGCTTTCTGCAATTCTTCGTCGCGCAGGCGTTCGCCTTGCTGACGATACGCCTTGAGCACGTCCACCGCCGCCAGTTCGCGCAGGCGCACCATGAAATCGTCGGCGCCGACGGTGATCATTTCCTCAGCCGCCTGCGCCGCGCCTTGCCGACTCTTCAGGTTTTCGGCGACGACTTCATGCAAATCGTCGACGCTGTAGAGATAAACGTCATCCAGTTCGCCTACTTCGGGCTCGATGTCACGGGGAACCGCAATATCGACCATGAAGATCGGCTTGTGTTTGCGCAGCTTCAAGGCGCTTTCCACCGCGCCCTTGCCCAGGATCGGCAATTGGCTGGCGGTGGAACTGATGACGATATCGCTGTGCACCAACTCAGCCGGAATATCCGACAGCAGCACGGCGTGTGCACCGAACTGCTCGGCCAAGGTGCTGGCGCGCTCCAAGGTACGGTTGGCGACGACGATGCGCTTCACGCCCAGCTCATGCAGATGGCGGGCGACCAGGGTGATGGTCTCGCCGGCACCAATCAGCAGCGCCTGGCTGCGTTGCAAATCACTGAAAATCTGTTTCGCCAGGCTGACGGCGGCAAACGCCACGGACACCGGGTTCTCGCCGATGGCGGTGTCGGTGCGCACCTGCTTGGCGGCATTGAATGTGGCCTGGAACAAGCGCCCCAGCAGCGGGCCAACGGTGCCGGCCTCGCGGGCCACGGCGTAGGCCGACTTCATCTGGCCAAGAATCTGCGGCTCGCCCAGCACCAGCGAATCGAGCCCGGAGGCGACACGCATCATGTGACGAACGGCCGCATCGTCTTCGTGCACATAAGCACTGGCACGCAGCTCTTCGAGGCTCAAATCATGGTATTCGGCCAGCCAGCGCAGCACTGAATCGGCCGAAACGTGATCCTGCTCTATATAAAGCTCGCTGCGATTGCAGGTGGAAAGGATCGCAGCTTCGCGACTGTCGGTGAGTCGGCAGAGTTGCTGCAGGGCCTCCACCAGCTGCTCAGGCGTAAAGGCCACGCGCTCGCGGACGTCTACTGAAGCAGTCTTGTGGTTGATACCAAGTGCAAGGAAGGCCATTCAAGGTCGCTGATGGTGACGTGAAGCCGGCAATTGTCCTACTTCGCCAGATTCAGAACAACCACCACCGGCTATTGTCACAATTACCTGTGTCTATAAAGCATCCGCCGAGACTCGGTTATGTTTGACCGATGGCTTGTGTCATGATGATCCGACCGCAGGTAAGTCGTCCTCTTCCTATATGAATAGATCTTTTGCGTTGCTCCTCGCTTTTGCCTTCCTCAGCGGCTGCCAGTCCATGGCCCCCGTATCGACGGAGGGTACGCCACCGGTCGAAGGCAGCCCCCCGGTCCCCGAAAAGCCAAAGGTCTACGGCTCGTTCAGCGAAGAAACCATCTTCAGCCTGTTGAGCGCCGAGCTGGCAGGCCAACGCAATCGATTCGATATTGCGCTGGACAACTACGTGACCCAGGCGATCAACACCCAGGATCCGGGCATCTCCGAGCGGGCCTTTCGCATTGCCGAATACCTGGGCGCCGACCAGCCGGCGTTGGATACCGCGCTGATCTGGGCCAAGAACGCCCCGGACGATCTCGAAGCGCAACGCGCCGCCGCCGTGCAGCTGGCGCGTGCCGGGCGTTATGACGACTCCATGATGTATATGGAAAAAGTCTTGCTGGGCAAGGGTGACACCCATTTCGACTTCCTTGCGTTGTCTGCAGCCGATACCGACCAGGAGACCCGCAACGGCCTCATGAAGAGTTTCGATCGCTTGCTGCAGCGCCATCCGAACAACGGCCAGCTGATTTTCGGCAAAGCGCTACTGTTGCAACAGGACGGCGACACCCAGGGCGCCCTCACCCTGTTGGAAGACAATCCGCCGGAAGCAGGCGAAGTGGCCCCTATCCTGCTGCGCGCGCGCCTTCTGCAAGGCCTGAACCGTGGCGACGAAGCCCTCCCGCTGCTGGAAAAGAGCATCAAGAAATACCCGGACGACAAACGCCTGCGCCTCACCTACGCGCGCATGCTGGTGGAAAACAACCGCATGGACGATGCCAAGGTCGAGTTTTCCAGCCTGGTGCAGCAGTACCCCGAAGATGACGACCTGCGTTATTCCCTGGCGCTGGTCTGTCTGGAAGCCAAGGCCTGGGAAGAAGCCAAGGGCTATCTGGAAGACCTGATCGCCCGGGAAAGCCATGTCGATTCGGCCCATTTGAACCTGGGTCGCATCGCCGAAGAACGCAACGATCCCGAGAGCGCACTGATCGAGTATGCGCTGGTCGGCCCAGGCAACGATTATTTGCCAGCGCAATTGCGCCAGGCCGACATCCTGATAGGCAATGGCAAGACGGCCGAAGCCCAGAGTCGCCTGGCCGTCCAGCGCGACACGCAGCCGGACTATGGCATCCAGCTTTACCTGATCGAGGCCGAGACCCTGGCGGCCAACAACCAGGGCGACAAAGCCTGGAGTGTGCTGCAGCAGGCCTTGAAGCAATACCCGGACGATCTGAACCTGCTGTACACCCGCGCCATGCTGGCGGAAAAACGCAATGACCTGGCCCAGATGGAAAAGGATCTGCGCCTGATCATCCAACGAGACCCCGACAACGCCATGGCCCTCAACGCGCTCGGCTACACGTTGTCGGATCGCACCACCCGCTACGACGAAGCCAAGGTATTGATCGAACAGGCCCACCAGCTCAATCCGGAAGACCCGGCCGTGCTCGACAGCCTGGGCTGGGTGAATTACCGGCTGGGTAATCTCGACGAAGCCGAGCGCCTGTTGCGCCAGGCCCTGGAGCGCTTCCCCGACCAGGAAGTCGCCGCTCACCTGGGTGAAGTCCTGTGGGCCAACGGCAAACAGCGCGAAGCCCGGCAGATCTGGAGCAGATTCCTCAAGGAACAGCCCGACAGCCAGATCTTGCGCAGCACCATCAAACGCCTGACCGGATCAGAGACTCTTTAAGATTATGTTCTTGCGCCATTTCATCGTCTTCAGCTTCATCGCCCTGCTCGCCGGTTGCGCGGGCTTCGGCGCTCGGGAATCCGTCCAGGGTCATGGCAACCCAGCCCTGTGGCGCGAACACAAAGAACAACTCAGCGGCCTCGACGGCTGGCAGATCGACGGCAAGATCGGCATCCGCGCACCGAAAGATTCCGGAAGCGGTACTTTGTTCTGGCTGCAGCGCCAGGATTACTACGACATTCGTCTCTCCGGCCCGCTGGGTCGTGGCGCGGCGCGCTTGACCGGCCGGCCGGGCCAGGTTTCGCTGGAAGTCGCCAACCAGGGGCGCTATGAGGCGCCCAGCCCCGAAGCGCTGCTGGAAGAACAACTGGGCTGGAAACTGCCGGTTTCGCACCTGACCTGGTGGGTTCGTGGACTGCCGGCACCGGACAGTAAAAGTCGCCTGACCCTCGACGCCGACAGTCGCCTGTCCAATCTGGAACAGGACGACTGGCAGATCGAATACCTCAGCTATGCCCAGCAGAACGGCTATTGGTTGCCCGAGCGCATCAAGCTGCACGGCAACAACCTCGACGTCACGCTGGTCATCAAGCAATGGCAGCCGCGCAAGCTGGGGCAGTAACATGAGTGCAACACGCCTGACGCTGCCGTCCCCGGCGAAGCTCAACCTCATGCTGCACATTCTCGGCCGCCGCCCGGACGGCTATCACGAGTTGCAGACGATTTTTCAGTTCCTGGACTACGGCGACGAGATCACCTATGCCGTGCGCGATGACGGCGTGATCCACTTGCACACCGAATTCGATGGCGTTCCCCATGACAGCAATCTGATCGTCAAGGCCGCGAAAAAACTCCAGGAGCAGTCCGGTTGTTCACTGGGCATCGATATCTGGATCGAAAAAATCCTGCCCATGGGCGGCGGCATCGGTGGCGGCAGCTCGAACGCGGCCACCACGTTGCTGGGGCTCAACCACTTGTGGCAGCTTGGCTGGGACATGGATCGCCTGGCAGCCCTGGGCCTGACGCTGGGGGCCGACGTACCGGTTTTCGTGCGTGGCCACGCGGCTTTTGCCGAGGGCGTCGGGGAAAAACTCACCCCGGTGGAACCCGAAGAACCCTGGTATCTGGTACTGGTGCCGCAAGTATCTGTAAGTACAGCAGAAATTTTTTCAGATCCGCTGTTGACACGTAACTCGGAGCCCATTAAAGTGCGCCCCGTTCCCAAGGGAAACAGTCGAAATGACTGCTTACCGGTGGTAGCAAGGCGTTATCCAGATGTTCGTAACGCTTTGAATTTGTTAGGTAAATTTACCGAAGCAAAACTCACCGGAACTGGAAGTTGTGTGTTTGGGGGCTTCCCAAGCAAAGCTGAAGCTGATAAAGTCTCGGCCCTTCTGACAGAGACCCTTACAGGGTTTGTAGCAAAGGGAAGCAACGTTTCGATGTTGCATCGCAAGCTGCAAAGTCTGCTCTAAAAGGAATCGAGTGCTGGGCACTCGCAGCAACAGATACAGGGGCGTCGCCAAGCGGTAAGGCAGCAGGTTTTGATCCTGCCATGCGTTGGTTCGAATCCAGCCGCCCCTGCCATTTTCCTATACTCATCCAGGTATACCCTCAGCCTTCAGGTACTGCGCGTGTCCAAGATGATGGTCTTTACGGGGAACGCTAACCCCGATCTGGCTCGGCGTGTAGTACGTCAGCTGCATATCCCTCTCGGTGACATTTCTGTCGGTAAGTTCTCCGACGGCGAAATCACTGCCGAGATCAATGAAAACGTTCGCGGTAAAGACGTCTTCATTATTCAGCCGACTTGCGCTCCGACCAACGATAACCTGATGGAACTCGTCGTGATGGCTGATGCCTTCCGCCGCTCCTCGGCTACTCGTATTACTGCTGTTATTCCTTACTTTGGTTATGCCCGTCAGGATCGCCGTCCGCGTTCCGCACGTGTGGCTATCAGCGCGAAAGTCGTGGCTGATATGCTGACCGTAGTCGGCATCGATCGTGTCCTCACGGTTGATCTGCATGCTGACCAGATCCAGGGCTTCTTCGATATTCCCGTGGATAACATCTACGGCTCCCCGGTACTGGTGGATGACATTGAAGATCAGCGCTTCGAAAACCTGATGATCGTGTCCCCGGATATCGGCGGCGTCGTGCGTGCACGGGCTGTTGCCAAATCCCTGGGCGTGGATCTGGGTATCATCGACAAACGCCGTGAGAAGGCCAATCACTCCGAAGTGATGCACATCATCGGCGACGTCGAAGGGCGCACCTGTATTCTGGTCGATGACATGGTCGATACCGCCGGCACCCTGTGCCACGCGGCCAAGGCCCTGAAAGAGCATGGCGCTGCCAAGGTCTTTGCCTACTGCACACACCCTGTGCTGTCGGGTCGAGCGATCGAAAATATTGAAAATTCCGTGCTGGACGAGCTGGTGGTGACCAACACCATCCCGCTGTCCGCTGCAGCACAAGCCTGTGCGCGTATCCGTCAACTGGATATCGCACCGGTAGTTGCCGAGGCGGTTCGCCGCATCAGCAATGAAGAATCGATCAGTGCGATGTTCCGTTAAGGGCCCTGCCCTTTCCAGGATATCTCGTTGACGAAAAGCGCCCCGCCCCAACACTCATGTTGGGGCGGGGCTTTTTTGCCCATACCGCTTTGGCGTCGGTCGCAGACGTCATTCGGAAATGGCTATTTTGGAGATACAACATGAACGATTTTACTCTGAATGCTGAAGTGCGTTCCGACCTGGGGAAAGGTGCGAGCCGCCGCCTGCGTCGTCTCGCAAGCCTGGTTCCAGCTGTAGTCTACGGTGGCGACAAAGCCCCTGAATCCATCAGCATGCTGGCCAAAGAAGTTGCCAAACTGCTCGAAAACGAAGCGGCCTACAGCCACATCATCGAGCTGAACGTTGGTGGCACCAAGCAAAACGTCGTGATCAAGGCCCTGCAGCGTCACCCGGCCAAAGGCCACGTGATGCACGCTGACTTCGTCCGCGTTGTTGCCGGTCAGAAGCTGACTGCTGTTGTTCCAGTGCACTTCATCAACGAAGCTGCTCCGGTCAAGAAAGGCGGCGAGATCTCGCACGTGACTTCCGAGCTGGAAGTTTCCTGCCTGCCGAAAGACCTGCCTGAATTCATCGAAGTCGACCTGGCTGACGCCGAAATCGGCACGATCATTCACCTGTCCGACCTCAAGGCTCCTAAAGGCGTTGAGTTTGTTGCCCTGGCGCACGGCGATGACAAGGCTGTTGCCAACGTCCACGCTCCACGTGTTGCTCCAGAAGCTACTGAAGAAGGCGCTGCAGAGTAATTTCACTCTGTTGCCGGAGTGACCGGAAACATCGCGGACTGGAACGTAGCGAGACAGCGGGCAAGAACGCGAAGTTTACTTAACGGTAGATCCGCAATTTTAGTTCGTTGTCGTCGCGCCGTCTGATCGCGACATGTTATCCACCACTCCAGGAAGGGCCCCTATCGTGACTGCCATCAAACTGATCGTTGGCTTGGGAAATCCAGGCGCTGAATACGAACAGACCCGGCATAACGCAGGGGCCCTTTTTGTTGAGCGCATCGCGCACGCACAAGGCGTCAGCCTGGCCGCCGATCGCAAGTATTTCGGCCTGACCGGGCGCTTTTCGCATCAGGGTCAGGATGTTCGTCTATTGATCCCCACCACCTACATGAACCGCAGCGGCCAGGCCGTGGCGGCATTGGCCGGTTTCTTTCGCATCAAGCCTGAAGAAATCCTGGTGGCCCACGACGAACTCGACCTGCCTCCAGGCGTTGCCAAGCTCAAGCAGGGCGGCGGCCATGGCGGTCATAACGGGCTGCGCGACATCATCGCGCAGCTGGGTAACCAGAATACCTTTCACCGCCTGCGGCTCGGCATAGGCCACCCGGGCGTTGCCAGTATGGTTTCAAATTTTGTCCTGGGTCGTGCGCCTCGCGCCGAACAGGAAAAACTCGATGCCAGCATCGACTTTGCCCTCGGCGTGCTGCCGGATATCCTCGCCGGTGAATGGAACCGCGCGATGAAAAACCTGCACAGCCAGAAGGCCTGACTCTTACCGAGGGGAAATACCATGGGATTCAATTGCGGCATCGTCGGCCTGCCTAACGTCGGCAAGTCCACCCTTTTCAACGCCCTGACCAAATCCGGGATCGCGGCCGAGAACTTCCCCTTCTGCACCATCGAGCCGAACACCGGTATCGTCCCAATGCCTGACCCACGCCTGGCGGCATTGGCGGCGATCGTCAACCCCAAGCGCATCCTGCCGACGACCATGGAATTCGTCGACATCGCAGGCCTCGTGGCTGGCGCCTCGAAAGGTGAAGGCCTGGGTAACAAATTCCTGGCCAACATCCGTGAAACCGATGCCATCGCCCACGTGGTGCGCTGCTTCGAAGACGAGAACGTGATTCACGTCTCCAACAGCGTCGACCCGAAACGCGACATCGAGATCATCGATCTGGAACTGATCTTCGCCGACCTCGACAGCTGTGAAAAACAACTGCAGAAAGTCGCCCGCAACGCCAAGGGTGGCGACAAGGATGCGGTCGTTCAGAAGGCCCTGCTGGAGCAATTGATCGCCCACTTCACCGAAGGCAAGCCTGCGCGCAGCCTGATGAAAAAGATGAGCTCCGACGAAAAGCTGGTGATCAAGGGCTTCCACCTGCTGACCACCAAACCGGTCATGTACATCGCCAACGTCGCTGAAGACGGTTTCGAGAACAACCCGCACCTGGACGTGGTCAAGGCCATTGCCGAAGAAGAAGGCGCCATGGTTGTTCCCGTCTGTAACAAGATCGAAGCGGAAATCGCCGAGCTGGACGACGGTGAAGAGAAAGACATGTTCCTCGAGGCCCTGGGCCTGGAAGAGCCTGGCCTGAACCGCGTGATCCGCGCCGGCTACGAAATGCTGCACCTGCAGACCTACTTCACCGCGGGTGTCGAAGAAGTCCGTGCCTGGACCGTACGCGTCGGCGCCACCGCCCCGCAGGCCGCTGGCGTGATCCACACCGACTTCGAAAAAGGCTTCATCCGCGCCGAAGTCGTCGCCTACTCGGATTTCATCCAGTACAAGGGCGAAGCCGGTGCCAAGGAAGCCGGTAAATGGCGTCTGGAAGGCAAGGAATACATCGTCAAGGATGGCGACGTGATGCACTTCCGCTTCAACGTTTGAAATAAAAAAACACCGCGTGGCAGCAACTGTCACGCGGTGTTTTTTTATGGGCGTCAACTCAACAAATGCCATTGATCGACGTCTGGCACCACCCCGATCAGGCCTAATTCGGCGTCGGGAGCCGCAGCGGGAGCAAAGACCATGTTGTCTTCGCCAAGGCTTTCCCGCCAGTCCCCAGCCAGCGCAATCTGGAACGCATGGCCTTGCGCGTCCGCTTCCGCATCCTTCAGGTAAGTGCGGTCCAATGCCTCGTTGTAAACCAATTTCAGCGTCGTGTCCGTCCCCTCTCCGAAGCCGGTATAGCCCAGTGCCGATACATCGATCTTGTCGTCAACCGTAAAGCCTTCGATAAGGTCGGCAAAGCTCTGGCTGTCGGTACGGTAGCTGTCTTCGGTGGAGAGATAGCGGAATACGTCGGCGTTTTCCCGATTGTCCGTCCACAACGAAATGTCGGCCCTGTCTCCGCCGTTGAGACGATCTGCGCCCGCACCACCGATGATGACATCCGCTCCGGCGCCGCCGTTGATACGGTCATTGCCGGCCAGGCCATAGATAACTTCTGACAGGGCGGAAACGTTGATCGTATCGTTGGCAGACGTACCTTCAACGGTGGGTGCGCTGAACACCAGATTGGAGCTGTTCAACTGCCCTGCCAGATTGCCGTCCAAGGCCAGTTCGAAGCGTTGCCCAGCGGCATCCGCGTCGTAGCTCTTGAGGTAAGTACGAGAGCCATCCGCGCTGACCCGGATCGCCAAGGTACCGTCATGGCCGTCGCCAATCCCGGTGAAGCCCAGGCCGATCAAGTCAATGCGGTCCTGAGAGACATCGAAGTCCTGGATTCGGTCGCTGCCATTCAGCGCGGCCGTGCGGAAGCTGTCGTCCAGTTCGGTAAAGCGGAAAATGTCCGCGCCAGCGCCACCTTGCAGAACGTCGCGCCCGCCGTCGCCTTGGAGCACATCATCACCCGCCAGGCCGTGGATGATTTCAGCGGCATCGGTGCCTCGCAAAATTTCCTCACCAGCGTATCCATCCACATGGAGTTTGCCGTCCTGGCTGCCGAAGCCGGTGTCCAGGGTGCCGTCGGCGTTCAGGCGGATGATGCTGAAATCTCCGTTATTCGTGCCGGCCGCCACGATCCTGCCATCTGTCTGTACCGTCAAAGCCACGGGCGTATCGGCGTCGAAGGTCACCGTGCCAGCGGTGCCGAAGCTGGTGTCGGAAGAGCCATCGACGTTGAACCGAGCTACAATCGCCACGCTATCGCCTGCGCCATGGCCCATGACGAGAACCTTGCCGTCAGCCTGCACAGCGACCACCGAGTCTTCGCCAAAACCCATGGCAGCGCTTAACTGCAAGACACCGTTGTCACCGAAACGGGTGTCCAATTGACCGCCAGGGTTGAAACGCTGCAGCGCGAACGTCGGATCGCCTACACCGGCGGCATTGTAGGCAGCGCCGACCACGACACTTCCATCGGCCTGGACCGCAGTCGAGATCCCGCCGTTAAAGAATGGATCTTCAGGAATGTCGACGATCAAGACGCCATGGTTGCCAAAGCCGTCGACCAAGGTGCCGTCATTGCCAATCTTGGTCACGCTAGCGTGGTCAAAGCCACGGGCACTGACTTGGAAGGCGCCATCCGTATTGGCCGTCAAGTCGATGTCCTTGAAATCATGGTTGATGGCGATCGTCATAACGCCGTTCTGGCCAAAGCCGGTATCGCGTGTCCCATCGCTGTTGAAGCGCTCCACCTGTACGCCACTGTTCAGCGCGACGGCGACGAGCACCTTGCCGTCGGGCTGCACGGCCGTCAGCTCGTAATGCGAAGCCGGGGCGGTCTGCGCAGGTACGATATCGACACCGCCTTCATGGAAGCTCGTGTCCAGGCTGCCATCGGCATTCAGGCGAATAACGGAATGATTCTGTTCGTAGCCGTAGCTTTCCTCGCCTGGCGCCCCGGGGTAACCCCATGCCAGGTATTCGGTATAGCCGCCCACCAGAATCTTGCCGTCCGGCTGGATGATGATGCTCTGCGCATCATCGAGCTGGCCGGTGAGGTCGACCTGGACAGCGCCGGGGCCGGTTCTTACAGTGTGGGAACTCAGGTTCGGGTTATTGACGGTTGTCATGGTTTAGTCCCTTAAAAGAAATGCCGGTTTCGTCACCCAGTTAGAGCGACAACGCTTTGCACGCTGCCTCGGTCATTGGCATGACCGGTGGCTTCTTGTTGAGCCATCTGACTGGATTTGGCTCTTTGCGTCGGAAACACCAAAGAGCGGCAAGTTCATTCATGGCTCAGGGACAACGATAAACGGTACATCGACCCCACCCGGGGTCGAGCGCGAATGCCTTATGGATTGACCTGAGCGCGGTTCAAGACTTTTTGGTCCTCGGCAGGAAAATCGCCAATACGCCGAACAACGGCAGGAACGAGCACAACCAGTACACATATTCGATGCCATGGATGTCTGCCAGATGCCCTAGCAGCGCGGCACCAATCCCACCGAAACCGAACATCAGCCCGAAGAATACGCCGGCGATCATCCCGACGTTGCCCGGCACCAACTCCTGGGCGTAAACCACGATGGCAGAGAAGGCCGAGGCCAGGATGAAGCCAATCACCACACTGAGGATGCTGGTCCACAACAGGTCAACGTGAGGCAGGATCAGGGTGAATGGCGCCACGCCAAGGATTGAGGACCAGATCACCGCCTTGCGACCGATCTTGTCGCCGATCGGACCGCCGAAGAACGTCCCCGCTGCTACCGCGCCGAGAAACAGGAATAAGTGCAACTGCGAAGAAGCCACTGACAGGTCGAACTTCTCGATCAGGTAGAAGGTGAAGTAGCTGGTAAAGCTGGCCATGTAGAAATACTTGGAAAACACCAACAGCCCAAGCACCACCAGCGCACTGGTCACGCGCCCCTTGGATAACCCGTGAGTCGCTGCCTGGCCTTGCTTGAGCTTGAACAGGTTAAGGTGATTGGCGTACCAGCGGCTGATGCGGTACAGCACAAACAATGCAAACACCGCGAACAGCCCAAACCAGGCCACATTGCCCTGGCCGTAAGGGATGATGATCGCCGCCGCCAACAGTGGACCGAAGGCGGAGCCGGCGTTCCCGCCCACCTGGAAAGTCGATTGCGCCAAGCCATAGCGACCGCCAGAGGCCAGTCGGGCCACGCGGGACGCTTCGGGGTGGAAGGTTGACGAGCCGATCCCGATCAACGCCGCCGCCACCAGGATCAAGGCAAAACTACCGACCATGGACATCATCACGATGCCGATCAATGTGCACACCGTTCCCGCCGGCAAAAGCCAAGGCTTGGGATGCCGATCGGTGTGATAACCCACCCAAGGCTGAAGCAGGGACGCGGTGAGCTGGAAGGTCAGTGTGATCAGGCCGACCTGGGTGAATGTCAGGCCGTAGCTCTCTTTCAGCATCGGGTAGATCGAAGGCAATACGGCCTGGATCAGGTCATTGATCAGGTGCGCCAATGCCACCGCACCAATGATGCGCATGACCAACGGGCTGCTTTGAGGGGTGGCGGCTACCGACGTCGTGTCGGCCTGGGTGTTGCTGATAGCCATGGGAAGCTTCCATACGGCAGATGAGTGCACTCGGGCAGGTTCATCAATGTGCCATTTTTCAGTGCGACAAGGCTATCCCCTTAGCTTGCTATCGACCTATAAAAAATAGTCGCCGAACAAGGTGATAGCGCAACGCCATGGTCTGAATCTTGCCTTGCTAATGCTCTACGACGCGGCCCCTTACAAAGGGGACCGAGAATGGGAAGTTTCGCTACAGAGCAGGCCTACAGAGCCGGCCTGGACAAGCTTTCGAGGCCTTTTAAAAGGGCACCTGCTTCAGCACTGTGTAAAAACGCACAAAAACAGTGCAGAGGTGCTCAGGGGAGTATGGGCATGCAGGCTTTTCTATCACCGGGAATTCGGTTGCTGGGGCATTTTGGTTTCGCCCGCAAATTCCAATTGTTGTTCCTGTTGTTCATCCTGCCACTCATGGGCAGCCTGTGGCTCATCGGCCAGGACTATCGCGACAAGCTCAACCTGATTTCCGGCGAGCGCGCCGGGGTCCGTCAGTTGCTTGCCCTTGATAACCTGGACAACCTGCTCGCCGCTCAACGCAATCGCGCGGCTCGCTGGCGGGCCACGGAAACCAATCGACAACCGACGCCCGCGACGCTTGCCGCCATGGCGGCGTTCGATGCCGTGCAGCCAGCGCTCAATCAGGCCGCCGACGGCCTGGGCGCGACCCTTCAGGCCGAAGGCGCCGAAGCCGACACCCTCGCCCGCTACCAAACCTTGCAAACCAGTCTCAAGGGCCTGGACTCCAAGAGCCTGGGCACCGTGGGGTGGTGGCCGGATGGCTATGATCGCTTCGCCTCGGCACTCGGCGCGCTGCAAGCCCTGCGCGAGCAGATCGTCATGGACAATCGCCTGACCCTTGCCTCCTGGCTGGAAACCTACCTGCTGACCCAAATCTCGACCCAGCAGACACCTGAGCTGATCGAACGGGTCGGGCGCCTGGCCAGCGTCGGCCAGGCCTCGGTGGTCTCGGGCCAATTCACCTTGCAGAGTCGCCTGCAATTGCGCGACTTGCGCAGCCGCATGGGCGACGCTCGGGATCAGTTGGTCAAGACCGGCGCATTGCTGGAAACACGCTTGCCCAGCGAATTGCAAACCTGGGCCGGCCAGTTCCAAAGCAGCGTCAAGCGTCTGGACGCGGGCTTGAAGGTCCTCGATGACGGTGTTTTCGGCGGCTCCATCAATCTCAAGCCGGAAGACTTCGAGAAGCAAATGGACAGCCTTCTTCTGGATCTAGCCACCCTGCGCCAACAATCGTTGGTGGCGCTGGATTCTCGGCTTGACCATTATCACGGCTCGGCGATTCGTCAATTCACCCTGGTCGCCACCGTGCTGGGTTGCCTGCTGCTGGCGGCGCTTTATCTGTTCATCTGCCTGCAAGCATCCATCCGGCGTAGCGCCAGCGGTATCACGCTGCTGGCCGAAGCCTTGCGCGATGGCAACCTGAGCCTGCAAGTGCCGGTACAAGGCCGTGACGAGCTGGCGGCGATCAGCACCGCCCTCAATGTCGCCGTGGTGCAGTTGCGCAACAGCCTGTTGGGTGTGGACCACGAAACGCTGCAACTGAGCAACGCCGTACGCACCCTCAATACTCATTCCAGCGGTGCCCTGGGCGAAGTCGAGGCGCAACAGATACAGATCAGCCAGATCGCCGCCGCCGCGACGCAGTTGGCCGCGACCTCCCAAGGCGTCGCCAGGAGTTGCGAGCAGGCCTCTGACAGCGCGCAGCAGACCCGTCGCATCGCCGCCGACAGCAGCCGTGACAGCCAACGCACCACGGCGAGTATCCAGCAGCTCAATCAACGACTCAACGAAACCGCCGCCGCGCTGGGCCGGGTCAGCGAACAGGGCCAGCAGATCCAACTGGTTGTAGACACCATTCGTGGCGTGGCCGAGCAGACCAATCTGCTGGCGCTCAATGCCGCCATCGAGGCTGCTCGCGCCGGGGAACAGGGGCGCGGATTCGCCGTAGTGGCTGATGAAGTGCGCAGCCTGTCGCAACGCACCCAGTCCTCGACACAGCAAATTGCCGGCACTGTCGACAGCCTGCGCGCCACGGTCAACGAAGCCGTCAGCCTGATGGAAGCCGCCTGCGGCCAGGCCCAGACCGATGCCCAAGCCGTCACTGGCCTTGGCGAACGTCTGGGCGAAATTGCCAGCGCCGTGCAAAGTGTTACCGATACCCTGGCGCAAATCGCCACGGCGGTGGACGAACAGGCCAGCACCGCCGACGAGGTCAGCGGCAATATCCAGCAAGTCGACCAAGCGGCCATGCGCCTGCTCGAAGGCGCCCGCGCCGTGAACCTGGCGGCCGACACCTTGAGCCAAGGCAGCCAGGCCTTGAGCGCGAACACAGGGAGATTTCAACTCGGTTGACGGGTATTTGCAGCGGGGACGGATAAGCGGTTGAAAGTGCAGAGAAATATTTTAGATTTGCGCTTGACACATCTCCGTTACCAGCGAATAATGCGCGCCACTTGGCTACATAGCTCAGTTGGTTAGAGCATAGCATTCATAATGCTGGGGTCCGGGGTTCAAGTCCCTGTGTAGCCACCAAGTACTAAAAACGGCTTATCGAAAGATAGGCCGTTTTTTATGCCTTGAGAAAAGCGCCTGCCCTCTCAGATTTGTTTGCCCCCTCGCCACTTTAATCCAAGCATCAAACGGATACTGAGTTCCGGGTGATTTGCGCCACACGCCTCGCATCGCTACAGTCGATCCTTATACCCCGGGCCCACGGATGGAGCGACACGTGCTAACAGATCTGAAACCGAACCTTCATCGCCTGTCAGCCGTTTCGTTGCTGGCTGTCACTCTGACACTCATCGCCTGCAAGGCCCCTCCCTCCTCGACTGCCACACCGGCATTGCCCGCCCCGCCGGAGATCACCTCCGGCTACCGCACCGACCTGCAGACCCGTTACGCCGACAAGCATATGGCGGCTGCGGCAAACCCATTAGCGGCCGAGGCCGGTCGGGAGATGTTGCGACGCGGCGGCTCAGCCATCGACGCGGCAATTGCAATGCAAGCAGTGCTTACCCTCGTGGAGCCACAGTCTTCGGGGATCGGCGGCGGAGCGTTCATTGTGCTGTGGGACGGCAAGGCCGTGCGCACCTACGACGGTCGCGAAACGGCGCCGGCCGGCGCCACCGAAAGACTTTTCCTGCAAGCCGACGGCAAACCCATGCCGTTTACTGCCGCGCAAATCGGCGGTCGTTCCGTGGGTACACCGGGGGTATTGCGCGGACTGGAACTGGCCCATCGCAAACATGGCCGTCTCGAATGGGCGAGGCTCTTCGAGCCGGCCATCGCGCTGGCGGAGCAGGGCTTCGCGATCTCCCCCAGACTGCACGCCTTGATCGCATCCGACCCGTCCTTGCCGGGCTCGCCCGACATGGCGGCATACTTTCTCAATGCCGATGGCAACCCGAAGGCAGTTGGCACCGTCCTGAAAAACCCGGCATTGGCTGGCGTGCTCAAGCGCATCGCCAACGAAGGTCCCGATGTTTTGTACAAAGGGCCGGTTGCCGAGGAGATCGTCGCCAAGGTGCAGGGACACGCCAACCCCGGCAGCCTTTCGCTAAAAGACCTCCAGGACTACACCGCACGGGAGCGGCCCGCGTTGTGCACCGACTACAAGCGCTGGCAAATTTGCGGCATGCCACCACCCTCTTCGGGAGGGGTTGCCGTAGCACAGATACTCGGGACGTTGCAGGCCCTGGAACAGCGCGACAGCAACACGGCCCTCGCCACCTTGAAACCCCTCAAGACCACTAAGCCCGCCGGCATTGAACCCTCCCCCGAAGCGGTGCACCTGATCGCCGAAGCCGAGCGCCTGGCCTACGCCGACCGCGCCCAATACATCGCCGACCCAAATTTTGTAGCCGTGCCACTCAAAGGACTGGTCGATCGAGGTTACCTTGCCAGCCGAGCCAGCCTGATCGGCCCGCGTAGCATGGGTGTCGCCAAGCCCGGCACACCACCGGGCATCCAGGTAGCCTACGCCCCGGACCGTTCACCCTTGCGTATTTCCACCTCGCAAGTGGTAGCGGTGGATGACCAGGGTGGTGCGGTGTCCATGACCACGACGGTGGAATCGGCGTTCGGCTCGCACTTGATGGTCCAGGGTTTCATGCTCAACAACCAAATGACTGATTTCTCGTTCATCCCTGAAGAAAACGGGCAAAAAGTCGCCAACCGCGTCGAACCCGGTAAACGCCCACGCTCGTCCATGGCGCCGACACTGATTTTCGATTATCAGGGCAGACTGCTGGCTGCTGTCGGCTCCCCTGGCGGCTCGCAAATCATCGAATACGTCGCCAAGTCAGTCATTGGTCTGCTGGATTGGGACCTGGACCCGCAAACCGCCATCAACCTTCCCAACTTCGGCAGCCGCAACGGCCCCACCGAACTGGAAAGGGGACAGTTCAGCCCGGCGCTGGTCCAGGCGCTGAAAGACAAGGGCCACGCCGTGAACGAGATCGACATGAACAGCGGCACCCAAGCCATTGTCAGGGTACGTGACGCTCAGGGGAAAACCTCACTGGCCGGCGGTGCGGACCCAAGGCGCGAAGGTCAAGCACTGGGCGACTGATCGAACTCGTCCTGCGGTTGGTAGACCAGCAGATCCGCGGGCTGGCATTGCAGGTAGCTGCAAATGGCTTCGAGGGTTGCCAGGCGGATACCCTTGACCTTTCCTTGTTTTAACAAGGAAAGGTTGGCTTCAGTAATGCCGATTGCAGCTGCAAGGTCCTTGGATTTGACCTTGCGCATGGCCAGCATCACATCGAGTTGGATAACAATGGGCATGAGGATCTCAAACGAATGTTCTGTTTTCTGAATCGACTTCACTGGCCTGGGACAATATCCGGGCAATGATTGCAATACAGGCGGCAAGAAATAAAGCGACGAACGATGGCGCGGTAATACTGAAGGTCAGCAATCGCTGGCCGACCGGCGCATAGATCGTCACCAGCAGGCTGAGAAACGGCTCGCAGATGAAGTCCAGCAGCACCCACACCGCCACCGCGCGCCCCGCATTCCCCAAATACACCGCTGCTGCGTTGGAAAAGTATTGCCCTTGGGCATAGTGCTTGAAGAGCCTGCGCAAGTTGGTGAGCCCGACCGCCAGGGCCAGCAAGGGAATGCTCGAGAGCAGTATCGCCCCCAGGCACTGCCAGCCCGTCAACTGCACAAGCCCTTCGGGCAGGCTCGACAGCTGCCGCTCGGTCAGGGCAAATCCCAGGCCGTATCGCGAGGCCGCTTCAGGGTACAGCCAGGCCACGGCGTTGACGACCATCATCGCGACCATGAAAACCAGGGTTATGGCTGCCATCCGCTGACTGTACAGGGCTAGACGATTCGAATGCATGTGAGGCTCCAATAATGTAAGGGAGCCCAAAACATAGCGAATAAATTATCGCGGAACAATAATTAATACGTAAAAAACGATAATTATCTCTAAGTGGACAGCTGATTGGCGAACTGACTTACAGCATCGACCACCTTCTTCGCCCCGTCCTGGATCTCGACGATCACCGTACCCGCCTCGGCGGCCAAGGCCAGGCCGTGCTCGGCCTGGTGCTGGCCGTCGCTCATCAACGCCACGGCGTTGCGTGCCATGTCCTGGTTCTGGCGGACCACGCCGACAATTTCATCGGTCGCCTGGCTGGTGCGCGATGCCAGTTGTCGCACCTCATCGGCCACCACCGCAAAGCCCCGGCCTTGCTCGCCGGCCCGGGCCGCTTCGATGGCTGCGTTGAGCGCCAGCAGGTTGGTCTGTTCGGCGATGCCACTGATGGTCTTGACGATGGTGCCGATCACCAGGGATTGCTCGTTCAGCGCCTCGATACCTTCGCCGGCGGTCTGCATGTGCCGGGCCAGGTCGCGCATCACATCCACCGCCTGGGTCACGACGGTCGTCCCGCGCTGGGCACAATTGTCAGTTTGCAGCGAGGTGCTGTAAGCGATGTTTGCCGCTTCGGCGACGGCTTTCTCTTGATTGACCTGATCGGTGATGTTGGTGGCGAACTTGACCACTTTATAAAGCCGATCGTTGGCATCGACCACCGGGTTGTAGGAGGCTTCCAACCATACTTCGCGGCCGTTGGCGTCGATACGCTTGAAGCGGCCGGCCACGAACTCACCGCTGTTCAGACGTTTCCAGAACTGTTGGTAGGTCGCGCTGTTGTACTCCTCAGGTTCACAGAACGTGCGGTGGTGCTTGCCCTTGATTTGCGCAAGGCTGTAACCCATGGCGTTGAGGAAGCGATCATTGGCCGTCAGTACATGGCCGCCCAGATCGAACTCGATCACCGCCGTTGAGCGCACCAGCGCGCCGATAAGGTTTTCGTGTTCGCGGGAATTCTCGATGGTTCGCGTCAGATCGTTGGAGTACATCGAGAAATAACGGATTCGCCCCTCGGCGTTGCGTACCGGCTGGAGGATCGAGCGCAACCAGGCCTCCTTGCCGTCGCCTCGCGTCAGGCGCACTGCGCCCGAGAAGTGCTCGCCACGGGTCAGCGCGGTCTTGAAGCGAATCTGGAATTCATTGGACTTCAGGTAAGCCGGTACCAAGTCCTCGACAGACCGGCCAATCAAGTCTTGGCTCTTGTAGCGCATGTCGTCGAGGAAGTTCTGGTTGACTGACTGTATCCGCCCTTCGGCATCAAGGGTTAGGCCGAGCATTTCACGATCCAGGCTCTCTTTCACTTGCATGAGACTGGAGAGTTCTTGGCGAAGAGCGAGCAGCTCCTGCTTCAGGCGATTGTTGAACATGGAGATGCTCCGACAGACAGGAGAATTTTTTATGTATCCCTTTGCCATCGGCCCGGAAAAATCTTTCTAAAGAGTGCCACCTGTCGGTCTGAAAAATAATCAGCTCGCCCTCGAACGCCAACCAGCCTTCCACGGTCATTGGATTGTTCTACTGTTGGCACCTGACCGCAGATGCTTCGTCGCTCCAGATACCCATAACCATAAAAACCGAGGTAATTGCCGTGACCACTGACATTGAAGACAGCCGTTCCGCCCGCTTCGCGCTGCGCTGTTCGAGTTTTGCCGAGCGCTGGTTTCCCGACTCCTGGGTCTTCGCCGCGTTGGCGGTGCTTGTGGTCGCGGTGGCGACGCTGCTCATCGGCGCCAAACCTGCCGCGGCGGCCATGGCCTTCGGCGACGGCTTTTGGAGCCTGATCCCGTTCACCATGCAAATGGCCTTCGTGGTGATTGGCGGTTACGTGGTCGCCAGCTCGCCGCCGGCCGTCAAGCTGATTGACCGCCTGGCGCGCATCCCCAAAAACGGCCGCAGTGCCGTGGCGTGGGTGGCGCTGATCTCGATGGTCGCGTCATTGCTCAACTGGGGCCTGTCGCTGGTTTTCGGCGGCCTGCTGGTACGAGCCCTGGCCCGTCGCACCGATCTGAAAATGGACTATCGCGCCGCCGGCGCTGCCGCTTATCTGGGCCTGGGCGCGGTCTGGGCGCTGGGGTTGTCGTCATCGGCCGCGCAACTGCAGGCTAACCCGGCGAGCCTGCCGCCCTCGATCCTGTCGATCACCGGCGTCATTCCTTTCACCCAGACGATTTTTCTCTGGCAATCCGGAGTGATGCTGCTGGCGCTGATCGTGATTTCGTTGATCGTCGCCTACGCCACGGCTCCCGGCCCGAACAGCGCCCGTGATGCCGCCGCCTGCGGGATCGACCCGAGTTTCAGCATGCCGGCGCTGCAACCTCGCACGCGTCCGGGAGAATGGCTGGAGCACAGCCCATTGCTGACCATTGCGCTGGTGCTGCTGGCCGCCGGCTGGCTGTTCCACGAGTTTTCGACCAAGCCTGCGATCAGCGCCATCTCCGGGCTCAACACTTATAACTTCCTGTTCATCATGCTCGGTGCCCTGCTTCACTGGCGACCACGGAGCTTTCTCGATGCGGTGGCCCGCGCTGTGCCAACCACCACAGGCGTATTGATTCAGTTTCCGCTGTACGGCTCGATCGCCGCGCTGCTGACCACGGTCAAGGGCAGCGATGCCCAGACGCTCGCCCACCACATCTCGACCTTTTTCGTACAGATCGCGTCCCATGATACCTACGCCTTGCTGATGGGCGTCTATTCCGCCGTGCTGGGCTTTTTCATTCCTTCCGGCGGCGGAAAGTGGATCATCGAGGCGCCCTACGTCATGCAGGTGGCCAACGATCTCAACTACCACTTGGGCTGGGCCGTGCAGATCTACAACGCCGCCGAAGCGTTGCCGAACCTGATCAATCCGTTTTATATGCTGCCGCTGTTAGGCGTGCTGGGATTGAAGGCACGGGATCTGATCGGTTTTTCCTTCGTGCAACTGCTCGTGCACACACCGCTGGTGTTGGCGTTGCTGTGGGCCTTGGGCACAACGCTGACCTATCTGCCGCCGGTGATACCATAAAGCCATAAAAAAGGGCCGAAATTTCCTTCGGCCCACTTCTTCTTCGGCTCGGTCTGTTTCAGTATGGATACACCCTGTTTCGAGGGGTCCACACGCTGAAAAGGATCTGAGCATGTTCAAACTCGCAGCACTTCCACTTGCCGCCCTGGCCTTGAGCGCTAACGCCCAAGCCGCTGATATCGATGTAAACCTCGGCAGCACCGAGCGCGTCACCCGTCTCTTCGCTTATCCCAACAACTGCAACGTCATCTGCTTTCGCGACTGGACACTGGAACAGACCGTCGAGCATTACCTGACGCAAAGTGTGCAGCGCGACGGCTACGACGCGGCCAAGGTCAGCGTCAAACGCGACAACGACACTGTCTATGCCAGTATCAGCGGCGTGCCTAAGAGCTATGGTCAACCTTTGACGGCGCTCCTCAAGGCCGGCGACCTTGCTTATGACGGTGCCACGAAACTCAACAAGGATAAGAAATGGGCCTATAACTGGTATCTGTTCCTGCCGTTGGGCATGGCCCTGGAAAACCGCAAGAGCGTAGAGTTGCTGCACTTCCCACCGGACTACTCGCTGACCCAGGCCCAGGATTACCTGGAATCAGCCACCACCGATCGCTGGGCCACGCTGCTGACCGTCAACGGTATCGCTGCTGACCAGACCCCCGCGTACCAGACCATCATCGACATCGCGCCCATCGCGGCGCCGTCCAATGCCGGCAGCACGCTTGCAGGGCTCTACAGTTATTTCAACGACTACCAGACCACTATGGTCACGCAGGTCACCCAAACCGCAAACGGCGCCGCATTGCCAATGGTGGCCTTCGGCGCGCCCGTTCGGGACTGGATCAAGACGCAATATGGCCAAACGGTGAACGTCCTCGGCCTGGCGACCATTACACCGACCGCAGGGGTCAAGGTTCCCGTGTTGGGCTCCAACCATCCGAGCTATATCTGGTATGCCGCCGACCCTGAGAGCTATGACGGTGACCAAGCCAAGGCAGATGCCGCAGGCCTGAAAGTCATGGGCCAGGACCTGAGTGCTGCTTGCTGGCAAGCCGGCATGGGCAGTAAACCGAACACTGATCCTACTCAGCAGCTGAATCAATGCACGCAGACGTGGCAGGTCACGCAGAAAGAGCAGACCTGTGAATTGTTCTATACCTCGATTCGCAAACTGTCCCCGGATGACGCAGCGAAAAAGTGCGCAACGCCTCCGGTCAAGTCGCAACTCCAACAACTGAAGGTACCCATGCCGTTGCCTGCCGAAGCGGTGTAAAAAACTGACAAGCCCTCCCGTGTAAGCCTGCGCTCACACGGGAAAACACCTTTGACGCCTGTCAGAGTCGACAGTAGATGCGCCGCCGGGTTTGGAGGAAGCTATCAGGGTTTCCAACGACCGCTGGCAGGACGCCAGCTCTGAACGTCGAGTGTTTAGCACCGACAGGGACTGTCATGACCAAGTTGACTGCTGGTGGCGCCAGCCCACAGAACCGGGACTGCCTCTACCCGGAAACACAACTCAGCACCCGCCTGGGTTATCCCTCTGCGCGCGATTTTGACGTGCATCGGACGAAAGACGGACGCGGCAATGGGATCGTCACCCGCAAGCAGTTCACTCCCATGACGCGAATGTGCAGGGTTTCAGGGCTGCTGGTAGGCCGCCCACGCCTGCATACCCTGCAGCTCCTGCCGAATGTCCATATGTACGATCCCTACTTCGCCGGATTACTGCTGCATTCATGCAACCCGAATGTCTTCCTGGACATGAGCGAACTGTGGTTGTGGTCCCTGACCGAGATCCGCGAAGGCGAATGCCTGACGATGGACTACGCCAGTACCGAACAGAAGCTGTATCGGCAGTTCGCTTGCCGGTGCGGTTCGTCCAACTGTCACGGCTGGATCACCGGCTATGACGAACCGCCCAACGAGCAAGGAATGGAGTTCCTGCGGCACTGGCGTCGTCGCTGTCATCGCAACTGAAGCACTGGGCTCAGGGGGCGTCTACCGGGCGCAACCGATACTGCGGCGGCAATTGCTCGAAGCCACTGATCGTGGTGTCCAGGCTCTTCCAGCGTCCATCCTTGATGCCGTAGATGCAGCCATGAATTGACAGTTTCTGCCCACGGTGCCAGGCGTTCTGCACGATGCTGGTGTGACCGACGTTGGCCACCTGCTGGATCACGTTGAGTTCGCACAGGCGGTCTACGCGCTCTTCTTCGGTTGGCAACTTGGCCAATGCGTCGCGATGTTCGTAGTACAAGTCGCGAATCGAGCGCAGCCAGCCGTCGATCAGCCCCAACTGGCGGTCCTGCATCGAGGCACGCACGCCGCCGCAGCCATAATGGCCGGTAACCAGGATATGTTTGACCTTGAGCACATCCACCGCGTACTGAATGACCGAAAGGCAGTTCAAGTCAGTGTGCAACACCACGTTGGCGACGTTGCGGTGCACGAACAGATCGCCCGGTAACATGCCGACGATCTCGTTGGCCGGCACCCGCGCATCGGAACAGCCAATCCACAAATACTCAGGGGTCTGCTGACGAGCCAGCTTGGCGAAGAAGTCAGGATCCTCCTGCTTGATCGCATCGGCCCAGCGCGCGTTGTTATCAATCAGATCTTGTAATTCATTCATGCTGTCCAGCCTCGATAGAGAGTGCGCAACTGTGACAGACGACCGTCGGTCGAGGTCACGTTGGCGATGCATTGGAATTCCTGGCCCCGCTGCCGGTCGACTCTTAGTAAGGCCCACAGTATGAGGAATTGCCATGAATGATTCACGACGTCCCTTCGATGCGACGCAACCGGAGCCCATCGATGACAATGAAGATCGCATGGGCTCGATGCATGAGTTGGACTTCGACGATGAACCCGGCGCGAAAATCGGCGACGAATTGCCAGCGGACGAACGTGAGCAATTGATGCCGGAAGAACGCGTCCGTGAAGCGGGCATGACCGGTGCTTCGATGGATGACCGCCAGCCGACCGAAGATGATATGAGCCCCGAAACGCTGATCCGCGACGACGGCTCTCGGGACGCCAATGAAGCCGGCGACGACGAACAGGCCGATTGGGATCTGAGCATCGTCGACGAAAACGATATAGGCGGAGGCGATGGCTTGGACGAAGCGGAAATGGCCGATATCGATCCGTTGGATGGAAGCCGTAACCGGGGTCGGTCCTGATTGAGTATTGTCGCTATCGCGAGTTTGCTCGCGATAGCGACAATCCAGTCAACGAGAAAACAGTCAGTCGACCAAAGTGCAAGCCATGACCACCGCGTCCTCGCGGCCTCCCACCGCCGGATAGTAGTCGCGCCGCCGTCCGATTTCATTGAAGCCATAACGTTCATACAACCGGAACGCGGTGCGATTGCTGTCGCGCACTTCCAGGAAGCATTCACGAGCCTTAGCCTCGTAGGCAATCGACATCAGATGCTCCAACAGCCGCAAGCCCAGCCCGCGGCCCTGGTTTTCCGGCTTGACGGTGATGTTGAGCAGATGGGCTTCATCCAGGATGATCTGCACTACGCCATGGCCCACTTGCTGCTGGCCTTCGAACATCAGCCAGATCTGGTATTTACCCAATCCATCGAGAAATATCCCCCGGGTCCACGGGTGGCTGTAGGCTGCGTATTCGATCTTCAGCACAGCGTCGAGGTCCGCCTCGGTCATCGGGCGGAACGATACAGCATCACTCATTCGATTCTTTCCAGCGCGTCATCAGCCGGCGCATGGCTTGCCAGACATCAGCCTTGCGCTGTGGCGTTTCCATTAAGAGTTCCAGCCCGGGCAGCGCCCAGGCCGAGCCCAGGCCTTCGACCTGCAACTCACGATTGAACGCCTCGGCATCCGCCTCGCCAGCAAACTTCACCGCCGGCAGGCCAACCAACCAGAGGCATACGCAAGGCTCGTCTTCGAGACGCGCCGAAACGAAGCCCTGGACAAAGTCTCGAGCGGCCTCGGGCCCTTGGTCCATCGTGCCGCGTGACAACAGCGGCCAGCGCACCGGCTCGCCGATAATCTGCGGGCTGTCCGGCAGGCCGGCGGCGCGGAGCATGTCCTTGAGCAACAAGTAGGCTGGGTCGCGGCTCTGGAACGGATCGCCTGTGGGTAATTCCACCAACAACAGGCAACGCCCGGCGCGCAGCAGTTGCAGGGCAAAACGCGGCGGGGCGACGTAGGGTGCCTTGGGCGGCGCCTCGACAACCTCTTCCACCGGCTTGGCATTGGTGCGGGTCGAAGCCAGGCTCGGACGCGGGACTTCGACCTTCGGCCGCTCGACGGCGGGCGCCACCGGTTGCGCAGCGGTCTTGGCGACCGGCATCACTTGCACCGGCTCGATCTCCACCGGTTCAGGCGCTTCCAGCAGCTCGGGCCGCGACGGGGCGGCGAACGGCAATTCGGTACGCGGCAGCCAATTGACCACCTGCATGGCGGTCAGATAGGCGCGGCGGCGGGACTCGATAAGCAAGGGTCGGCCACTTGTGGATAACTAAAAGTGAGGGGATTCTACCGCCCTTCGGCGCGGATCGCTGCCCCGTTGGCTTCATTAGTTGATCAATACGCAACGACAGTCCGTCTCAGGGGTGAATCGCAACCGGCCCGATGCAGTACAATCGCGGCTTTTAATTGCCAACCCGACGGCCATTGCGATGATCGAACCCAAGCGCGTCTTGCGCGCCCTCGCTGAACACTGGGCATTGCTGGAACCTTTGTGCGAGCACTTCGACCAGGGCACCCTGAGCCTCAACGAATTGCGTTCACAACTGGCCGCCCAACAACTGGACAGCACGCCCCAGGACATCACCAGCCTGTTGGACGTGTGGATCCGCCTGGACATCCTTGTACCAGTGGCGAAAAGCCCGAACCGTTTCGAGCTCAATGCCCAGATCCATGACTTCCTCGCCTACCTGCGCCGCGAACACCGCCTCGGCCTGTGCCTTGAAATCGAAGCCTACCTGCGCCACCTCGAGCGCCTGGCCGGTTACATCCAGGACGCTTTCGAGGTGCGCGACGGCAATGACCTGGCCCGCCAGTTGCGGCTGCTGGACATGCGCGTGCGCGACGTGCTCAAGAAGCTCGCCAACGATGAACAGGCCTTGGTAGCCGTCGCCGAACGGGCCAAGACCAGCGACCGGCAGATCCCGCTGCGCCAGCGCTACGCTGAAGTCCTGGCGACCTGGGACGAATACGTCGAGCCGATGATCCAGTTGGTGAACGCCGACGGCGCATTCGAGCAGGGCGTGCGCAAGGTCGAGAACGTGCTGTTGCGCATGCTCACCGAACAGCAGCGCCTCGGCCACCTGGTGGACGACGACATGCTGCTGCGCACCCACGCGCGCATCCTGGAGATGCAGACCAGCGCCCAGTTGACCCTGCGCCATGCCCGCGAACTGCTACTACCATTGCGCGAAGAAGCCCGCCGCCACAACGCCGTGACCCGTGGCGCGGCGTTGGCCCTGGCAGCCATTCGCCGCAAAGGCATCGACGCCGTGCCGCAAGCTGCCATGCCGCTGTTCACCCGGCCGCAAAGCACCTTCCTGGGCAGCGCCAGCCAGGTCGAAGCCTACGTCTATGCCCTGGCCCGTTTCGAACCGAAACCGGCGCGTTTCCCTAAGTCCCACAAGACCCACAAGGGTGGTGAAGCACCGCGTGCGCCGCGTACCGTGCGCGAGATGGTCGAGCGCTGCGAAGACGCCCTGCCGATGCCGGACCTGATGACTTGGCTGCTGGAGCAGGAACCGGACGGCGCCACCGACGAATTGCTGTATTGGTTCTCGCGCCTGTCGCGGGAAAAACGCTTCAAGCGCGAGCGCCTGGAGCGCCGCGATTATCACACTCACGAGCATCAGGTCAGCCTGCGCTCCTTCGCCCTGCTCTCGTCCGGCGACACCGCCGCCGAGGATTCTGCGAGCATCCCCCATGCATCTTGATCTATCCGAACTGTCCCAGCTGGCGCCGATCTTCCGCGAGCTGTTCAAGGGCTATCACGTCAGCCGCCGCGACCCGGAGCTGTACGCGCAACTGTCGAATTTCCAAGACCAGTACCGCACGCTGTTCAAGGCCCTGGGCTTCGAACTGGTGTGCGACACACGTGGCTTCTACTACTTCGTGCCGGACCTGGCCGCCGCCGCGGTGAACAAGACCGCCCAGCGCCTGGCCCTGTTCACCTTCATCCTCGTAGAGCACCTGGCCGACCAGGGCCGGGACCCGATTGCCGTGCTCGACGGCGGCAGCCTGGGCCGCGATGAGTTGCCTTCGCTGCTGGAAAAATACCGCGACCTGTTCATCCAGGCCGAAGTACAGACCCAGGAAGAGTTGGAAGAAAAAATCATGCGCCGCATGACCCAACTGGGTTTTGCCAGCGAAGAGAACGGCGTGTACCGCTTCCTGCCGCCGATGCATCGCTTCCTCGATGTCTGTCTGTCGGTCCAGCAGGACCGCGACCTGGCCGCCAGCCTGCACAGCGTGTTGCCGCTGCCGGCGCCGGTACTGATCGACGAAGACAGCGACGAAAAACTGCTACAGACCGATGATCCGCTGGACCTCAGCGAATTCGAAGGTGAAAGCGAAGAAGACGCACTGGCCCGTGCCATTGCCGAAGAACAGGAGACCGACGCATGAGCAGGGAACGCTACGGCATCCGCCGCTTTGCCCTTTTGAATACCGCCGGTTACAGCCTCGGCTTGTTCCCGCTGGAAGAACCGCTGTCGGTGTACGGCGCGAACAACCTCGGTAAATCCGCCTCGATCAACGCCTTGCAGTTCCCGATCCTGGCGCGCATGTCGGACATGAGTTTCGGCAAATACAGCCTGGAGCAATCGCGGCGCTTCTACTTTGCCTCGGACACCAGCTACATCCTCGTGGAAGTCGCCCTGCCCCACGGCCCGCACGTCATCGGCGTGGTTGGTCGCGGCCCGGGCGGTGGTTTCGGCCACCAGTTCTTTGCCTACGCCGGCAAACTGGACCTGGCTCACTACCAGAAAGATGACACTTGCCTGCGTCAGAAAGAACTCTTCACCAACCTTGAGCGCGAAGGCCTGAAAGCCTACGAACTCAAGCCGGATGAACTGCGCCGTCTGCTGGTCGGTGGTCACACATCGATTCCCCTGGACCTGACGCTGATCCCGCTGCGCTCCACCAGCGAGCAAAGCCTGAAGACCTTCCGCGCGTTGTTCATCAACCTGTTGCACATGCGCGAAATCACTGCGGCCAAGCTCAAGCAGCTGTTCCTCGACGCGTTCGAACACAGCCTGCGCTCGGGCAGCGTGGATTACATCGCCGCGTGCGAAGAAGCCTTCCGCGACGTACGACGCATGGAGCAGGACTACAACTCCCTGGTGGCCGCCGGCCCGCTGGTGGAAGCCTTGGCCAATGGCGTGGCCCAGCGCGATATCCTGCGGGGCAAGTTGCATCGCCTCTCGCCGTTGCTCGACTCGCTGCTGGGCACTTGGTCGGATTACGCCAGTGCGCGCAAGGAAGAGCTGACCATCCAGGCCGAACATTACCGCAACGAGCAGGATTCGCTACAGAACGACCAACGCGGCGGCACTCAGGAGCTGATGCGCCTGGAACGGGAAATCAGCGGTATCCAGCGTTGGCTCGGCGAGCTGTCGGTGCTCAAGAACCGTTTCGCCTTGGTGGATGACGTCAAAATCCTGGAACAGCAATTGCTCGCCGCCAAGGATGCCCATGATGAATTGGCCGGTGCCCTGGCCCAGTCCCGGCAGTTCAGCGCCGAAGACTTGGAGGAGCGCCTGCGAGACCTGGAAAAACGCCTGAAGTCGGTCAAGCAGCAACTCGACCACGCCGACAACAACAGCTACGCCCGCCTGCGCGAGGAATTCTCCCAGCAGGACGTGGAACGCCTGATGCGCCTGTTCAATAGCGCCCTGTTCAGCCTGCCGCTGGGCGAGCACGGCATTGCGTTGGACGAGAATGGCGAGTGGGTCAAATCCATGGAGCTGATCCTCGACGGCTTCAAGGGTGAGCGCTTCGAAGTGCCGGGGCTGTCCATCGACCTGTCCCACATCGAGCCGCCGGCGCTGCAAGCCCTGGCCGACCGTGCCGCGCTGCGTGATCAGAAAGAGCGCTTGGAAAAAGAGCTCAAGCAGCTCAAGACCCAGCAAGCCGTGGCCGCCGACCGCGCCGCGAGCAAGACCCAGACCGAGGCGCTGTACCAGCAGGTCCTCGACGCGCAGAAAGCCTTGGAAGACTTCCGCCGCAGCCAGACCTTGAGCGCCGAGGAAGGCGAGAAGCTTGAGCAACTGGCGCAGATGGAAGCCGCCCAGGACGAACTCAAGCGCTCCAGCGATGCCTTCACTGAGCGCGTCCAGCAACTGTCCGCCAAGTTGCAACTCGTGGGCCGGCAGATCGCTGACATGGAAGCCAAGCAGCGCACCCTCGACGACGCCCTGCGCCGCCGCCAATTGCTGCCGGCGGACCTGCCGTTCGGTACACCGTTCATGGATCCGGTCGACGATTCAATGGATAACCTGCTGCCGCTGCTCAATGACTATCAGGACAGCTGGCAAGGCCTGCAGCGGGTCGATGGCCAGATCGAAGCGCTGTACGCCCAGGTGCGCCTCAAGGGCGTGGCCAAGTTCGACAGCGAAGATGACATGGAGCGACGCCTGCAACTGCTGATCAACGCCTATGCCCACCGCACCGACGAGGCCTTGACCCTGGGCAAGGCCCGCCGTGCAGCGGTCACCGACATCGCCCGGACCCTGCGCAATATCCGCAGCGACTACGACAGCCTCGAGCATCAACTGGCGCTGTTCAACCGCGAGATCAACAAGCGCCAGGTGTCCAACCTGCAGAGCTTCCGTATCGTCCTGGCACCGAACAAGGAAGCGCTCAAGCACATCGACCAGATCATCCACAGCGCCGGCCAGTACGAAGAAGGCGAGACGTTGTCGGTGTTCGACCTCAGCCAGAGCGCCGAGCAGGACAACAAGAACGAAGAAGCCAAGGAATACCTGGCGCGGCTGGTGGCGGCGAACCACAACCAGCTCGGTTTGAAGGACCTTTTCGAGCTGGCCTTCGAGATCACCAAGGTCAACGGCCAGCCGGTGATTCACACCGACATCGACGGTGCGGCGTCCAACGGCACCACCATGACCATCAAGGCGCTGACCAACATGTATTTGTTGCTGCACCTGATGGACCGCGAACAGGCCGGCCGCGTGCGCCTGCCGTACTACCTGGACGAAGCGGCGGACATCGACGAGAAGAACCAGGCGGCGCTGCTGGAAACCAGCCTGCAACTGGGGTTCGTGCCGATCCTGGCGAGCGTGAAACCGCAGGTCTGCGCCAGTGTCGCCATCGACCTGGAAGGTGGCAGCGGCCCGAACGGTATCTACATCGATGAAGCGGACTGGAAATACATCCGTCGTCACGATGCGGTGAAAGCCACGTTGAACGTCCAGGCCGATGAGCCGGAGCTGGATTCGGTTTGATATTTTGAATAGCTGGATGTGAAAAAGGCCGCGATCCATTGGATCGCGGCCTTTTTCGTGGTCAGGTGAAACCTTGGGCGAAGGAGCTATGCCTTAAAATCTTATTGGCTGATTTTGATCTTCGGCGCCCAGGTCAGCCATTCATCCTCAAATTGATCGAACAGCGCAAACGTCTGCTGCGGTCGTGCCGGGCTACCCATCCGCTCGCCATCCGGCGTGGCAAAAGCGATACCGCCCTGAATCAGCGTCTCCAGCGACTCGGTTCGCACCGTCGCGCCTTTGAACAGGCCAAAATCCAGGCCGAACCCACTGGTATTCCAGAACCGCGTACCACCGCGCACCAACGGCGCGTACTTGGGCTCGATCAGGATATGGATCAATACCCGGTCTGCCGTTTGCCCCAGCTCGTAGCCCGTGACCTTGCCCACGGCAATCTCACGATAAGTTACCGGAACGCCGACCTTCAGCGAACCGCGGCGGGCCGCGCTCAGCACCAGGCTCAACCCAGCCTCGGGAACCGCGCTTTCCGGCGGTTCGGCAAGGGCCACGAAGTTTTTCTGCGGCCCCAGGTTCTTTACCGCTGGCTGCACCTCAATGTACTGACCGGTCACCAGGGTTTCCAGGTTGGATGTTTTCATCAAGCCCAGCTCAGGCTTGACCACCCAGAACAGTGAACCGACACGGGCAATACGCTCCGGCACTTCGGTGATACGCGCAGTAACCAAAACCGACTGCATATCGGCACTGAGATCGACGTCCTCGATCTTGCCTACGTCCAGCCCCTTGAAACGGACCGGCGTACCGCTGCGCAAACCATCGGCCCGATCAACCTTGATCGTCACCAGCGTCCCTTTCTGCTGCGCGGCTTCGCGATCCTCGTGCAAACGGAACCGTGGGATGCGCCGTTTCAACGGTACGTTCGGCTCCGGCGTTTCGAAGGCAATTCCCCCGGCCATCAGGCTTTGCAGAGATTCGCTCTTGACCTGGATGCCACCGGTCAAACCGCCCGTGAGCGTCACGCCGCTTGCGTTCCAGAACCGCGTCGAACCGTTTACCAGCCCTTCGTATTCCTTTTCGATGTGCACGCCGATGATCAGTTGCTTTTTCTTACGAGAAAACTGGTAGCTCTGGACCGATCCGACTTTGACTTGCTTGTAGAGGATCGGACTGCCGACCTCCAGCGAACCGAGATTTTCAGTCAACAAGACCAGGTGCAGACCGGGCGAGCGCAGATCCAGCGGTGGCGCTTTCGCCCGGGCTTCGAACTCGCGCTGCGGCGCGCCGCCCTTGTCGCCCGGGCGTACGGCAATGTAGTTGCCCTTGACCAGTGCTTCGAGGCCAGTGATACCCGCCAGGGAAATCGACGGCTTGACCACCCAGAACTGGGCGCCCGCCACCAGGTAGTCTTCGGCCAACGGATCGAGAGTCAGCTCGGCGCTGGCGCTGGACAGGTCCGGGTCGACTTTCAAGGTTTTCAAGCTGCCGACCTGGATGCCCTTGTACATCACCGGCGTACGACCGGCCTGCAATCCTTCGAAGTCGCTGAGCTTGACCTTGACGCGAATCCCGGCAGCCGCAGCATCGAAATCCTCATACAGGCGGAACGGCAGGCTTGGGTCCGTAGGCGGACTGTCCTTGCGGTTTTCTGGCGTGGCAAACGCAATACCGCCCGCGACGATACTCGCCAGGGATTCGCTGCGTACCTTGACGCCCGAGAGGTTGGCATCGATGCTGATACCGCTGGCATTCCAGAACCGCGTGTGTTTGCGGACCAGGCTGGCGTAGGTGGGCTCAATGAAGACCTTGATCTCTACCGTGCGCTGATCCTCGGACAACAGGTAGCTTTTCACCTGGCCCACCTGAATCTGTTTATAGAACACCGGGCTGCCACGGCTCAGCGATCCCAGTCGATCTGCCTTGATCGTCAAGTGCAGGCCCGGCTTGGCGTCCGACAGGGGCGGCTCCTCAGCCAATGCCTTGAATTTACGGGTCGACTCACCCTCGCCGGGGCTGATGGCTACGTAGTTACCTGAAACCAGCGTTTCCAGACCAGTGATCCCCGCCAGCGTCACGCTCGGCTTGACCAACCAGAAACGCGTTCCGGTCTTGAGGTATTGCTCGACGTCCTTGTTCATTTCGATGGTTGCGATGACGCCCTTTGAGCTTCCTTCATCGTCGAGCGTGAGGGCCTTTACCTTGCCGACCGTCATGCCTTTGTAGACGACCTCAGTCTTGCTGACCTGAATGCCTTCGCCACTTTCAAAACGCACGTTGATCTCGATTCCGGTCTCGTTATAAGCCCGCCAACCAAGCCATCCGCCGATGATCAAGGCAATCAACGGCAGTACCCAGATGGCCGACCAGTTTGAAGCTGGTCGGGTTTTAGCAGTAGGCAAATCAGTCATGGTCGTCATCCGACTCCGTGTTATCCCAAATCAGTCGGGGATCGAAGGTTACTGCGGCAATCATTGTCAAAATCACTACGCTGGCAAAGGCGATGGCGCCGAGACCGGCTTCGACACTGGCGAGCCGCCCGAAATTCACCACTGCCACCAAGATGGCGATTACGAAAATATCCAGCATCGACCAGCGGCCGATGAACTCGATGAAGCGGTACATGAGGATGCGCTGTCGCGCGGACATGGGTTGGTGCCGTTGCACGGAAAACAACAACAAGGCGATGCCCACCAACTTGAAGGTGGGTACAACGATACTGGCGACGAACACCACTGCGGCGATGGGAATCATGCCATGCTGAACCAACTCGATCACGCCGGCCATGATGGTGCTTGGCGCTCCCTGGCCCAGCGAGTTGATCGTCATGATCGGCAGCATATTGGCAGGAATGTAGAGAATTGCCGCGGTGATCAACAATGCCCAGGTCCGCATGAGGCTGTTGGGGCGACGGGGGTGGATTCGTGCGCCGCAACGGGTACAGGTCTGCTTGCCAGCGTCTGCGTCCTGCCGATTCAATTGATGGCATTCGGTACAGACCAGGATGCCCGCATCAATTGCTCGCATGGCCGTCTTCTCCTGATAACGCATGCCATATCTGATGGGGTGACATCACCACTTCCAGCCAGACCTGAACCAGCAACAAACTGACAAAGCACACCAGGCCGAGCCCCACGGTAATCGCCGCCATGTCTGCGAGCTTGACGATAGCGACCAGCACGCCCATGAGATAAACCTCGAGCATCCCCCAGTCCCTTAAATGATGATAAATGCGATACAACAGAAGGCCGTAGCTTCGTCCGATATTCCAGCGAATAGTCAGCAGGACAATCAACTGGCAAAGCAGCTTGAGCAACGGAATAGCCATGCTGCACAGGAACACCACCACGGACACGCCTTGCATACCGGTATCAAACAAACCGACCACGCCACTCCAAACGGTGTCTTCGGAGGATTGCCCGAGGAGATTGAGCTGCATGATGGGTAAAAAGTTCGCTGGCACAAATAACAGCAAAGCGGCGATCACCAGGGCCAGGCTACGCTCAACCACATTGTGCCGGTGAGCGTAGAGTTCGTATCCGCACCGAGGGCATTCGGCTTTTTCGCCATAGGCTAGCTGGGGCTTGCGCATCAACAGGTCGCATTCATGACACGCCACCAGATCGCTCAGGGGTAAATCTGACAACCTATCAATGTCTGACGGATCGGGCATAAAGCGCTCTGGCTCAACTAAGTTGGGGCTATTCTAGTGCTCCAGCTCGAAAATAACTGTGCAAATTTATCAGCGTTCATAGCTTTTTATAGCAGGCAAAACAAAACCCCTACCTGCATCAGCAGATAGGGGTTTCGGAATTTAATCTTGACGATGACCTACTCTCACATGGGGAAACCCCACACTACCATCGGCGATGCATCGTTTCA
>NZ_JABWQW010000018.1:0-109626 GCF_014268645.1 Pseudomonas sp. SWRI154
CGGTGTAGGTGATCGTGCCGTTTTCGTTCACGGTTGGTGTGGCGGTCAACGTCACGGTGGTGGTGTCATCGACATCGCTGACGATGGTGCTAACCGGAGTGGTGTTCGGTGCGATAGCTTCGAGGTTGCCGCCCGATGCCAAGGCAATCGACTCGGTCACGGTGGTTGGACCTTGGTACACGTCGTTGCCAACGGCTACGTCGAGCACGCCCGAGCTTGCGCCGGCTGCGATGGTAATGGTTTTGCCACTGTCCAAAGTCACGGTGACCGGACCGTTCTGAGCGGTGACGGGTTTGCCGTCAGCACCGGTCAAAGTAGCGGTGTAGGTGATCGTGCCGTTTTCGTTCACGCTCGGCGTGGCAGTCAGCGTCACGGTAGTGGTATCTACCGAGTCGGTAATCGTGGTGACCGCAGGCGCAGTGCTCGGCACCAGGTTTTCAAAGTTACCGCCGGTTGCGCCAGTAATTGTCGTGCTGACAGTGCTGCCATTGTTGTAGACGTCGTTGGCCGGGGTATCGACGTTTACGGTGCCGGTAGTCTGGCCAGCCGCGATAGTGATGACCGAGCCGTTGCTCAGGGTAACCGTCACTGGAGTCTGAGCCGGATTGGTCAGCGTGGCGGTGTAAGTGATCTGCCCGCCTTCGGTAACGGTGTTGCCTGCGCTTAAGGTGACGGTCGTGGTGTCGACGGTGTCGGTGATCTGGGTCACGGCTGGCGTAGTCGGCACGGTCACGGCGATGCCGCTGCCGCCAGTGGTGCCGGTGACGGTGACGCTGATCTGGCTTGGGTCGTTGTAGACGGTGTCGTTCGGTGCGAGCGGCACGTTGACGCTGCCGGTCAGTTGCCCGGCCGGGATCACGATGACGGCACCGTTGGACAGGGTCACGGTCAGGTTGGTCAACGGCGCCTGGGTGACGGTCGCGGTGTAGACCAGCACTCCGCCGGCCTCGGTCAGGGTCGGCGTGGCGCTCAGGGTCATCGTTGCATTGAGCACGGCGTTGGCGGTCGTGTCGGCCGTGGTATCGCCGCCCAGGATGTTGTCATCGGTGGCAGCAGCCGCAGCGAGACCTTCGGTCGGAAAGCCGATCGTCGGATCGACGCTGCCGGCCGTGGCATCCAGCACGACGAAGCTGTGGCCGCCACCAGCGGCACCGCCCGTTCCGGCAGCGGTTGGACCAGCGGCGGTGGCTTCCAGGGCCGTCGTCGGGTCGACGCCTGCGGCGATGGCTTGTTGCAGTTCTTCTACAGACGGCGCGGCTTGGGCGGTAGCCTGTTCAAGGTCAGTGGAAGAGTCCGGGGCGCTGGCGCTCCACTGGGTATCGCGGCCCAGGTCCAGCGTGCGGCCATCGGCCAGCTCCAATGTGACGGCGCCAGCAGGCCCAGTGTCCAACTGATCGCCAACGCTCAGGCGATCGCCTTCAATGAGTACGCGCCGAATACCCTCGGGGGATACGGCGAAAACCTGACCAACAATGCTTTTGACAACGGCAATAACACTGCTCATTGAAGACTCTCCGGGTACCACATTCAGTAGACTTCCATGGACCCGATAGCCTTCAGGGCCAAGCGGTCTGGACGTTCATATTTACGATTTGGAAAAGTTTTTGACGCCTGTAAATGACAATTTTTTGACCGTCATTTCGGCCGATTTTGTTACTGCCAAACTATTGACCTTATGCTGGCCATCCTAAACAATCGCCCCTGTAATGTCACATTGATATTTAAGCGGCGACTTGTTCTTTCGGTGCGTGTTCCAGCCCCTGTTTTGGACTTTCCGACATACGGTCATTCCGGTTGCCATCATTCGATGCAGCGCCACGTTTCGCTGTGATTCAAGACAAGAGTTTCGGGAATAAAACCAACCATGCGTTCGCTTCTGCTCAAGGCTTTACCCTTCGCCCTCGCCGCCAGTTTCGTACAAGCACAAACCTTGCCGCAGGCCATGCAACAGGCGTTGGATGTTCATCCGGAAATTCAGGCAGGCGTAAACAGTCGCCTGGCCGCTGACTATCAGCTCAAGGCGGCCAAGGGTGGCTACCTGCCTAGAGTGGACCTTGCAGCCGGGTACGGCCGGGAAGGCACCGACAGTGTCACCACCCGTTCGGGCAGCAATAATCACTGGGAAACCTTGAACCGCAGCGAGTCGAGCCTGCGGTTGTCGCAGATGGTCTTTGACGGTTTTGCGACGTCCAGCGAAGTAGGGCGTCAACAAGCCAACGTCAGTGCCCGCGCCTATTCACTGCTGGATGCCTCCGAGCGCACCGGGCTGACGGTCGCCCAGGTCTACCTGGACGTGCTGACCCGCCGTGAGTTCGTACGATTGGCCGAGGAAAACCTCAAGAGTCACGAGCGCATTTTCGATCAGATCAAACTGCGCACCTCCCGCGGCGTTGGTAGCGGTGCCGACTTGGACCAGGCTGAAGCGCGCATGGCCCAGGCTCGCAACAACCTGATCACCGAACAGACCAACCTGGCCGACGCCGAGACCAACTACCTCAGCGCCGTCGGCCGATTGCCCGACCAATTGGAGCGTCCCGCCGACTTTCTGGCGTTGCTGCCGGCCAACCTGACCGAAGCCCGCGCCCAGATGCTGGAAAACAGCCCGGTGCTGCGTTCGGCCGAAGCCGACATCGCCGCCGCCGAGCAACAGTACGAAGCCGCCAAGTCGAGCTTCTACCCACGCTTCGACGCCGAGTTGGGTCGCACCGCCGACAACGACCTGGACGGCCAGAACGGCCACAACAATGAATGGCAGGCCATGCTGCGCATGCGCTTCAACCTGTACGCCGGCGGCAGCAACAAGGCGGACCTGGAGTCCAAGTCCTACCTGTCCAACCAGGCGCTGGATATCCGCAACAACGCGCTGCGCCAGTTGAATGAAGAGTTGGGCCTGGCCTGGAACGCGCTCAACAACGCCAACGCCCAGGTGCCGATCGCCCAGCAATACGTCGATCGCAGCGCTAACGTGCGCACCGCCTACCAAAAGCAATTCAGCCTCGGCGAGCGGACCCTGCTCGACTTGCTCGACAGCGAAAACGAGCTGTTCAGCGCGTCCCGTCGCCTGGCAGAAATCAAGAATGTGCAGTTGTTCACCCAGTACCGGATCAAGGCAACCATGGGCCAGTTGCTGAAAAGCCAGGGGGTGGTCGCACCGTTGGCATCGGTTGTGCAGAACGACGTGAAACCCAAGGTTCAATTGCCTGGGATGAATTGAGTCATCCATCCGTTTTTCAGCGAAAGAGTGCCGAGCGTGGAATCAGAAGTCAGTCCAGTCGAACTAGTTCATGACCCGCGCACGCTGCACGATGACCCGCTGTTGGATGGTTTGCTGGCGCTCTGCATGTTGCACCAAAAGCCTGCTAGCGCGGCGATGCTCACCACCGGCCTGCCGTTGCCCAAGCAGCGGCTGAGCGTCGACTTATTGTCACGTGCTGCGGCCCGTGCCGGTTTGCAAGGTCGGGTGCTGCAACGCAAGCTGGAACAGATCCCGGCAATCGCCATGCCGGCGTTGTTGCTGCTTAAAGATGGCCGCAGTGCGGTGCTGCTGGGCTGGGTGGGCGACGATCAGGCGCGGCTGCTGCTCAGCGAAAGTGATGGCGGCGAAGTCACCATCAGTCGCGAACTGCTGGCCGACGACTACAGCGGCAAGGTTTTCTTCGCCCAACCGCAGCATAAATTTGACGTTAACCACGGCACGCTCATTCCCCGGGCACGTTCGTGGTTTCGTGACACCCTCAAGCGTTCCCGCTGGCTTTACGCCGACGCCATCGCAGCCAGCCTGCTGATCAACATCATTGCCATGGCCGCGCCATTGTTCGTGATGAACGTGTACGACCGCGTGGTGCCCAACCAGGCGGAATCGACCTTGTGGGTGCTGGCGATCGGCATCACCGGCGCCTACGTGTTCGACCTGATCCTGAAGATGCTGCGCAGCCTTTGCCTGGACCTGGCGGGCAAGAAAACCGACTTGATCATTTCCGCGACGCTGTTCGAGCGCATCGTCGGCATGGCGATGAAATATCGCCCGGCGCGGGTCGGCAGCTTTGCCCAGAACATCCATGAGTTCCAGAGCCTGCGGGACTTTCTCGCGTCGCTGACCCTGACCAGCCTGATCGACTTGCCGTTCACGCTGTTGATCCTGATGGTTATCGCAATCCTCGGCGGACACCTGGTGTGGATTCCGGTGGTGGCCTTTCCGCTTGCCCTGTTGATCGGCTACGCACTGCAGAAGCCCCTGGTTGCAACCATGGAACGCACCATGGCCCTGGGTGCCGAGCGCCAGTCCAGCCTGATCGAAACCCTTGCCGGTCTGGACGCAGTCAAGGTCAACAACGCCGAGAGCGAACGCCAATACCAATGGGAGCAGACCATCGGCACCCTCAGCCGCCTCGAACTGCGGGTGAAAATGCTGTCCGGCCTGGCGATGAACATCACCTTGCTGATCCAGCAACTGGCCGGCGTGATCATGATCGTCTTCGGTGTCTACCAGATCATCGCCGGTAACCTGAGCATGGGCGGGCTGATCGCCTGCTACATGCTCAGTGGGCGCGCCCTGAGCCCATTGGCCTCGCTGTCGGGCCTGCTGACTCGTTATCAGCAGGCACGGGTGACGATGACTTCGGTCGACCAGATGATGGAGCTGCCTCAGGAGCGCAATTTCGAAGAACGCCCACTGAGTCGCAAGGTCTTGCAGGGTGCCATTGAATGTCGCCAGTTGAATTTCACTTACCCGAACCAGCAGAACGCCGCGTTGAAAAACATCAACCTGGTGATCAAGCCGGGCGAAAAGATCGGCATCATCGGCCGCAGCGGCTCGGGCAAGAGCTCTCTGGCCAAATTGCTGGTGGGCCTGTATCAGCCGGACGACGGCGCGTTGCTGGTGGATGGCGTGGACATCCGCCAGATCGACGTCAGCGAACTGCGCTACAACATCGGCTACGTGCCGCAGGACATCCAGCTGCTGGCCGGGACCCTGCGCGACAACCTGACCTCCGGCGCCCGTTACGTCGAAGACGAGCTGGTGCTCCAGGCCGCCGAACTCGCGGGTGTGCATGAGTTCGCCCGCCTGCATCCGCAGGGCTATGAGCTGCAAGTCGGCGAACGCGGGCAAAACCTGTCCGGCGGTCAGCGCCAGAACGTCGCCCTGGCTCGGGCGCTGCTGCTTAATCCGCCGATCCTGCTGCTGGACGAGCCCACCAGCGCCATGGACAACACCGGTGAAGAGCGCTTGAAACAGCGGCTGGCCGCTGTGGTGGAAAACAAGACAGTGTTGTTGGTGACGCACCGGGCCTCGTTGCTGTCGCTGGTGGACCGCCTGTTGGTGGTCGATCGCGGGCAGATCCTGGCCGACGGTCCGAAGGCCGCCGTGATGGAAGCGTTGAAGAAGGGGCAGATCAGTGTTGCTTAAATCAGGTTTCAGGGGCGCTGTCGGCCGGTATTTCAAAGGTTCCGACTCACTGCACGGCCAACCGCTGCCCGAGGTCAACAAAGCACTGATCGAAGATGCCCCGCGCGTGGTGCGACTGACGATCTGGGGCATCATCGGCTTCTTTGTGTTCCTGGCGCTGTGGGCCAACTTCGCCGTGATCGATGAAGTCACCAAGGGCGACGGTAAGGCGGTCCCATCGTCCAAGATCCAGAAGATCCAGAACCTTGAAGGCGGTATCGTCGCTGAGCTGTTCGTCAAGGAAGGGCAGATCGTCGAAGCCGGCGCGCCGCTGATTCGCCTGGACGATACGCGGTTTGTCTCCAACGTCGGCGAAACCGAGGCGGATCGCCTGTCCATGCTGTTGCGGGTCGAGCGCCTGAGTGCCGAGGTCGATGACCGGCCGCTGAAATTCCCGGCCGACGTGCTCAAGGCCGTTCCGGGCCAGGCGGCGAGTGAAGAGTCGTTGTACATCAGCCGTCGCCAGCAGTTGCACGATGAAATCGGCGGCTTGCAGGAGCAGTTGATCCAGCGTCAGCAGGAACTGCGCGAGTTCGTCTCCAAGCAGGCGCAATATCGTTCCGGCCTGGCGCTGCAACGCCAGGAAATCAACATGTCCGAGCCGCTGGTGGCCCAAGGCGCGGTATCGCCGGTGGAAGTGCTGCGGCTCAAGCGCGCCGAAGTCGAAACCCGTGGGCAACTGGACGCGACGACGCTGGCGATTCCACGTGCCGAATCGGCGATCAAGGAAGTGCAGCGCAAGATCGACGAGACCCGCGGCAAATTCCGCAGCGATGCCCTGACCCAGCTCAACGAAACACGCACAGACCTGAACAAGGCCCAGGCCACCGGCAAGGCCTTGGAAGACCGTGTGAGCCGTACGTTGGTGACATCGCCGGTGCGGGGCATTGTCAACAAGTTGCTGGTGAACACCATTGGCGGCGTCATCCAGCCGGGCAGCGACCTGGTGGAAATCGTGCCGCTGGATGACACGATTCTGGTGGAAGCGAAAATCCGTCCCCAGGACATCGCCTTCCTGCACCCCGGCCAGGACGCCACGGTGAAATTCACCGCGTACGACTACACCATCTACGGTGGGATGAAAGCCAAGCTGGAACAGATCGGCGCCGACACCATCACCGATGAAGACAAGAAAACCACTTATTACATCATCAAGCTGCGCACTGAGCGCAGCCACCTTGGCACGCCTGAAAAGCCCTTGCTGATCATTCCTGGGATGGTGGCGTCGGTGGACATCATCACCGGCAAGAAGACCGTGCTGAGCTACCTGCTCAAGCCAATCATCAAGGCCCGGGCCGAGGCATTGCACGAGCGCTAATGCCGAGTAGTTGATTATTCTGTGGCTTGGTAGCTTTTGTGGCGAGGGAGCTTGCTCCCGCTTGACCGGGCTGGCGCTCCAGTGCGCAGCGCTCATCGCTATTTTTGGGGCCGCTGCGCGCCCCAGCGGGAGCAAGCTCCCTCGCCACAGGACCGTGGTGTTCTTGAAATCCCACAGGATCAGAGTTGCTCCCACGGCTTCTGCCATATGGTTATGCATTTTCAGTATTTAAATTAAACTTCTTATACCCTTAAAGTCATCCCCCTGCGTACCTGCCGACCAATCGGCGCGCCGCACGACACAAACCAACACGGTGACCCCGTGAGTTTTGATCGATTGCGCGCCTATTCAAGCGCGCCGTGCGTGGGAGTGATGTATGCCAGCCGTCTCTTTTTCTCCAGATTCAAATGCCGCGGACTTCGCGCCGCAGTCGTTCGAAGTTCGTCCATTCAGCGATGCGGTCGGTGCCGAGATCGTCGGCCTGGACCTGTCCCAGCCGATCAACGACCAGGATTTCGCCCGCATCCACCGCGCCCACCTGGACTATCACGTCGTGGTCTTCCGCGATCAGCGCATCACCCCCGAACAACAGATCGCCTTCAGCCGCCGTTTTGGCGTGTTGCAAATCCATGTGCTCAAGCAGTTCTTGCTAGCCGGGCACCCGGAGATTCTCATCGTCTCCAACATCGTCGAGAACGGCCAATCCATCGGCTTGGGGGACGCCGGCAAATTCTGGCACTCGGACCTCTCCTATAAAGAACTGCCCAGCCTCGGCTCGATGCTCCACGCCCAGGAGCTGCCGAGCGAAGGCGGCGACACGCTGTTCGCCGACATGCACAAGGCCTGGGACGGTCTGCCCGAAGCGCTGCGTAAAGCGGTGGAAGGCCGTTCGGCGGCGCACTCCTACACGGCGCGCTACAGCGAGACCAAATTCGAAGGCAACTGGCGCCCGACGTTGACGCCGGAGCAACTGGCCCAGGTTGCTGAAGTCGTGCATCCCATCGTCCGTACTCACCCAGAAACCGGGCGCAAGGCGTTGTTCGTCAGCGAAGGCTTCACCACTCGCATCGTCGGCCTGCCGGAGGATGAGAGCAAAGCCATCCTGACGCAGCTGTATGCCCACAGCGTGCTGCCGCAGAACATCTATCGGCATCAATGGCAGCCCCACGACCTGGTGTTCTGGGACAACCGTTCGCTGATTCATTTGGCCGCCGGCTGCCCGAGCCATCTGCGCCGCAAGTTGTATCGCACCACTATCCAGGGCGACGCCCCTTTCTGATCGGCTGCGCTGTGCGCAAAAAGCCCGGAGACTCATCATGTCCAAACGCATTGCTTTTGCACCGTTGGCCGCCGCCATCGGGCTTGGGTTCAGTTTGCTCGCCGGCGGCTTGGTCGCGCCCGCCAGCGCCCACGCCGAGGGCGAGATTCGCATCGCCGAGCAGTTCGGCATCGTTTACCTGTTGCTGAACGTGGTCCGCGACCAGCAGTTGATCGAGAAGCACGGCAAGGAGCAGGGCATCGACATCAAGGTCGATTGGACCCAACTGTCGGGCGGCGCGGCGGTCAACGATGCGTTGCTGTCGGGCTCCATCGACATTGCCGGGGCCGGCGTCGGGCCGTTGTTGACGGTGTGGGACCGCACCCGTGGCAAGCAGAACGTCAAGGCCGTGGCGTCCCTGGGCAACTTCCCCTATTACCTGTTGAGCAACAATCCGAACGTCAAGACCATCGCCGACTTCACCGAGAAGGACCGCATCGCGGTGCCGGCGGTGGGTGTTTCGGTGCAGTCGCGTTTCCTGCAATACGCCGCCGCCAAGCAGTGGGGCGACAAGGACTTCAATCGCCTCGACAAGTACACCCTGGCGGTACCGCACCCGGACGCCACGGCGGCGTTGATTGCTGGCGGCACCGAGTTGACCGGGCATTTTTCCAACCCGCCGTTCCAGGACCAGGCCCTGCAAAACCCCAGCGTCCACGTGGTGCTCAATTCTTATGACGTGCTCGGGCCAAACTCGCCCACGGTGCTGTTCGCCACCGAGAAATTCCGCGAGGAAAATCCGAAGACCTACAAGGCCTTCGTCGAGGCGCTGACCGAAGCGGCCGACTTTGCCCAGAAGGACAAAGGCGCGGCGGCGGACACCTACCTGCGGGTGACCAAGGCCAAGATCGATCGGGCGACCCTGCTGAAGATCATCGACAACCCGCAGATCGAATTCACCGTCACCCCGAAAAACACCTACCCGTTGGCGGAATTCCTCTATCGCGTCGGCGCCATCAAGAACAAGCCGGCGTCGTGGGAAGACTACTTCTTCCAGGACGCCAAACCGTTGCAGGGGAGCTGATTGTCATGAACGCGCCATTGCAAGGCCACGCGGCCAGCAACGCCACCCGCACCGACGTGGCATTGTTGTCGGTGGATAACGTCAGCCTGGAGTACCGCACCCCACAGCGGGTGGTGCGGGCCACCCACCAGGTGAGTTTTGAAATCGACCCGGCGGACCGTTTTGTATTGCTCGGCCCGTCCGGGTGCGGCAAGTCCACGCTGCTCAAGGCTATTGGTGGTTTCATCGCACCGTGCGAAGGCGAGATTCGGCTGCAAGGCCAAACCGTCAGCGCGCCGGGGCCGGACCGGATCGTGGTGTTCCAGGAGTTCGACCAACTGCCGCCGTGGAAAACCGTCAAGCAGAACGTGATGTTCGCGCTGCTGGCGTCGGGCACGCTCAAGCGTCGCGAGGCCGAGGAGCGGGCCCTGCATTACCTCGACAAAGTAGGGCTGGCGGCGTTTGTCGATGCTTATCCTCACACGTTGTCCGGTGGCATGAAGGCCCGCGTCGCCATTGCTCGGGCATTGGCGATGCAGCCGAAAATCCTGTTGATGGACGAGCCCTTCGCCGCCCTCGATGCCCTGACCCGACGAAAGATGCAGGAAGAATTGCTGCTGCTCTGGGAGGAGGTGCGTTTCACCCTGCTGTTTGTCACTCACTCCATCGAGGAAGCGCTGGTGGTGGGCAATCGCATCCTGCTGCTGTCACCGCATCCGGGGCGGGTCCGGGCGGAAATCCACAGCCATCAATATGATCTGCACAGCCTCGGCGGCGTGGGGTTCCAGCACACGGCGCGGCGGATTCATTCGCTGCTGTTCGAACAAGGCCAGTCACCGGATGCCGAACGCGAGCTGGGTTTTGCCGACATTCGTATCGCGTATTGAGGGGAACGTTTGATGAGCCAGTTATCGCCTGTGCGCGAAGAATACGAAGTCGACCTGCAACCGCTGACCCATGTGCCGCTGGAGCGGGAATTGCCCCTGGGCCAGCGCCTCTGGCAACAGGGTTGGCTGCGTAAAAGTCTGATCCTGATTGTGCTGGCGCTGCTGTGGGAGGGCGTGGCGCGTTACCAGAACAATGACCTGCTGCTGCCGAGCTTCCTGCAGACCGCCAGCGCGTTGTACGACGGTATGCTCAGCGGTGAGCTGCTGGGCAAGGTCTGGATTTCCCTGGTGGTGCTGCTCAAGGGCTATTTGCTGGGCATCGTCCTGGCGTTTGGCCTGACCACACTGGCGGTGTCGACGCAGTTGGGTCGCGACCTGCTCAGCACCCTGACGTCGATGTTCAATCCGCTGCCGGCCATTGCCCTGTTGCCATTGGCGCTGCTGTGGTTCGGCCTGGGGCAGAACAGCCTGATTTTCGTGCTGGTGCATTCGGTGCTGTGGGCGCTGGCGTTGAACATGTACGCGGGGTTTCTTGGCGTGTCGGAAACGCTGCGCATGGCCGGGCGCAACTACGGGCTCAAAGGCCTGCGCTTTGTCTTGTTCATCCTGATCCCGGCGGCGCTGCCGTCGATCCTCGCCGGGCTGAAAATCGGCTGGGCTTTCGCCTGGCGCACCCTGATCGCCGCCGAACTGGTGTTCGGCGCCACCAGCGGCAAGGGCGGCCTGGGCTGGTACATCTTCCAGAATCGCAATGAGCTTTACACCGACAAGGTGTTTGCCGGGTTGGCGGTGGTGATCCTCATCGGGTTGCTGGTGGAGAACCTGGTGTTCGACAGTTTGGAGCGGGTGACGGTGAAGCGCTGGGGGATGCAGCGGTAAGCCGCGCTTGAACACTACCCCGTGGCGAGGGAGCTTGCTCCCGCTCGGCTGCGCAGCAGTCGCAAACCGGGCAATGCGGTCTGCCTGAAGGAATGCTGGGGCCTGCTTCGCAGGCCAGCGGGAGCAAGCTCCCTCGCCACGGGGTTTGGGGTGACCTCTCAACCTGATGCTTGAACCTCCAACCGATCCATCTCCCGCTCCACCAGCAAATGCACCCCATCGGCCATTCGACTGATCGCCAGGATCACGCTGCGGCGTGAGCCGTCGATGTCATCAGACAGGTCGGCGGCGATGGCGCTGATGGACAGCAGGTCTTCGGAGGCATTGGCCAGCAGGGTTTCGGTGTCGATGTCCGGGGCGACCATGAAGAGTTGGGCGGTTTGGGATTTTCCTGAGGCTGCATCGGTCGGTTTGGGGTTGAGGTAGTAGTCGAGGGCGCGTTGGGCGGCTTCGTCGAGAGTGCTGGGGCTGGGTGAAGTACGCTTCGTTTCTGCTGTTGTCATTGGGAACTCCTAAACGACTAGTAAGGAGCCTTTGCTACACAGCGAATCCAACCGAGATCGCTGAATGGCATGGGCTGTTTCGCCCTAAACAGATATTTCGGACTTGCACGTCCGTGTCACCGTTTTTTCAGTGACAAACCCAGACTAGCGGTGAGCCCCTAGCCGGACAAGTTCACCAACATCGCCGCAACTCGAAGGAAATCTCCTAGGACGCTGCTGTAAGTAAGCAGCACACCAAACCTGTGGCGAGGGAGCTTGCTCCCGCTCGGCTGCGCAGCAGTCGTAAAATCGGGCGATGCGGTGTGCCTGAAGGAATGCTGGGAGCAAGCTCCTTCGCCACAACGGTATTCGGCTCAGGTTTCAAGTGCTCCAGACGGCGGATTTTATTTATCGCTGCCAGCCCATCAGCCCAGTAAATCTCCTTCCATTTCCTTTAGACTGGCCGCCCTCAAGCAAGCCTTCAGGACATGGAATGCCAACCCCCCACAGCCCTCTTCGCAAAGCCCTGGTCGTTTGGTTATACGCGGCGGCCGTGGCGCATCTGCTCGCCGGCCTCACGCTGACGTGGGCCGGTCACTCCGGCTTGCTCGACGGCTATCTGAACACCATCGAACAGGCGTTCTGGGGCATCAATGCCGTGCCCGCTACGGCCCGCGCGCAACAAGTCTGGTGGCTGGCCTTGTTCGGCGCCACGTTGCAGAGCTATGCGCTTTACATGCTTGCCCTCGTGCACATCGGCAATCGATTCAAAAATGCAATGCCTTGGGGCTGGCTGATTGTCGGCATCTTGCTGTGGGCGCCCCAGGACATGCTGGTTTCCGCCCAAGCCCGAGTCTGGTCGCACCTGTGGTTCGACAGCTTCGCACTGCTCGTTTTACTGCCGCCGCTGTTCTGGCTCTATCGCCACGATTGCCGCACTTCCCTGACTGACAACGCGCCGAGTGCATCCAACCATGGTTGATTTTTCACCGCTGGACTGGGCCGTCGCCCTGCTGATCGCACAGGCCATCCTCGGTGCGCTGGACACCTTGTATCACCACGAACTCACCGTCGCCTTGCCCTATCGCCACAGTGCGCGGCTGGAGCTGTCGATCCACGCCTTGCGCTCGTGCTTCTACGGAATCCTGTTCCTGGGCATGGCGCATCTGGCTTTCGAAGGCACCTGGGCGATCGTCATTGCGCTGCTGTTCGCCCTGGAGATTTGCTTGACGCTGTGGGACTTCGTGGTCGAAGACCGTAGCCGCAAGCTGCCGGCCATCGAGCGCATCATGCACACGGTGCTGGCGGTCAATGGCGGGGCGTTCTTCGCGCTGTATGGGGTGCAGCTGGCGCAGTGGGCGAGTCTGCCGACCGGCCTGAGCGGGATCGACCTCGGCTGGCGCGGCTGGCTTCTGACTCTGTTCGCCATCGGGGTCACTGCCTCGGGAATTCGCGACGGCTTGGCGGCCCTGCGCATGCAACGCGCGGGCACGCCCGCCAACCCGTTTGCCGGTGGCACTTATAGGCGAGTGCTAGTCACGGGGGGCACCGGTTTTATCGGCGAGACCCTGGTCAATCAACTGCTCGACGCAGGACACACCGTTAGCGTGCTGGCCCGCGATCCGCTAAAAGCGGCCTACCTGTTTGACGGCCGTGCCCGCTGCCTGCGTTCTCTGGGCAAGCTGGGCCATGATGAAAGCTTCGATGTGGTGATCAATCTGGCGGGTGCGCCGGTGGCTGGGCCGCGCTGGAGCCCCAAGCGTCAGGCGCAACTCATCGCCAGCCGGGTCAACACCACCGAAGCCTTGATGACCTGGTTGAAAAACGCCCGGCACAAACCGGCGTTGTGGATACAGGCCTCGGCCGTCGGTTTTTACGGCATGCGTGACGCCAGCGAAAGCCTTGATGAAAGTGCCGTCCAGGGCGATGGTTTCATGGCCGAACTCTGTGTGCGCTGGGAAGCCTCGGCCCGGCCGGCCACGGAACTGGGCGTGCGCCAGGTGGTGATGCGCCTGGGCGTGGTGTTCGGTCCGGGCGGTGCGTTGCTGCCGTTGCTGATTCCGTTTCGCCTGGGGTTCGGCGGGCGGATGGGCGACGGTAAGCAGATCATGAGCTGGGTGCACCGCGACGACGTGATCCAAGTGATCGCCCGAGCCTTCGACGACGAAAGCCTGAGCGGAACCTACAACCTGGTCGCGCCGGAAACGGTCAGCCAGGCGCTTTTCGCCGAACGCGTCGGCAAGGTGCTCAAGCGTCCGGTGTGGTTGCACATTCCCGCCGCGCCGGTGCGTGCCCTGGCCGGCGAGATGGCCCAGCTGTTTTTCGACGGCCAGCGCGTGGTGCCCAACCGCCTCGTGGAGGCCGGCTATACGTTCCGTTACCCCACGCTCGACGCTGCCCTGCGCGACCTGGCCTGAGGATCGTCCATGGACAAGCCCCGGATGTATCTGCTGGCCGGTAACGGCAGCGCCGCCGATTGGTGGGAGGATGCGTTGCCGCACTTTCAACGCTACGACGTGGTGCCGCTGGAGCTGCCCGGTTTCGGCAACAATCCCCAAGCCCCTTGCGAAGATTTGCCGGCCTACGCCCAAGCGTTGCTGGCGGCGACGGTCCGGGGCAGCGCGATCATGGCGGTCGGAGTGAACGCCTTGCTGGTGCTACACGCCTTGCAACGTCAGCCGGGACACTTTTGCCGCAGTGTGTTGCTGGCGCCGGTGGGCGCATTTTTGTGGCAGCGGCGACTGCCAGCATTGATGTCGCCGCTGCCGATTCGCAAGACCATTCACTGGCTGCTGGCAAACAAGCCGACGTTGTTTGCCCACAAGTTTTCCAGCCAGGCCTGGACGCCCGCGCAGTACCAACGCATGGGCGCCGGCTACGCCCGCTGCCGGGCCTTTGTGCCGCATTGGGACCTGGTGCGTGCCGATACGGCGCTGCCTTTGCTGGAGTGGATCAGCGACCCGATCGAACTGGTCTGGGGCGATCAGGACAAAGTGTTGGGCGTCGCGCAGGCGGCGGCCTGGTCCGCCATTCTGGCCCGTGCCGATTTGACCATTAGCCTGAAACCCGGCTGGGGCCATTATCCGTGGATCGACTCACCGGCGGAATTCGCCGCGTGGCTGGAGTCGGGCGAGCGTGGCTTCGTCGCGCACACCAAGGGCGGCCGTTTGCGTCTGGCGACACTGGCCGGGCAGCCGGTGCCTGCGGCGCTGTCGCTCAATGACGGTGATGATCCGCGCTTGCCAGGTTTCCTGAAGGGCCAGCCGGACGCTATCTGGGCGGTGCGTTCCTCCAGTTATGGGGAAGATCAGGCCGATGCGGCGAATGCGGGCTTGAGCACCACGTTCCTGCGCGAACCGACGCACAACGTGCCGGCGCGGATTGCCGAGTTGAGCGCGACGGGTGTCGAAGAAGTGGTGGTGCAGCGTTTCATCACGCCACGGCTGTCCGGGATCGCGTTCGTACGTCACCTGTCGGTTGAATTGGAATGGGTCGAAGGTCATCTGGAATCGTTGGCCGACGGCCAGGTGAGCCCCGAGCGCGCGGTTATTTCCCGTCTCGGCGAGTCATGGAACAGCGGCTCGTTCAAACCAGTCCACGGCCTGACCGCCGATGCGCTGTGGCGGTTTCTCCAAGGCGTACTGCGGGTCTTTCACTACGTGCCCGGCGATGTCGAATGGGCCTGGGACGGCACCCAACTGTGGCTGCTGCAGTACCGGCCGATCAGCGACTACGGCTGGCGCCGGCACCTGACCGCCGCCAATATCGCCGAGATCCTGCCGCCGCAACCGAGTGTGTTGGTGGAGTACGCCCAGCGCCGTGCGGCGTCGAGCATTCCGGCAATCATGGCGCGTTGGGACCCGCGGGTTTTGCAGGACAACGAGCCCTTCACGGCGGTGTTTGGCGGCGCTTCGTATATCAACAATGACTTGTTTCTCGCCCGGTTGGCCGACTGGGGCGTCAGCGCCAGCAGCTATGCCGGCGAGGTCGGCGGCGCGACACCGCGCCTGCCTTGGCGGCCACTGCGCCTGCTGCGTTCGCTGCCATTGTTCCGGCGCATGCAACGCATCGCCCGCGGGCATTTGCCGACGCTGGAAAACGGTTTGCGACGCTTTGATCGCGAGCTGCACGAACTGATCGGACAGGGCGCAGACGGCCAGCAACTGGCCGACTGGTTTACCCGCTTCTACGTGTTCGTGGTGCAGGGCAACCTGTGCATCGCCAGCGCCTTGGCCAGCAGTGGAGGCGATTGGCTGGGACGGCCACCGACCGCTTATGACAATCTCGAACACAGCCCCCATCGCCTGCCGTGGGAAACCGATCCGGCGACGCCACGCCCGGAGCCCAGCGCGCTGCCATTGCAGGCATTCCCACTATGGCCGTTGGCGATTCGCCTGGCTCATGGGGCCGGCCTGCCTGGGTTGCGCGGTTACTACTTGCAGGTGCGCGAATGGTATCGCGACAACCTGATGCGGATCTTTTTCCGTCTGCACCACGCCATGCCAAGCGCCGACCGCGAGCATTGGTTTGCACCTCACCCGAACATCCGCAGCCGCGACGGCAGCTTCTGGCAGGACGGTCGCGAAGGCACCGAACAGGCGAGCGGCTTCCTGATCTACCCGGGCCAGGCCCAAGGTATTTTGGGTGAGCACATCCTGTTGGAAGACACCCTGGACCCTGGCCGCCACGCCCACTACCAAAGCGCCCGCGCGGTGATCGCGCGCATGGGCGGCCGCCTGTCCCACGGCTCGACGCTGCTGCGTGAGTTGCGTAAACCTTCGGCGGTGCTGCCTCAGGTGGATGTGGGGTGGGTCGGTCGCGAGGTGGTGTATTGCGATGGGGTGTTGAGGTTGGTGGATTAGGCCGCGCGATGATCTGTCGATCACCGAACCCGTGGCGAGGGAGCTTGCTCCCGCTCGGTTGCGTAGCGATCGCAAACAATTTGAATGCGATCTGCCTGACACACCGAGGCGCCAGGATTTGGGACTGCTGCGCAGTCCAGCGGGAGCAAGCTCCCTCGCCACGGTGTGCTCGGCTCCCAGCGACTAGACTGCAGGAATAGAGCCCTGCCATCCGTTCATGCTCAGGAGTGCTACATGGAATCCCCAGTCCATACGCTGCCCGCGTTATTCAAACAACTCGGCCTGGCTGACGATGCCGTCAGCATCGATCAGTTCATCGCCAGTCACTCGCCGCTCAAACCCGAACTTCACCTGGCCGATGCGTTTTTCTGGAGCGAGGGCCAGCGGCAATTGCTGCGCGACGAGATTCTTGAAGACGCGGACTGGGCGTTGGTGGTGGATCAGCTCGACGTGCTGTTGCGTAAGGGACGCATCGAGTGAGTTCCTGTCCTTGAAATTCGTTATTCCTGTATCGAATTAATAAATAGCTTCTTATTCCTTAAATAATATAACTCTCCTCCTTATACTCGTCCGGGAACAGACACGCGGGAGAGCAACCCATGCGCAACGAATCGATTCGCTACCTGATTGTGCCGGGCTGGCAAGGATCGCCGGAAAATCATTGGCAGACCCATTGGCAGAACAGCCTGCCCAATAGTGCCCGGGTCGAGCAGGCCGACTGGCTGACGCCTCGGCGTGAAGACTGGGTCGCCGCGTTGGCCGAGGCCATTGCGGCCGACAACACGCCGGTGATTCTCATTGCCCACAGCCTGGGTTGCATTACGGTCGCGCATTGGGCGGCCACTGCGCCGGTGCAATTGCTGCGGCAGATTCGTGGGGCGTTGCTGGTGGCGCCAGCGGATGTGGAGCGGCCGGCCTGTGCGCCGGCGCTGCGTAATTTTGCGCCGATTCCTACCGATCTGCTGCCGTTCCCCAGCCAAGTGGTCAGCTCCGACAATGACGCAGCGGTGAGTGCCGCGCGTGCTGTGGAGCTGGCGCGCAATTGGGGAGCCGAGGCCGGCATCCTGGCCGGAGCGGGGCACATCAACGTGAAGTCCGGCCACCAGCGCTGGGAGCAGGGCTTCGCTTATCTCTACCGCTTGCAAAGCCGCATGGAGTACCACGCCCTGCGTCGCGCCTGAATTTTTAGCGCCCCCCGTCTCCCGGCGGTTTGGGGCGGGAGCCTGCCATGAGCCTGCATGAAACCGTCGGTCAGCCCTTGCTGACCTTTCCCGATGCGGAAAAAAGCCCCCTGAGTATCCGCGCCAAGGCGCTGGTGTTCGTCGACCCGCGTTCACGGCAGTTGCGCCAGGAACTGGAAGAATTGGCGCCGCGCTCGGTCTCGGTGTTGATTCGTGGCGAGACCGGTACCGGCAAAGAACTGCTGGCCCGGCACATCCACCGTGAAAGCGATCGCGCCGGGCTGTTTGTCTCGGTCAACTGCGGGGCTATCAGCCCGACTTATGCCGACGCCGAATTGTTCGGTTATGCCGCCGGCAGCCATAGCGGGTCGGCCAGTAGCCGGGCAGGGTGGTTCGGCTCGGCCAATGGCGGCACGTTGTACTTGGACGAGATCGGTGACTTGCCGCTGCCGATTCAGATCAAGTTGCTGGCCGCGCTGGAAAATCACGAAGTCACCCGCGTCGGCGCCCACCAGCCGAGCCCCGTGGATGTGCGCTTGGTCGCGGCCACCAGCATCGACCTGGCGCAAGCAGTGGCTGCCGGGAAATTCCACGACCGGCTTTATCACTACCTGGGTGAAGGGCGGCTCGAATTGCCGGCCCTGCGTGAGCGAGTGGGCGATATCCTGTCCCTGGCCGAGTACTTCCTGGGCATTTACAGCCAGCGCTTGGGCCTGACGGTGCCGCTGATCAGCGAAGCAGCGCAACAGGCACTTGAACGGCACAGTTGGCCGGGCAATACCCGCGAACTGGAAAACGTCATTCACTTCGCGTTGCTGGTCAGCACCGGGAAAGAGATTTTACCGGAGCACTTGAATCTGCCGCCCCAGCTTTCGAGCCTGGAGCTGATTGACCAGCAGATATCCCACGTCATTGCGCAGGGCTCGGAAGCCGAGCGCGCGGCTCTGACGGCGCTGATCACTCAATTGGATCAAAAGCTTTAGAGGAAACACCGCCAAGGGCAATTTTTCCTATATGAGCAAAATGAATATGAACTTGAATAAAAGATATTGTTAAGGCATAAAAAATGTCGGTATCTTCCGCATCACGCCAGCGATAGCACTTCGCTGGCACTCCCACGTTGGCCGTCGTCCATGACGACAGTGATATTCGATAAGGACACTGCATGAAAAAGGTTCTGTTGTTCACCGCATTGGCGGCAGCCCTGACCTCGGGCCTGGCCCAGGCGGCGGAGAAACTGGTTGTCGCGGCCACGCCGGTGCCCCACGCTGAAATTCTCGAGCTGATCAAGCCGGCCCTGGCCAAAGAAGGCGTGGATCTGGAAATCAAGGTGTTCACCGACTACGTCCAACCCAACGTACAGGTTGATCAGAAGCGCCTGGACGCCAACTACTTCCAGACCCTGCCTTACCTCAAAAGCTTCAACGAAGGCAAAGGCACCAATCTGGTGACCGTGATCGGCGTGCACGTCGAACCATTTGGCGGCTACTCGAAAAAGGTCAAGAGCCTGGCCGAGCTCAAGGACGGCGCAACCATCGCCATCCCTAACGAAGGCAGCAACAGCGGCCGCGCTTTGATCCTGCTGCAGAAGGCTGGCCTGATCAAACTCAAGGACCCGAAAAACGCCCTGGCAACGCCGAAAGACATCGCCGAGAACCCGAAGAACTTCAAGTTCAAGGAGTTGGAATCGGCCATGCTGCCGCGCGTGCTGGATCAGGTTGACCTGGACATGATCAACACCAACTACGCCTTGGAGGCGGGTCTCAACCCGGCTAAAGATGCGCTGGTCATCGAAGGTGCGGATTCGCCTTACGTGAACTTCCTGGTGGCCCGTCCCGACAACAAGGACAGCCCCGCCATGCAGAAGCTCGCCAAGGCCCTGACCAGTCCGGAAGTGAAGGCGTTCATCGAGAAGAAATACAGCGGCGCGGTATTGCCGGCGTTCTGATTCGCCCGGTAAGCCTTTTCGCAGTTCCCAACGCCGACGGCTTATGCAGCGTCGGCGTTTTTTATGTTGGCGATTGTTAGGGACCAACGCGGTTACCCGTGGCGAGGGAGCAAGCTCCCTCGCCACGGGTATGCGTTCAACAGCGCCCCGCTGCTTGCCAAAGCCGTCAGCCCCAGCTAGTCCGGCCAATGCCACGCTGGCTCATCCAGCGCCCGTTGCCCGACTATCGCGGTCTGTCCCAGTTCCTTCGCCAATACGATGCAATTGCAGTGCTCATCCTGCTCCAATGCGGCGATCAGGCGTATGGCATGGGAAACGACCCACACTTGGCAATCTGCCGAAGCGCGGACAATCAATCGCGCCAAGGCCGGCAGCAGGTCCGGGTGCAGGCTGGTCTCCGGTTCGTTGAGCACCATCAGCGAGGGCGGTCGCGGCGTGAGCAAAGCGGCTACCAGCAGTAGATAGCGCAGGGTCCCGTCCGACAGTTCGGCGGCGGACAACGGCCGCAGCAGGCCCTGTTGCTGGAACGCGATGGCGAAACGTCCACCCTGCAGTTTGTCGATGTGCAATCGAGCGCCGGGAAAGGCATCGCCTATGGCGGCATGCAGGGCTTCGGAGTCGCCTATTTCAAGGATCGTTTGCAGCGCTGCGGCCAGGTCGCGTCCATCGTGATGCAGCACCGGGGTGCGAGTGCCCAGTTGCGGTTGGCGCACCGGGGCGTCGGCGTCGCTGCGAAAGTGGTCGTAGAAACGCCAGCGGCGGATGAATTCGCGCATCTGCAACACTTCCGGCGAAGCCCGCAGGCTGCCGACCTGGTCGAACAGGCTGTCGAAGGTCGGGGTGTGTTGGGACAACACATCCCAGGAGCGACTTTCGCGAGCGCGGACCATCGGTCCGTTACGGTCTACCAACAGGCTGGCGGGGCGAAAGACTGGGCCGGCCCAGATGCATTCCCGCTTGATTTCAGGGTCCAGTGAAAACGCCGAACTGCTGGGCGCGGGCAGGCCCAGTGAAATCGAATAGCTGAAATCTTCCCCGGCAAATCCAAGGCGCAGGCGCTTGGTGCCCTGGCGCACGATCGCTTGGACAGGGACTTCGCCGCTGCGCATGCGTCGGCTGATTTCTTCCGGCCCGGCCCAGAAGGTTGAGTCCAGTCCGCCTTCACGGGCCAGCGCGTTGACCACGCCGCCCTGTGCCGTCTCGGCGAGCAGGCGCAAGGCGCGATACAGATTGGATTTGCCACTGCCGTTGGGCCCGGTGATCAGGTTCAGTCGGCCCAGGGGAATGACCAACTTATTGATGGACCGGTAGTTGGCCACCGCCAGGGTCTTGAGCATGCGAATTCCTTTTCTTGCATGGATGTCAGAGACGAGTCTGCCTCATTGCCGTGCATTCAGTGAACCCTGTTCTAAGCTCACAGTCGTATCGTCACTGGTACGTCCGTACAACGTAAAGGAGTCTGCATGGCTGGTCCTGGAATCAAATTGATTGTTGGCTTGGGCGTGTGTGCGTTGTTGGCGGGATGCGGTGACAAGAAGCCCGAGGAAAAAGCCTTGCCCAGGGTGTTCATACAGCAAGCCACGCCCAGCGAATACGCCGCCTCGGTAACGCTTACCGGTGATGTCCAGGCGCGGGTGCAGGCCGATCTGTCGTTTCGCGTGGGCGGCAAGATCATCGAGCGCAAGGTCGATGTCGGTGACCGGGTCTCGGCCCGGCAGGTACTGGCCCGGCTCGATCCTCGCGACTTGCAGACCAATGTCGATTCCGCCGAGGCCCAGGTGGCCGCCGAACAGGCGCGGGTCAAGCAGAGCGCGGCGGCGTTCGTGCGCCAGCAGAAACTCCTGCCCAAGGGCTACACCAGCCAGAGTGAATACGACGCGGCCCAGGCGCAGTTGCGCAGCAGCCAGAGCGCGCTGACGGCGGCCCAGGCCCAGTTGGCCAATGCCCGTGAACAACTGAGCTATACCGCGCTGATCGCCGAGGCGCCAGGCATCATTACCGCGCGCCAGGCTGAGGTCGGCCAGGTGGTGCAGGCCACGGAGCCGATCTTCAGCCTGGCCCGGGATGGCGAGCGCGACGCCGTTTTCAACATCTACGAATCGCTGCTGAGCGAGCCGCCGTCGGACGCTGCGATTACCATCAGCTTGCTGGATAACCCGGCAATCAAGACCACCGGCACGGTGCGCGAGATCACCCCGGCGGTGTCCGCCCAGACCGGCACGGTGCAGGTCAAGGTCACCCTCGACAACCTGCCCGAGGGCATGCGCCTGGGATCGGTGGTCAGCGCCACCGCCAAGTCCGCCGGCAAGACTGCCGTCGAGTTGCCGTGGTCGGCGTTGACCAAGAACCTCAGCGAACCTGCCGTGTGGCTGGTGGATGGCGAGGGCCGGGCGCAATTGCATACGGTCACGGTCGGTCGCTACCTGACCGGCAAGGTCATCATCAGCGACGGGCTCAAGGGCGGTGAGAAAGTCGTTACCGCTGGCGGCCAACTGCTGCACCCTGGCGTGCGCGTCGAGATCGCTGAAAATACTTATGAGAAATCCACGCCGGGAGCCCAGCCATGAAGCGCTTGTGGATAGTCTCGGCAGGCCTGCTGCTCGCCGCCTGTTCCAAGGAAGAAGCGCCGCCGGAGCCGGTGCGACCGGTGTTGTCCATTGAGGTCCGTGCCCTCGACCAGCAGGCCCTCGGCCGATTCGCCGGGAATATCCAGGCGCGCTACGAGACCAATATGGGCTTTCGCGTGCCAGGACGGATCGCCAGCCGCAACGTCGACGTTGGCGCCGAAGTGAAGAAGGGTGATCTGCTCGCGACCCTCGACCCCACCGACCAGCAGAACCAATTGCGCGCCGCTCAAGGCGACCTGGCGCGAATCGAAGCGCAGTACATCAACGCCCAGGCCAACGCCCGTCGCCAGCAACAGTTGTTCGACCGTGGCGTCGGCGCCCAGGCGCAACTGGACATCGCCCAGACCGACCTGAAGACCACCGCAGCTTCCCTGGAACAAGCCCGGGCCTCGGTCGAGCAAGCCCGCGACCAGCTCAACTACAGTGAACTGCATACTGACCACGACGCGGTTGTCACGGCCTGGAATGCCGAGGCCGGGCAAGTGGTGACCGCCGGCCAGCAAGTGGTGACGCTGGCTCGTCCAGATATCAAGGAGGCGGTGATCGACCTGCCGGCTGGATTGGCTGAGCGCCTGCCTGAGGACGTGGTCTTCGAAGTCGCCGCGCAACTGGACCCGGCGACCCGCACCACCGCCATCGTGCGCGAGATCGAACCCCAGGCCCAGAGCGCCACCCGCACCCGTCGCGCGCGCCTGACACTGACCGACACGCCGCCGGGCTTTCGCCTCGGCACGGCCATCGGCGTGACCCTGAGTTCAGCCATCGAGCCGCGTATCGAGCTGCCGCTCACCGCGCTGCAAGAGGTCGACGGCAAGGCGCGAATCTGGCTGATCAACCCGCAGGACCAGACGGTCTCGCCACGCGAAGTACAAATTCTCGAACGCTCGGCTGATTCAGTGTTGGTGGCTAACGGCATCAAGCCCGGTGATCGCGTAGTCAGCGCCGGCGTGAACAGCCTCAAGCCAGGGCAGAAAGTGAAACTCGACGAGGAAGCACGATGAAAGGGCCTTTCAACTTATCCGAGTGGGCCCTGCGGCATCAGTCGTTCGTGTGGTACCTGATGTTCGTCGCGTTGCTGATGGGCGTGTTTTCATACATGAATCTGGGCCGCGAAGAGGACCCGTCGTTCACCATCAAGACCATGGTCATCCAGACCCGCTGGCCTGGCGCGACCCAGGAAGAAACCCTCAAGCAGGTCACCGACCGCATCGAGAAAAAACTCGAAGAGCTCGACTCCCTCGACTATGTGAAGAGCTACACCCGGCCTGGGGAATCGACGGTGTTTGTCTATCTGCGCGATACCACCGGCGCCAAGGAAATCCCTGAGATCTGGTACCAGGTCCGCAAGAAGATCAACGACATTCGTGGTGATTTCCCAGAGGGACTGCAGGGCCCTGGGTTCAACGATGAGTTCGGCGACGTGTACGGTTCGGTGTATGCCTTCACCGGCGACGGCCTGTCGATGCGCCAGTTGCGCGATTACGTTGAGCAAGTGCGGGCCGAGATCCGTGACGTACCGGGCCTGGGCAAGGTCGAGATGGTGGGTGAGCAGGACGAAGTGCTGTACCTGAACTTCTCCACGCGCAAACTCGCGGCCCTGGGCATCGATCAGCGCCAGGTGGTGCAGAGCCTGCAATCGCAGAATGCGGTGACCCCGGCCGGGGTGATCGACGCCGGGCCGGAACGGATTTCCGTGCGCACGTCGGGACAGTTCCAGTCGGAGAAGGACCTGGCCAACGTCAACCTGCGGCTCAATGACCGGTTCTATCGCCTTGCTGATATTGCTGACATCCGCCGTGGCTACGTCGATCCCGCGACGCCGATGTTCCGCTTCAACGGCACGCCGGCCATCGGCCTTGCCATCGCCATGAAGAAGGGCGGCAACATCCAGGACTTCGGCAAGGCCCTGCATGCGCGGATGAACGAACTGACCGCTGACTTGCCCGTGGGCGTCGGCGTGCACACGGTGTCGGACCAGGCCGAAGTGGTGGAGGAGGCCGTCGGCGGTTTCACCAGCGCCTTGTTCGAGGCGGTGGTCATTGTCCTGGTCGTCAGTTTCATCAGCCTCGGCATACGGGCCGGCCTGGTGGTGGCCTGCTCGATCCCGTTGGTGTTGGCGATGGTGTTCGTGTTCATGGAATACAGCGGCATCACCATGCAGCGGATTTCCCTCGGCGCGCTGATCATTGCCCTCGGCTTGCTGGTGGATGACGCGATGATCACCGTGGAAATGATGGTCACGCGCCTGGAAAAAGGTGACAGCAAGGAACAGGCCGCCACCTTTGCCTACACCTCGACGGCGTTCCCGATGCTCACCGGGACCCTCGTGACCGTGGCCGGTTTCGTGCCCATTGGCCTGAATGCCAGTTCCGCCGGTGAGTACACCTTCACTCTGTTCGCGGTCATCGCCGTGGCGATGCTGGTGTCCTGGATCGTCGCGGTGCTGTTCGCCCCGGTCATCGGCGTGCATATCCTCAGCACCAACATCAAACCCCACAGCGCCGAGCCGGGGCGTATCGGTCGGGCGTTCAACGGCGGCTTGTTGTGGGCGATGCGCAATCGCTGGTGGGCTATCGGCATCACGGTGCTGCTGTTCGTGCTGGCGGTGTTTTGCATGCGCTTTGTGCAGAACCAGTTTTTTCCGTCTTCGGACCGGCCGGAGATCCTGGTGGACCTCAACCTGCCGCAGAACGCCTCGATGGACGAGACCCGCAAAGCCGTCGACCGCCTGGAAGCGACCCTCAAGGATGACCCGGACGTGGCGCGCTGGAGTACTTACATCGGCGAAGGCGCGATCCGCTTTTACCTGCCGCTGGACCAGCAACTGCAGAACCCGTACTACGCGCAACTGGTGATCGTCAGCAAGGGCCTGGAGTCGCGCACGGCGCTGACCGAACGCTTGCAGAAGCGCTTGCGCGACGATTTCGTCGGCATAGGCAGCTACGTGCAAGCCCTGGAAATGGGGCCGCCGGTGGGCCGGCCGATCCAGTACCGCGTCAGTGGCAAGGACATCGACCAGGTGCGCAAGCACGCCATCGAACTGGCCACCGAGCTGGACAAGAACTCGCACATCGGCGAAATCATCTATGACTGGAACGAGCCGGGCAAAGTGCTGCGCATCGACATTGCCCAGGACAAGGCGCGGCAACTGGGGTTGTCTTCGGATGACGTGGCTCGGCTGATGAACAGCATTGTCAGCGGTTCGCCGGTGACCCAGGTCAACGACGACATCTACCTGATCAATGTGGTCGGTCGTGCCGAAGACGCCGAACGCGGTTCGCCGGAAACCCTGCAGAATCTTCAAATCGTTACTCCAGGTGGCACGTCAATCCCGCTGCTGGCATTCGCCACGGTGCGTTATGAGTTGGAGCAGCCGCTGGTCTGGCGTCGCGACCGCAAGCCGACCATTACCATCAAGGCCGCCGTGCGCGATGAAATCCAGCCCACCGACTTGGTCAGGCAGCTACAACCGGACATCGACAAATTCGCCGCCAAGCTGCCGGTGGGCTACAAGATCGCCACGGGCGGTACGGTAGAGGAAAGCAGCAAGGCCCAAGGACCGATCGCCAGCGTCGTGCCGCTGATGCTGTTCCTGATGGCGACGTTCCTGATGATCCAGTTGCACAGCGTGCAGAAACTGTTCCTGGTGGCGAGCGTCGCGCCGTTGGGCCTGATCGGCGTCGTGCTGGCGCTGGTGCCGACGGGCACGCCCATGGGCTTTGTGGCAATCCTCGGCATCCTCGCGCTGATCGGCATCATCATTCGAAACTCGGTGATCCTCGTGACCCAGATCGACGAGTATGAACGTGACGGCTACGAACCCTGGGATGCGGTGGTGGAAGCGACCGAGCACCGGCGCCGACCGATCCTGTTGACGGCGGCTGCGGCGAGCCTGGGGATGATCCCGATTGCCCGGGAAGTGTTCTGGGGCCCGATGGCCTACGCGATGATCGGCGGGATCATCATCGCCACCTTGCTGACATTGCTGTTCCTGCCGGCGCTCTATGTAGCCTGGTACAAGATTCGCGAGCCCAAGGGTGATTGAAGCGGCTTCAAGCGTTGCCCTTGTGGCGAGGGAGCTTGCTCCCGCTGGGCCGCAAAGCGGCCCCATGAAGCCATGCGTCACCCTGGCCTTTTACTTGTGTAACAACCGCAACCCATTGAACACCACCAGCAAGCTCACCCCCATGTCGGCAAACACCGCCATCCACATGGTGGCGAACCCGGCAAAGGTGACGCCGAGAAAGATCGCCTTGATGACCAGCGCCAAGGCAATGTTCTGTTTGAGGATGCTGGACGTCTGCCGCGACAGCCGGATGAACGCCGGAATCTTGCGCAGGTCGTCATCCATCAAGGCGACGTCGGCGGTCTCGATCGCCGTGTCGGTGCCGGCCGCCGCCATGGCGAAGCCGATTTCCGAGCGGGCGAGGGCCGGGGCGTCGTTGATGCCATCGCCGACCATGCCGACCCGGTGACCCTGGGCATACAGCTCCTCGATGGCTTTCAGCTTGTCCTCTGGCAACAAATCGCCACGGGCCCGGTCGATGCCCACCTGTTCGGCAATCGCCTCGGCGGTGTGGGCATTGTCGCCAGTCAGCATCAGCGTCTTGATGCCCAGCCCGTGCAGTTGCCGGATGGCTTCGCGACTGGAGTCCTTCACCGTGTCCGCCACGGCGAACAACGCCAGGGGGCCCGTGCCGTCGAGTAGCAGCACCACGGACTTGCCTTGTTTCTCCAGGGCAAAAAGTTTCTCTTCCAGCTCCGGTGAGCACAGTCCGAGGTCCTCCACGAGTCGGTGGTTGCCCAGATGATACGTCCGGCCGTCGATGTCGCCGCGCACGCCGCGTCCGGCAAGCGCCGCGAAGTTATCCACAGCGTGCTGTGCCCGCTGGTTATCCACAGCCGCATCGGCAATCGCGCGCGACACTGGATGGTCTGAACGCGCGGCGAGGCTGGCGGCCAGCGCCCTGGCGGTGTTTTCCACCGTCGGGTCCAGCGGCACGTAGTCGGTCTGCACCGGCTTGCCATGGGTGATCGTGCCGGTCTTGTCCAAGGCTACGTAATCGAGCTTGTGGCCATTCTCCAGATAAACGCCGCCCTTGATCAGGATGCCTTTGCGCGCCGCTGCCGCCAGGCCGCTGACGATGGTCACCGGGGTGGAAATCACCAGTGCGCACGGGCAGGCGACCACGAGCAGGACCAATGCCCGGTAGATCCAGTCGAACCACAGCGCGCCCATGAACAGCGGCGCAATGACGGCTACGGCCAGCGCCAGGACAAACACTGCCGGAGTGTAAATAGTTGAGAATCGATCGACGAAACGCTGGGTCGGCGCGCGGGAGCCTTGGGCCTGTTCCACGGCATGGATAATCCGCGCAAGGGTGGATTGATCGGCGACGGCGGTCACGGTGTACTCCAACTCGCCGGCCTGGTTGATGGTGCCGGCGAACACTTTGTCGCCCACGGTTTTGTCCACCGGCAGACTCTCGCCGGTGATGGGCGCCTGATCGATGGTCGAACGGCCGGCGACCACGTCACCGTCCAGGCCGACGCGTTCTCCGGGACGGACCCGCACCCGAGCGCCGAGGGCAATGGCTTTGACAGCCTGGACCTGCCAAGTGCCGTCAGCCTGTTGCACGGTGGCCTGCTCCGGGGCCATTTGCATCAGGCCGCTGATGGCGTTGCGAGCGCGGTCGAGGGATTTGGCTTCGATCAACTCAGCCACGGTGAACAAGAACATCACCATCGCCGCTTCCGGCCACTGGCCGATCAACACCGCGCCGGTCACGGCGATGCTCATCAAGGCATTGATATTCAGGTTGAGGTTCTTCAGGGCGACCCAACCCTTTTTGTAAGTGCCGAGGCCACCGCTGAGAATCGACGCCAGCGCCACCAACGCGACGACCCAGTTTGGCGCGGCGTTGGTGAAATGAATCACCTCGGCACCCAGCGCGGTGACACCGGACAGCGCCAACGGCCACCAAGGCTTGGCGGGTGCGGGCAGGTTGTTGGTGGATTCTTCCTGACCGGCCGTAAACGGTTCCGCTTGCATCCCCAAGGACCCGATAGCCTTGATGATCGGCGCATCGCTGGGCAAGTCGTGAGTCACGCCCAGCACCCGGTTGATCAAGTTGAACTGCAGTTGCTGCACGCCTTCGAGCTTGCCGAGTTTGTTCTGTATCAACGTCTGTTCGGTGGGGCAGTCCATGGCTTCGATGCGAAAACTGCTCAGCCGCGCACTGTCCGTTGGCGCCTTGCCAATGTTGACCAGCGATGGCGCCGCCTTGGATGAGCAGCAGGAATGACCGTGATCGTGACCGTGGGCCGATTTGGGTGTGTGGATGGAGTCGCTCATCGGGTTACGTCCGTGAAAAGTGCCTGTTGCACAGTAGAGACCCTGTAGCCACTATAGGGTCAAGCATCTATTTCGGAGGCGTGCCATGAAGATCGGCGAACTGGCGAAACTCACCGACTGCCAAGTCGAGACCATCCGTTACTACGAGCGCGAGGGCCTGCTGCCGGAGCCCGCTCGCAGCGACGGCAACTACCGCGTCTACACCCAGGCCCACGCCGAGCGGCTGACGTTCATCCGCAACTGTCGCACCCTGGACATGACCCTGGAGGAGATCCGTAGCCTGCTGATCCTGCGCGACAGCCCCCAGGACCAGTGCGAGAGCGTCAATGCGTTGATCGATGAGCACATCCATCACGTCAAGGCACGTATCGACGGCCTGCTGGCCTTGCAGGCGCAACTGATCGACTTGCGCCATCGCTGCGGCGAAGGGCCGGACCTGGATCAATGCGGGATCTTGCAGCGGCTGGAAGTCAGCGGCGCGGTGGCGCCGGAAGTGGAGCATTCACATGTGGGGCGTAGTCACGGGCACTGAGCCCTTAGCACCCATGATCGTTCCCACACAGAACGTGGGAGCGATCAATAGTCGTGTTTCTAGACCGCCATTGGCGCGGTCATCGGCGCGTGGTGTTGATAGCCTTCAAGAGAGAAATCGCTCGGTTCTACCAACTCCAGCCATTCAGGCTGGTACACGCCGGTCTTGGCGAACTCCGGCACGCGCTCGGAAATCACCAGTTTGGGCATCGGGAACGGCTCGCGGGTGAGCTGTTCGTTGAGCATGTCCAGGTGGTTTTCGTAGACGTGGGCATCGCCGATGAAATAGGTGAACCAGCGCGGCGTGTAGCCGGTCAGGCGACCGATCAGGCTCAGCAGCGCGGCGCCTTCGGTGAGGTTGAACGGCGTGCCCAGGCCCAGGTCGTTGGAGCGGATGTAGAGGGTCAGGGAGATTTCCTTCGTCTCGACATTCGGGTGGAACTGGTACAGCAGATGGCACGGCGGCAGGGCCATTTCATCGAGCTGGGCGCAGTTCCAGCCATGGAACAGGATGCGCCGGCTGCCTGGGTCCTTGATGATGGTGTCGACGCACTGGCGAACCTGGTCGATGGCTTTGTACAGCACGACATAGGCCTGGCCGTTTTCTTCGCCTTCGGCAATCTGCCGGTAACCCTGGGCCAGCGTCTGCTGGATGGCCGCCGGGTTGTTCAGGGGGATCTGTTTGTAAGCCGGCCACTTGCGCCACTGCACGCCGTAGATCTCGCCCAGGTCGTCTTCACCCTGGCGGAACGGGTTGGCCAGCCACTGGGCGTTTTCGTTGGCGTTCTGGTCCCAGACCTTACAGCCCAAGGCGCGGAACTCAGCGGCATTGTTCACACCACGCAGGAATCCGCACATTTCTCCGATGGCCGATTTGAAAGCCATCTTGCGCGTGGTGATGGCCGGGAAACCTTCTTTCAGGTCATAACGCAGCATCGCGCCGGGAAAACTGATGGTGTTTACACCGGTGCGGTTGGCTTGCTTGGTGCCGTTCTTGATGACGTGGGCCACCAGATCGAGATATTGCTTCATGGGTTACCTGTGTCCTTGACCCCGAGGTTTGAGCCCCGGGTTCGAATTTTAAACCTTGGCCGTCGCAGCCGGCGCGCGATGATAAGCCAGCCAGATCAGTGCCAAGCCGCCAACGATCATCGGCAGGCACAACACTTGGCCCATGGTTAGCCAGTTCCACGCCAGATAGCCGAGCTGGGCGTCCGGAACGCGGACGAACTCGACGATGAAGCGGAAGATCCCGTAGAACAGCGCAAACATGCCCGATACCGCCATGGTGGGTCGCGGCTTGCGCGAAAACAGCCAGAGGATCAGGAACAGTGCCACGCCTTCGAGAGCGAACTGATAAAGCTGCGACGGGTGGCGCGGCAACTGCGCCGGGTCGCTGAACGGGGGGAAGACCATTGCCCAAGGCACGTCCGTCGCCTTGCCCCACAACTCGGCATTGATGAAGTTGCCAATGCGCCCGGCACCCAGGCCGATCGGCACCATTGGCGCGACGAAGTCCATCAGCTCGAAAAACGATTTGTTGTTGCGCTTGCCGAACCACAGCGCCGCGAGCATCACGCCGATGAATCCACCGTGGAACGACATGCCGCCCTTCCACACTTCAAAGATCAGCGTCGGGTTGGCCAGGTAGGCACTCAGGTCATAGAACAACACGTAGCCCAGGCGCCCGCCGACGATCACGCCCATGGACAGCCAGAACACCAGGTCCGAGAGCTTTTCCTTGTTCCAGGTCGGGTCGAACCGGTTCAGCCGGCGCGACGCCAGCAGCCAGGCGCCACCAATGCCGATCAGGTACATAAGGCCGTACCAGTGGATTTTCAGCGGGCCGATGGCCAGGGCAACCGGATCGATCTGCGGGTAAGGCAGCATTGATATTCCTCGTGAACGTCAAAAAATACCCGGGCGACGCTGCCACCTCGGGATTAAGCCAGGATTGCGTCAGAGCAGAAAACTCAAGCCGACGCTGAACAGCAAAGCGGCGAACAGCCGCTTGAGCAAGCGCGGCGACAGACGATGGGCCAGCCGCGCACCGAAGCGGGCGAAGACCATGCTTGTCAGGGCGATGCCCAGCAGCGCCGGCAAATACACAAAACCGAGACTATGGGCCGGCAACAGTGGATCTTGCCACCCCAGAATCATGAAACTTAACGCACTGACCAGGGCGATGGGCAGCCCGCACGCCGATGACGTGGCGACCGCTTGCTGCATCGGCACGCTGCGCCAGGTCAGGAACGGTACCGTCAGCGAGCCGCCACCGATGCCGAAAATCGCCGAAGCCCAGCCGACCACCGTGCCGGCCAGGGACAACCCGACCTTGCCCGGTACCGTGCGGCTGGCCTTGGGCTTGAAATCCAGGGCCAATTGCGCGGCGACGAGCATGGCGAACACGCCGATAATCTTTTGCAGGTGCGGACCGGAAATCGCTTCGGCGGTGATCGCGCCGAAACCGGCGCCGATCAGGATGCCAACGGTCATCCAGGTGAAAATCTGCCAGCGCACCGCCCCTTTACGGTGATGCTCGCGCACGGCGTTGATCGAAGTGAAAATGATCGAGGCCAAGGACGTGCCGACCGCCAGGTGCGTCAACACCTGCGGGTCGAAACCCTGCAACGTGAAGCTGAACACCAGCACCGGGACGATGATCATCCCGCCCCCCACGCCGAACAACCCGGCCAGTACGCCGGCACAGGCGCCGAGCAGCAGATAGAGCACAAATTCCACCAGCGTCTCCTCGCCCATACCAAAATAAGAGCGGCATGGTAACGGATCGAGGGGCTTGAGCTCTACTGAAGGCGATGGATGCGTTGGTGATGTGTGGGTAGAGTGGTGGAGATGCGAATAATCGCCTTTGTGGCGAGGGAGCTTGCTCCCGCTGGTGGGCGAAGCCCACCCAACAAGGTTTTTGGGGCTACTTCGTAGCCCAGCGGGAGCAAGCTCCCTCGCCACAAGAGCAGTGTTCGGCTTTATTCTTTTAACGGATTGGCATTCTTAACAGGACAACCTGATGTGCCTGATCGTATTTGCCTGGCGCCCCGGCCACTCCCAGCCGCTGATCGTGGCGGCCAATCGCGACGAGTTCTACGCTCGTCCGACCCAGCCCCTGGCCCAATGGCCCGATGCCCCCCACGTATATGCCGGGCGTGATCTGGAGGCTGGCGGCACCTGGCTCGGTGTCCGCGCGCAGGGGCGCTTTGCCGCGCTGACAAACATCCGCGACCCAGGCCAACTGCCGGCATTCAAGTCTCGCGGCGAACTGGTGGCGCGGTTCCTGACCGGAAGTCTTTCGATTGCCGATTATTTGAGCGAAGTCGTGCCTCGTGCCGGCGAGTACGGTGGCTTCAACCTGCTGCTCGGCGATGGCGCCGAACTGTGGCACTACAACGCCCGGGATACCCGGCCACAACAGTTGGCTGAAGGGGTTTATGGCCTGTCTAACGCTGGGCTGAACACGCCCTGGCCGAAATTGCTCAAGGCCCGGGCGGCGCTGGTCGAGGTGCTGGACGATCCGCAACCCCAGGCGCTGCTGGCACTGCTGAATGATCCGCAGCCCGCGCCCATGGCAGAACTACCGGACACCGGGGTGGGATTGGCGACGGAGATGCTGCTGTCGAGTGTGTTCATTGCCAGCCCGGCCTACGGGACGCGGGCGAGCACGGCGTTGATTGTTCATGCCGATGGGACGCGGCATTTGGTGGAGCGCAGTTTCGGGCCGCATGGGGGGCATTTGGGGGAGGTGGAGCTGCTCGCTTAATGCCGGCGATAATCCGTGGCGAGGGAGCTTGCTCCCGCTGGGCTACGAAGTAGCCCCAAAGCTTTTTGGGCGGGCTTTGCCCACCAGCGGGAGCAAGCTCCCTCGCCACAGACGCTCGCTGGAGGATCTAAAGCGTTTTGTTCGAAGCCGGATTGATCATCCGCGCCAACCCGAGGTTCTTCAGCGCCAACTGCAGGGAGCTATGAATCACTTGCGGGTTATCGATGGTCATCAGCTCCGCCAGCAGTTCCTGGGCCTTGCTGAGGTTGATCTGGCGCAGCATCCATTTCACTTTCGGCAGGTTGGTGGCGTTCATCGACAGGCTGTCGAAGCCCATCGCCATCAGCAGCACCGCTGCCGCCGGGTCGCCGGCCATTTCGCCGCAGATGCTCACCGGCTTGCCTTCGGCGTGGGCGTCGCGCACGACGTTCTGTAAAGCCTGCAGCACGGCCGGGTGCAGGTAGTCATACAAGTCCGCTACCCGTGGGTTGTTACGGTCCACGGCCAGCAGATATTGGGTCAGGTCGTTGGAGCCGACGGACAGGAAGTCCACCTGCCGCGCCAATTCCTTGGTCTGGTACACCGCTGCCGGGATCTCGATCATGACGCCGACTGGCGGCATCGGTACGTCGGTGCCCTCGTCGCGTACTTCGCCCCAGGCCCGGTGGATCAGGTGCAGGGCCTCTTCCAGCTCATGGGTACCAGAGATCATCGGCAACAGGATACGCAGGTTGTTCAGGCCTTCACTGGCCTTGAGCATGGCGCGCGCCTGGACCAGGAAGATTTCCGGATGGTCGAGCGTCACGCGGATTCCGCGCCAGCCGAGGAAGGGGTTGTCTTCCTTGATCGGGAAATAGGACAGGGATTTGTCGCCGCCGATGTCCAGGCTGCGCATGGTCACTGGCTGCGGATGGAACGCGGACAATTGCTCGCGGTAGATCGCCAGCTGTTCCTTTTCGCTGGGGAAGCGCTGGTTGATCATGAACGGCACTTCGGTGCGGTACAGCCCCACACCTTCGGCGCCACGCTTCTGCGCCCGCGCAACGTCGGCCAGCAGGCCGGTGTTGACCCACAATGGCATGCGGTGGCCATCGAGGGTAATGCACGGCAGGTCCCGCAGCGCATCCAGGCCCAGGGAAAGTTGCTTCTCTTCTTCCACCACATCGGCAAACTGCTTGCGCAGCACGTCGCTGGGGTTGGTGTAGACCTCGCCGTGGTAGCCATCGACGATCATCTGGATGCCGTCGACCTTGGAATACGGCAGGTCCACCACGCCCATCACCGTGGGAATGCCCATGGCCCGGGCGAGGATCGCCACGTGGGAGTTGCCCGAACCCAATACCGAGACCAACCCTGCCAGCTTGCCTTCAGGCACTTCGCCGAGCATGGCCGGGGTCAGCTCTTCGCTGACCAGGATGGTGTTGTCGGGATAGACCAGCGTCTGTTGGCGTTCTTGCTGCAAATACGCGAGCAAGCGGCGGCCGAGGTCCTTGACGTCGGAGGCGCGCTCGCGCAGGTAGGCGTCGTCCATCAATTCGAAACGGTTGACGTGGTCGGTCACCACTTGGCGCAACGCGCCCTGGGCCCATTGGCCGGTCTTGATGACCGTGGTCACTTCGCTGCCCAGGGACGCGTCGTCGAGCATCATCAGGTAGACGTCGAACAGCGCGCGCTCTTCAGGGCGCAGCTGCGTCGCCAGCTTGGCCGACAGGGCGCGCATGTCGGCGCGCACGCCTTCGATGGCGGTCTTGAACAAGCCCAGCTCGGCCGGGATGTCGGAAATGGTCTTGTCTGGCACCACGTCGAGGTCGGCGGGCGGCAGCATGACCAGCGCGGTACCCACCGCCGCACCCGGAGAGCCTGGGACGCCGACGAACTTGGCTTCCTGGATGCCCTTGCCCTGGCGACCCAGGCCGCTGATCGAACCGGTGGCTTCTGCGTGGGCGATTACCCCGGCCAGTTGCGCGCTCATGGTGACGAGGAAGGCTTCTTCACCTTCGTCGAACTGACGGCGTTCCTTCTGCTGGATGACCAACACGCCGACGACACGGCGGTGGTGGATGATCGGCGCGCCGAGGAACGATGCGTAGCGTTCTTCGCCAGTTTCGGCGAAGTAGCGGTAGCGCGGGTGATCCGCGGCATTTTCCAGGTTCAGGGGTTCTTCACGCGTGCCGACCAGGCCGACCAAGCCTTCGTTGGGGGCCATGCTGACCTTGCCGATGGAGCGCTTGTTCAAGCCTTCGGTGGCCATCAGCACAAAGCGGTTGGTCTCGGGATCGAGCAAATAGACCGAGCAGACCTGGCTGCCCATGGCCTCTTTGACGCGCAATACAATAATGCCCAACGCCGCCTTGAGATCCTTGGCGGAGTTAACTTCCTGGACGATCTTGCGCAGCGTATTGAGCATGGCTCGGGGTCGAACTCCGTCGTCAGTCGCGCGTCAGCAGGCGCGGGGCAAGCTCTTTTAGGGCGCGTCGATACACTTCGCGCTTGAATGTCACCACCTGGCCCAACGGATACCAATAGCTGACCCAGCGCCAGCCATCGAACTCCGGTTTACCGGTCAAATCCATCCGCACCCGCTGCTCATTGGAGATCAGGCGCAGGAGAAACCATTTCTGCTTCTGGCCGATGCACAGCGGTTGGCTGTGCGTCCTGACCAGGCGTTGCGGCAAACGATAGCGCAACCAGCCTCGGGTGCAGGCGAGTATCTCGACATCCTCTCGCTCAAGCCCCACTTCTTCATTCAACTCGCGGTATAAAGCCTCTTCCGGCGTCTCCTGAGGATTGATCCCACCCTGGGGAAACTGCCAGGCGTCTTGATTGATACGGCGTGCCCATAGCACCTGCCCAGCATCATTCGTAAGAATGATCCCCACATTGGGACGGAAACCATCGGGATCGATCACGGCAACAACCTCGCAAACGCATGTCGCCGCATTGTTCCACAAAGGTTGTGAAAGCAGCAACGAGCCTTCCTACCTTATGTGCACTCTTGTGAAAAGTCCGTATTCTGAGCGCCTTTCTTCAGAATTTTCAGCGAGTAACTGCAATGCGGCTGGCTTTATTCGACTTGGACAACACGCTGCTGGGCGGCGACAGCGATCACGCCTGGGGCGATTACCTGTGCGAACGCGGCTTCCTCGATGCCGTCACGTACAAGGCGCGCAACGACGAGTTCTACCAGGATTATCTGGCCGGCAAGCTCGACAACGCCGCGTACCTGAATTTCTGCCTGGAAATCCTTGGCCGTACCGAGATGGAAGTGCTGGCACAGTGGCATCTGGACTATATGCGCGATTGCATCGAGCCGATCGTGCTGCCCCAGGCCATCGAACTGTTGAAAAAACACCGCGACGCCGGTGACAAATTGGTGATCATCACCGCCACCAACCGCTTCGTCACCGCGCCGATTGCCGAACGACTGGGGGTCGAAACGCTGATCGCCACCGAATGCGAGATGATCGACGGGCGCTACAGCGGGCGCAGCACCGACATCCCATGTTTTCGCGAGGGCAAGGTGACCCGGTTGAACCGTTGGCTGGAAGAAACCGGATATTCGCTCGACGGCAGCTACTTCTATAGCGACTCAATGAATGACTTGCCGCTCCTGGAGGCGGTGACGCATCCGGTGGCAGTGGATCCGGACCCGAATCTCAAGGCTGAGGCAGAAAAGCGCGGTTGGCCGGTGATTTCGTTGCGCGGCTGAAACAGCTTTCGCCGGCCTGCTCCAGGTGGCGTTCCAACGATGAAGCCGGGCTGGTTCTTAAACCGGCTTGGCTCCCATCAGCCCGGCAATGGCGACAACGCAGATAAAACTGAACAGTGCCAAGGCAACGGTAAACTTGCCGCTACCTCCTGGTGCCCTGCGCTGTTTATTCAACCGCGCCAACAGCCAGAATCCAGTCAACGCTGCCAAGGTGTAGAGCACACTGGAGGCCAGCAGCCAAGTCTGCCCCAGCGGCCAGCCAATCAGGTGGACCATCCACCAGCCCGTGAATGGCAGGCTTGCCAGTGCCAGGATCATCACCAGCCAGACAAACAACCGTGGGCGTTGCAACGTGCGGGCCGCCGCCGTGGCGTCACCGTTGCGGCGCGTGCGCCAGGTCCAGATGGCCAGCCCCAGTGCGCCGGCCAGAAGCAATACCGTGGCGACACCATGGGCAATCTTCAGCGTGATCAACGTTTCCATCGTTCGATTTCCTTAAGTCGTGCTCAACAGCCTAGCTCCGATCGGTTTCATCAGCCCAGGAACAGCTGATACGCAGGGTTATCGCTTTCATCCCAATACGGGTAACCGATTTCTTCCAGGGCTGCCGGCACCAGGTGGCGTTCCTCGTGAGGCACTTGCAACCCTGCGACCACGCGGCCGTCCGCCGCGCCATGGTTGCGGTAGTGGAACATGGAGATGTTCCAGCGCCCGCCCAATTTATTGAGGAAGTTGAACAGCGCCCCCGGTCGTTCGGGGAATTCGAAGCGCAGCACCACCTCGTCGATGACATGCGCCGCGTGGCCTCCGACCATGTGGCGGATGTGCAGCTTGGCCAGTTCGTTGTCGGTCAGGTCCAGCACCGGGAAGCCTTGCTCGGTCAGGCTGGCGATCAGCGCGCTGCGCGGGTCGTTTTCCGGGTGCGTCTGCACGCCAACGAAAATGTGCGCTTCGCTGCCGGTGTTGTAGCGGTAGTTGAATTCGGTGATCTGGCGCTTGCCGATGGCTTCGCAGAACGCCTTGAAGCTGCCCGGCTGCTCGGGAATGGTCACGGCGATGATCGCTTCGCGGCCTTCACCCAGCTCGGCGCGCTCAGCGACGTGGCGCAGGCGGTCGAAGTTGACGTTGGCGCCCGAATCGATGGCCACCAGGGTCTGGCCGCTCACGCCCCGCGATTCGACATATTTTTTGATCCCGGCCACGCCCAAGGCGCCGGCGGGTTCGGTGATCGAGCGGGTATCGTCGTAGATATCCTTGATGGCCGCGCAGATTTCGTCGGTGCTGACGGTGATCACTTCGTCCACGTAGTGCTTGCAGATATCAAAGGTGTGTTGGCCGATCTGCGCCACGGCAACGCCGTCGGCGAACAGGCCCACCGTCGGCAGTACCACGCGCTCGCCCGCGGCCATGGCTGCTTGCAGGCAATTGGAGTCGTCCGGCTCGACGCCAATGATCTTGATCTCGGGGCGCAGGTATTTCACGTAGGCCGCGATCCCGGCAATCAGCCCGCCACCGCCCACCGGGACGAAAATCGCATCCAGGCGTCCGGGGTGCTGGCGCAGGATCTCCATCGCCACCGTGCCCTGCCCGGCAATGGTGTGAGGGTCGTCATACGGGTGGATGTAGACGTAGCCTTTTTCGTCGACCAGCTTCAACGAGTACGCCAGGGCTTCGGGGAACGAGTCACCATGCAACACCACTTTGCCGCCACGGGAACGCACGCCCTCGACCTTGATCTCCGGGGTGGTCTTGGGCATGACAATGGTGGCCTTGACCCCCAAGACCTTGGCCGCCAGTGCCAGGCCTTGGGCATGGTTGCCCGCCGACGCGGTGACCACGCCGCGTGCGCGTTCTTCATCGCTGAGCTGGGTCAGCTTGTTGTAGGCCCCGCGAATCTTGAACGAGAACACCGGCTGCAAGTCTTCCCGCTTGAGCCAGATATTGTTGCCTAGCCGCTCGGAGAGCTGGCGGGCGGTCTGCAGCGGGGTTTCTACGGCAACGTCGTAAACGCGCGAGGTGAGGATCTTTTTGACGTACTGTTCAAGCATCGGAAAGCATCACTGGGCGGGTTGGGCAGGGCCAAGGAGTCTAACCCGGCTTTTGGCCGGGCGACCACACGAATTAAGGCACTTTGAGCACAGAAACCCCCGTGGCGAGGGAGCTTGCTCCCGCTGGGTCGCGCAGCGGCCCCAGAAAAAGCGATGAGCGCTTCGCACTCAAGCGGGAGCAAGCTCCCTCGCCACGGTTTCTACGCCTATAATGCCGGCCTTTCGTTCCCTCTCGGCACCCTCGGAGCCCGCATGACCCAGGATCAACTCAAACAGGCCGTGGCCCAGGCCGCCGTCGACTTCATCCTCCCGAAGCTGGATGACAAGAGCATCGTCGGGGTCGGCACCGGCTCCACGGCCAATTGCTTCATCGACGCGCTGGCGCAGCACAAAGGTGCGTTCGACGGCGCGGTCGCCAGCTCCGAAGCCACCGCCGCGCGGCTGAAGGGCCACGGGATTGCTGTGTATGAGCTCAACACGGTGAGCGACCTGGAGTTCTACATCGATGGCGCCGACGAAAGCGACGAGCATCTGAACCTGATCAAGGGCGGCGGCGCGGCGTTGACCCGCGAGAAGATCGTCGCGGCGGTGGCCAAGACCTTCATCTGCATAGCTGACGCCAGCAAACTGGTGCCGGTGCTCGGCGCGTTCCCATTGCCGGTGGAAGTCATCCCCATGGCCCGCAGCCACGTTGCCCGCGAGTTGGTGAAACTGGGCGGAGATCCGGTGTATCGCGAAGGCGTGTTGACCGATAACGGCAACATCATCCTGGATGTGCACAATTTGCAAATCACCCATCCAGTAGAACTGGAGCGCCAGATCAACGCCATCGTCGGTGTGGTCACCAATGGTTTGTTCGCTGCGCGCCCGGCAGATGTGCTGCTACTGGGGACCAGTGAAGGGGTGAAGACCCTCAAGGCTTGATCCGATGGAGTGACGGGCACAGTTGTGGTGAGGGGGTTTTTCCCTGTCAGTCGAGCTGCGGTTTCTTGAATACGTAGAACAGGTTCGGCTCACTCACCACGTACAAATTGCCGTCGTCGTCCATCGCCAGGCCCTCGGCCTGGGGGATGGTTTTCTGCAGGCCGTGGCGCCCCTTGCTCAACGACAGCGTGCTCAACGGCCGGCCGTCGATATCCAGTTCGATAATCAACCGCGACTCATCGGACAGTGCCAGCAAATGGCCGCTGCGCTCGTCGTATTGCAGGCTGGAGAGGTCGCGCACAAATAATCCGGCATCGCGCTTGGGATTGTTGATGACGTGGACTGCGTAGGACTTCTCTGGATTGTGGTGGGGAAAACCGTGCACTTCATAAATCAGCATCGGATCGCGCTCCTTGGCCACGAATAGCCGTTTGCCCACCGAATCGTAAGCCAGGCCTTCGAAACCCTTGTTGCCGCTCATGTGCACGCCAAGCGTCATTTGCTCGGCATCGGCTGCGTCGAGGAACCGGGTGTCTTCCTCCAGATGAATCTTGATCAGCCGCTGTTGGCGCTCGTCGGTGATGACGTAAATGTTCTCGCTGATGAATTCCACTGCTTCCGGATCGCCGAACCCGACCAGGGCGATGCGCCGCAATATCTTGCCATCCAGTGACAACTCGATCAGCTCGGCATTCTTGTTGGTGACGGTGAACAGGCTCTTGCGGATCGGATCGAACGTCAGCGCGGAAACGTCGTCGTCCAACCCCTCGATTACCTGTGCCTCAAGCGTGACCTGGTATTGATCCAACGAGATCGCTTGTTCATTGAGCGGATGCCAAAAGGTGTTCAGGTTGAACCAGGCGCGCTCGAACAAACGCAGGTACTGGCCCGCTGCGACCAGCGTAATCAACACGATCATCAGCAGCGGGATCAGGAACTTGGGACGGGCGAGTCGACGCATGTGAGATGAGCTCGATAAGAACAGGTGGTTGGAAATACCACGACTGCCTGAACTGAAGCTTAATGGCCGACTGCCACATCCTACAACGTTAGAGGAATTGCCCTACAGGACCGCTATCAGCGTGATTTTTCGAAACGATAGAACAGGTTCGGCTCGCTCACCATATAGATGTTGCCGGCCTCATCGACGGTAACGCCTTCCGCGCGGGGGACCGTGTCTTTCAGCCCGTTGAAGCCGCCCAGCAACGTCATGAAACTGACCTGTTCACCTTCCTCATCCAGCTCAAGCAGCAAATGGGAGTCGGCAGAGAGCAGCAACATGTGACCTGTGCGAGGGTCGACAGCCAAGGCCGAAAGGTTGCGCAGGTCCAGTTCATGGCTGACATGGATCTGTTTGTCGCCCTTGAGCAGTGGACTGCCGTCGCTTTTCCACGTGAACAGCGCCGGTGGACGCTCTTCGCCCAGCACCAATTGCTGGTTGCGAGGATCCCAGGCGATCGCCTCGAACCCCTTGTTCTGATTATCAGACGCGCCCAGGTCGTACTGGGGGAAATCCTTGTAGTTCAGCGTTTGCGTATTGGCATCGACCTGGACGAGCGACAGGGTATGGCTTCGCTCGTCAGTGATAGCCAGCAGGCCGTTTTCCATATAGGACACGCCTTCTGGATTACTCCAGCCCACCAAGGGCATCTTGCGCAGCACTTCACCCTGCAGGCTCAATTCCACCAGGAACGGGTTCTTGCCCATGACGGCAAACAAGGTCCTGGTTTGCCGGTTGTAGGTCACATCGGAGGCTTCGTCCTTCTCCATGCCCGGCAACGGCTTGGCGTCGATCACGGCGCGGTAGTCCGGTAACCAGATGCTTTCCTGGCGCTGCGCCGGACTCTCGAAACGCTCGGACACCCAGAGCAGGCCGCGGTCATCCCAATGCATAACAAACGCCAAGCCATAAGCGGCGGCCACGGCCAACAGCGACCAGGCATACCAAGGCAGGACGAAGCGAAAGCGGCGGGTGGGTTTGGGGGTGGGCAGGGCTTGGGTCTTGGCCATCAGGAATGCGTTCCAGATAATTCGTGCTTGGGGAATGGCTGGGCTCAGATGCCGCATTCCCCGGAATTATCCGGATGGCATGTGAAAAAAACGGTAAACGCTACGGCACCGATGGCCCCGTGTTTTTGCATGGGAATGTCTCAACGAGCGCTCCGCGTCCTGCTATTGGACACGGAGCGCGGTAACAACCGTTGCGATTAACGAACGCTGCTCTCGAAACGGCTCGCGCCCGGCAACTCCAGCACCAGCTCATCGCCCACGTTCAGTGGTCCGACGCCCGCCGGAGTACCGGTGAGAATCACGTCGCCGGCCTGCAGCGAGAAGCAGCCGGCCATGTATTGAATCATCGGCACGATAGGGTTGAGCATCAGGCTGCTGTTGCCGTCCTGGCGCACTTCGCCGTTGATGGTCAAGCGCACGGGGATGTCGGTCAGGTCAGCAAACGCGTCCTTCGAGACAAAGGGGGCGATCACTGCCGCGCCGTCGAAGGACTTGGCGACTTCCCACGGCAGGCCTTTGCCCTTGAGCTCGGCCTGCTTGTCGCGCAGGGTCAGGTCCAAGGCCGGGGCGAAGCCTGAAATAGCGTCCAGCACTTCTTCGACGCTGGGTTTGGTGGACAGCGGCTTGCCGATCAGCACGGCGATTTCCGCCTCGTAGTGCACCGAGCCGCGATCGGTCGGGATCTTGAAACCACCTTCCAGCGGCACCACGCAACTGCCTGGCTTGATGAACAGCAAAGGCTCGGTGGGCACCGGGTTGTCCAATTCCTTGGCGTGTTCGGCATAGTTACGGCCGATGCACACCACCTTGCCCAGCGGGAAATGAATACGCGTGCCGTCGAGATACTGGTGCTGATAGCTCATTACCGACTCCTGCCTTTTCGAATTTTCATCAGGTGTTTATGGGTCAAATCGCGAAAATCTTGCCCGGATTCATGATGCCGTTAGGGTCGAAAACGGCCTTTACCGCTTTCATGTAGTCGATTTCAACCGCAGAACGACTGTACGTCAGATAGTCGCGCTTGGTCATGCCCACGCCGTGTTCGGCGGAGATCGAGCCGTTGTACTTCTCCACGGTTTCGAAGACCCATTTGTTCACGGTCGCGCATTTGGCGAAGAACTCATCCTTGCTCAGGTTTTCCGGCTTGAGGATGTTCAGGTGCAGGTTGCCGTCGCCGATGTGGCCGAACCAGACGATTTCGAAATCCGGGTAATGTTCGCCGACGATCGCGTCGATTTCCCGCAGGAAGCCAGGGACCTTGGAAACCGTGACCGAGATGTCGTTCTTGTACGGCGTCCAATGGGAAATGGTTTCGGAGATGTACTCGCGCAGTTTCCACAGGTTCTGCAATTGGGTTTCGCTCTGGCTCATCACGCCATCGAGCACCCAACCCTGTTCGACGCAGTGCTCGAAGGTTTCCAGCGCATGGTTGGCGACTTCTTCGGTGGTCGCTTCGAATTCCAGCAGCGCATAGAACGGGCAGTCGGTTTCGAACGGCGCGGGCACGTCGCCGCGACCGAGGACCTTGGCCAAGGCCTTGTCGGAGAAAAATTCGAATGCGGTCAGGTCGAGCTTGTCCTGGAAGGCATGCAGCACGGGCATGATCGAGTCGAAGTCCGGCGTACCGAGGACCATGGCAGTGAGGTTTTTCGGAGCCCGGTCCAGGCGCATGGTGGCTTCGACCACGAAGCCCAGCGTGCCCTCGGCGCCGATGAACAGCTGCCGCAAGTCGTAGCCGGTGGCGTTCTTGATCAAGTCCTTGTTCAGTTCCAGCAGGTCGCCCTTGCCAGTGACGACCTTCATGCCCGCGACCCAGTTACGAGTCATGCCGTAGCGAATGACCTTGATCCCGCCGGCATTGGTGCCGATATTGCCGCCAATCTGGCTGGAACCCGCCGAAGCGAAGTCGACCGGGTAGTACAGGCCGTGTTCCTCGGCCTTGTTCTGCAATTGCTCGGTGACCACGCCCGGCTGGCACACGGCAGTGCGGTCAGTCAGGTTCACGTCGAGAATCTGGTTCATGTAGTCGAATGACACCACGACTTCACCGTTCGCCGCCACGGCTGCGGCGGAAAGCCCTGTACGCCCGCCCGAGGGAACCAGCGCGACCTTGTGTGTATTGGCCCAGCGCACGATGGCCTGGACTTGCTCGGTGGTCTTGGGAAAGACAATGGCGGTCGGTGCGGGTGCGTAATGCTTGGTCCAATCCTTGCCGTAGGCATTCAGCGAGTCGGCATCGGTCAAGACCTTGCCAGGCTCAACCAGGGTCTTCAGCTCATCTATCACGGCAGGATTGGTCATCGACAGAACTCTCGAACAATTCATGGTCATCCTGAGAACGCTTCACGTCGCAGGAATGGGTGTTTGCGGGGGGCATATGCTAGCATACCGACCCCGCAGCGTAGTGCCCAACGGCTGTTCTGCGGCGACGGCTGTCATGCCGGTCGGGCCAGCCTATGCTGCCCGATTCCCTGCCATTTTCTCCGGGACACAGGTTTACGCAGATGAGCAAGACTTCTCTCGATAAGAGCAAGATCAAGTTCCTTCTTCTCGAAGGCGTCCACCAATCGGCTGTCGACGTCCTCAAGTCGGCGGGCTACACCAGCATCGAGTACATCACCAGTTCTCTGCCGGAAGCCCAGCTCAAGGAAAAGATCGCCGATGCTCACTTCATCGGCATTCGCTCCCGTACCCAATTGACCGAAGAGATCTTCGACCACGCCAAGAAACTGGTCGCGGTCGGCTGCTTCTGCATCGGCACCAACCAGGTCGACCTCAACGCAGCCCGTGAGCGTGGTATCGCGGTGTTCAACGCGCCGTACTCCAACACCCGCTCCGTTGCCGAACTGGTGCTGGCCGAAGCGATCCTGCTGCTGCGCGGCATCCCTGAGAAGAACGCTTCCTGCCACCGTGGCGGCTGGATCAAGAGCGCGGCCAATTCCTTCGAAATCCGCGGCAAGAAGCTGGGTATCGTCGGCTATGGCTCGATCGGCACCCAGTTGTCGGTACTCGCCGAAGGCCTCGGCATGCAGGTGTTCTTCTACGACACTGTGACCAAGCTGCCGCTGGGCAACGCGACCCAGGTGAACAACCTGCATGAGTTGCTGGGCATGTCCGACATCGTCACCTTGCACGTGCCGGAAACCGCCGCCACCCAATGGATGATCGGCGAGAAGGAAATCCGGGCCATCAAGAAAGGCGGGATCCTGATCAACGCCGCTCGCGGCACGGTGGTCAAGCTCGACGCCTTGGCCGACGCGATCAAGGACAAGCACCTGATCGGCGCCGCCATCGACGTGTTCCCGGTGGAGCCACGCTCCAACGACGACATCTTCGAGAGCCCGCTGCGTGGCCTCGACAACGTGATCCTGACCCCGCACATCGGCGGTTCCACCGCTGAAGCCCAAGCCAACATCGGCCTGGAAGTGGCGGAAAAACTGGTCAAGTACAGCGACAACGGTACCTCGGTGTCGTCGGTGAACTTCCCGGAAGTAGCCCTGCCGGCCCACCCTGGCAAGCATCGCCTGCTGCACATCCACGAGAACATCCCGGGTGTGATGAGCGAGATCAACAAGGTCTTCGCGGAAAACGGCATCAACATTTCCGGTCAGTTCCTGCAGACCAACGAGAAAGTCGGCTACGTCGTGATCGACGTCGATGCCGAATACTCGGACCTGGCGCAAGAGAAGCTGCAGCACATCAACGGCACCATTCGTTGCCGCGTGCTGTTCTAGGAAGCTGACTGCAAGTCGAGGTTTGGCTTGCGAAAGAAAACGGGAGCCCCGAACAGGGCTCCCGTTTTTTTGTCGGGTACCGTTACTTCACGTTCACGGTGATTTTTTCGGAGACAATCGACGGATCGAACGGCATGTGGCCGCTGTCGCCCAGAATCAATTGCAAGGTGTGCTTGCCTGGAGCCAGCTTGATAGTGGCTTCGGTCTGCGCCTTGCCGAAATGCATGTGGTTGGCGTCGGTCGGAATCGGTGCACCTTCCTCCGGTAGGTCGTCGACATCGATCAGCAAATGGTGATGACCGGTGTTTTTTGTCACGTCGCCTGCCGGGGCCAGGGCGATATTCTTGACACCGAACTTGACCTTGAATTCTTGGCTGACGGTGGCGCCGTCTGCCGGGGAAACAATGAACACTTGCGCACCTTTTGGCGCCGGGGTAGCGGCGCTTGCCAGCATCGAAGCGCCCAGCAACAGACCGGCCAACGCGGTACGAGACATAAAGCTTTTCATTTTTTTCTCCAGTTTTTCCATGAAATCCGCTTGGTCATGACAACTTCATGACCAATCGTTGTCGAAGCCTGCAACAACCATAGCAAAGCGAGCCTGAAACGAGCGTCGCTTGTATAAATACAAAGGAGTGACCATGCGTTTTCTGCCTGGCCTGATCTGCCTGCTACCCCTGTTGAGCCCTCTGGCCCATGCGGAACTGATCGACGACATCAACGACCGTGGCGAATTGCGGATCGCCCTCGAGGCCAACACGGCTCCTTTCAACTTCAAGGAGGACGGAAAGCTCACCGGTTTCGAAGTGGAACTGGGCGAAATGCTTGCCAGTGAACTCGATGTACGGCCCGATTTTGTCGTCACCGATGCCGCGGATCTGCTGGCCGGTGTGGAAAGCGGCAAGTACGACGTCGCCATCAACCACATAGCAATGACCCCGGAACTGGCGGAACGTTTCGACACCAGCGCGACTTACAGCCAACCGGATGCACGATTGCTGGCCAGCAAGGATGAGCCGCAACGTCCGCTGGTCCTGGTCCAGTCATTTCAGCCGGAGGAAAAGCAGGGCCCGCCGCCCAGCCTGGTGATTCCGTTCCAGAAGGGCAACCCGGCGTTCAAGGCCAGCCTGGACAATGCCCTGAGTCGCATCAAGGATGACGGGCGGCTGGAGCAGTTATCGCAGAAGTGGCTGGTCAAGCCGGAGTGACAGGCGCTTAAAAAGTCGGATTCAGGCTCCGTCCTTTGTGGCGAGGGAGCTTGCTCCCGCTCGGCGGCGCAGCCGTCGTAAAGCGGCTGACACGGTCTGCCTGGAAAATTACCTCATCCGGGTTGGGGCCGCTTCGCGGCCCAGCGGGAGCAAGCTTCCTCGCCACGGGGGCCAGCATCCCCCCGGACCAGACCGGTCAGCCTTTAAACTTTACGCCACACACTCGCCAGCCAAGGCTGCTGCTCTCGCGGCAGCCCCGCCGGCCGGTAGTAGTGCTCCAGCTCGACGAAGCCCGCCTCGGTGAGCAATGCCCGCCAGGCGTCCAGGTCGTGATACGCGCCGAAGCGCTGGCCGTTCCAGCCTTCCTGGTTTTCGCCCCGAGGATTTGAGCTGAACAACACGCCGCCGGGTCTGAGCGTGGCGTGCAATTGCTTGAGCACCCGAGGCAGTTCCTGGACGGGAACATGAAACAGCACCGCGTTGGCGAAAATCCCGTCAAAGCGTTCGGCTGGCAGGTCGAGCTGCAAGAAGTCCTGGCGCCACACATCACAGCCGCTGTCCTGGCGCGCCATTCGGGCAAATTCTTCTGAGCCGTCGAGGCCGACCGCAACATGACCCATGGTGGTGAACGTGCGCAGATCCCGTCCCGGACCGCAGCCGAAGTCCAGGATATGAAACGGCGCCTGGCCTTGGATATGCCTCAGCAAGGCGTCGATGTTCTGGCTGACATCATGGTCGCGTGTGCCTTCGCGAAAATCTTCTGCCACTTCGTTGTAGTGACCCAGGGTCGTGGCGGTGATGGTGCGCAGGTCGTCGGGTGTGTGTTTCATGATCACGGCTTGGGTGGGGAGCGTTGGTCGACTATACCGCAAGCAGGCTTGTGGCTTAATCGTCACCGGCAAGCGGGCTCGCTCCCGTGATGCCGCGTTTCAGCGCTTGTTCAGGCTTTGCGCCAAGCGGTCGCCACCCAACTGGATCACTGCCACCAGCGCCACCAACAACACGATCACCGTGAGCATCACCTGGCTGTCGAAACGCTGGTAGCCGTAACGGTAGGCAATATCGCCCAGCCCTCCGGCGCCGATTGCCCCGGCCATGGCGGATGAGTTGATCATGGTCACCAACGTGATGGTAAAACCGCCAACGATACCTGGCAGCGCTTCGGGCAGCAGCACGTGCCAGACGATGTGCCAGCGCCGGCAGCCCATGGCCTGCGCGGCTTCGATCAGGCCATGGTCGACCTCCCGCAGACTGACTTCGGCGATCCGGGCGAAGAACGGCGTGGCGGCGATGGTCAGTGGTACCACCGCGGCCCACACGCCGTAGGTGGTGCCGACGATCAACCGGGTGAACGGAATCAGTGCCACCATCAGGATCAGGAAAGGTATCGAGCGAAACAGGTTTACGAACGCGCCCAGGGCTCTGTTCACGGCGGGTGCTTCATAGATTCCGCCCTTGCCACTGGTGACCAGGATCACTGCCAACGGAATGCCCGCCAGCAAAGCGATCAACGACGACACACCGACCATCAGGAACGTGTCGATAAAACCCTGCAATAACCGATCAAGCCACATAACCCAGCACCTCCACGTGTTGCGCCCAAGCGCCTGCCCGTTGGCGCAATTCTTCCGCGCTCCATGAGGAGCCGCTCACCGCCAGCAATAATTGCCCGAGCCCATGGCCCTGGATCCGTTCGATCCCGCCATGCAGCAGCCGCACCCGTCCGCCGAGGGCATTGAACAACGCAGCGAGGTCCGGTTCATCACGGCTTGTCCCGGTGAATTGCAGGCGCAGCACCGTGGCGGCGGCCGCCGACGCCGGTTGTCGCTGCAAGCGGTTCTGCAACTCCTCAGGCAGCGCGTGCTGCAGCGGCGCCAGCAGCGTCCTGCTGACGTCATGCTGTGGATTGCCGAAGACTTCCCAGACTGGCCCTTGCTCGACGATTCGCCCCTGTTCGAGCACCACCACCCGGTCGCAGACTTCCCGGATCACCGCCATTTCATGGGTAATCAGAACAATTGTCAGGCCCAGCCGCTGGTTGATCTGGCGCAGCAAGCCGAGGATCGATTGAGTCGTCTCCGGATCCAGCGCCGAAGTGGCCTCGTCACACAGAAGAATCTCTGGATCGTGGACCAGCGCCCGGGCGATCCCGACCCGCTGCTTCTGTCCGCCCGAGAGCTGCGCCGGATAAGCCTCGTGCTTGCCCTGCAATCCCACCAGTTCGAGCAGCTCGCGGACTTTTTGCTGCCGTTGTTCCTTGGGCACACCGGCCACTTTCAGCGGCAGCTCCACGTTCTGCCACACCGTCTTGGCCGACATCAGGTTGAAATGCTGGAAGATCATGCCGATGCGCCGGCGCAGCGCCACCAGGCGATCCTCGTCGAACTCGCCAATGTCCACCTGATCGATCAGCACGCGCCCGCTGGTGGGTTGTTCGAGCCGGTTGATGGTGCGGATCAGCGATGACTTGCCAGCGCCGCTGCGGCCGATGATCCCGAACACCTCGCCGTGCTGGATCGCCAGGTCGATGCCCTGCAGCGCATTGACCGGCCCTTGGGCACCCGTGTAAGTCTTGCCCAGGCCGATGAAACGCACGTGGGCGCGATTGAGCTGCGGGTGCAGTTCGGTGTGCTCGGCAGTCCGCGGCTTGGGTGTTTGCTGTTTGGGCAGAGCGTTGACGGCGTTCATGATCAGCTTTCCCAACCGGCTTGATAGAGCTTGCCGTGGGCCTTGTCCAGGGCCGCGCGCACGGCGGGGGAGTGCTGGTAGATGTCGACGAACTTGATCAGCCGAGGATCGTTTTTATTCTTGGGCTGGATCACGAACTGGATTACATATTCCTTGTGGTCGAGGCCGTCGAACAACAGGGCGGACGTGGCATCGAAGGTGTTTGCCAACCGGATGTAAGCCGGATAGCCCTGCACCAGATCGGCATCTTCATAGGCGCGCACCAGTTGCACGGCCTCGACTTGGAGAATCTTGAGCTTCTTCGGGTTGGCGATGATGTCGTCTTCGGTGGCCTTGTAGCCCACGCCCGGCTTGAGCTGGATCAGCCCGGCCTTGGCCAGCAGTTGCAAGCCGCGACCGCTGTTTATCGGGTCGTTGGCAATGGCAACGCTCGCCCCCTCGGACAGCTCGTCGAAGCTTTTGTAGCGTTTTGAATAGAGACCCACGTTGTTGATGATCCCCGGCGCGAACGGCACCAGATCGAATCCGGCGGCGGCCTTGGCGTTTTCCAGGAAAGGGATGTGCTGGAAGTAATTCACGTCAATGTCGCCGGAAGCGAGGCTGACGTTTGGTGCGATCCAATCGCTGAACTCCACCAGTTCGACCTTCAGGCCTTGTTTGCCCGCCTCCTCGACAGCGGCCTCCAGCGGGATGGCGAAGGCGGCGGTGGTGCCAATTTTCAACGGAGCATCAGCCGCAAAGAGAGCTGAGCTGAACAGGCCGAGGGCCAGGGCCAGTGCTTTGACTGGCAGGGTCAGGAGGTGCTTGGTCATGTCGGTTGTTCCAGTCATTGATTAAAAGTGCCGGTAGGTGGAGCCGGTGTGTTGTTCGGGCAAGCGGGCGCCTCCCTGAAAGAGCTTTGCGCGCAGCGTGCCTTCGTCGTATTCGGTCTTGTACGAGCCGCGTCGCTGCAGCTCGGGAATCACCAGGTCGATGAAGTCCACATAGCTCTCTGGCGTGACGATTCGGGTCAGGTTGAAGCCGTCGAGGCCGGTCTCGGCGATCCACGATTCCAGCTCGTCGGCCACCTGCGCGGGCGAACCGACCACGGTGATGTAGCGACCGCCCAAGGCGTGTTGCTCCAGCAGTTTGCGTCGGGTCCAGTCGTTGTTCTGCAGGGTCTTGGTGGCGGACTGGATGGCATTGCTCTTGACGTACTGGATCGGTTCGTCCAACGCGTACTCGGAAAAATCGATGCCCGTCGACGCGGAAAAATGCGCGACGCCGGCTTCGGCGCTGGCATAGCTCAAGTACTCGGCATGTTTGGCCCAGGCGGCGGTTTCGGTCTGCCCGACAATCACGTTCAGGCCCATGAACACCTTGATGTCCTCGGGATGTCGCCCAGCCGCGACGGCGCTTGCGCGGACTTTGTCGACTTGGGCCTTGGTCGCGGCTTTGTTCTGGCCGCTGATGAACACGCACTCGGCATGGCGCCCGGCGAACTGTAAGCCGCGCTCGGAACTGCCGGCCTGGAACAGCACCGGTGTGCGTTGCGGGGACGGTTCGCAGAGGTGATAGCCCTCGACCTGATAGAACTCACCCCGGTGGCTGACCTTATGCACTTTTTCCGGCTGGGCGTAGATCCGTTGCTGGCGATCATCGATCACCGCGTCGTCTTCCCAGCTACCCTCCCACAATTTGTAAAGCACCTGCAGGTATTCGTCGGCCTGGTCGTAGCGACGGTCGTGCTCGACCTGGGCGGTCAGGCCCATGGCCTTGGCGGCGCTGTCCAGGTAACCGGTGACGATGTTCCAGCCAACCCGGCCGCGCGTCAGGTGGTCCAGTGTGCTCATGCGTCGGGCGAACAGATAGGGCGGTTCATAGGTGAGGTTCGCGGTGAGGCCGAAGCCCAGGTTCTTCGTAACCGCCGCCATCGCCGAGACCAGCAGCAATGGGTCGTTGACCGGCAACTGGATCGATTCTTTGAGCGTGACATCCACCGATTGCTGATAGACGTCGTAGACCCCGACGATGTCGGCGATGAACAGCCCGTCGAACAATCCGCGCTCGAGCAACTGCGCGAGCCCGGTCCAGTATTCAATCGTATTGAATTGGGTGGACGTGTCCTGGGGATGGGTCCACAGGCCGTGATTGATGTGCCCGATGCAGTTCATATTGAACGCGTTGAGCAGGATCTTCTTTTTGCCGTGGGCCATCAGATGGTCCCTCGCAGCGGCGGGTTTTCATCGTTGAGGTAGAAATTGCCGACCGCGTGGTATTTCCAGCGCACCGGGTCGTGCAGGGTGTGCACCCGAGCGTTGCGCCAGTGGCGATCCAGGCCGTGTTCGGCGAGGGTCGCCTGGCTGCCGGCCAGTTCGAACAGCGTGCTGCCGGCGGACAGGGAGATTTCGGTGCTGATGGCCCGGGCTTCGGCCACCGCAATCGAGGCTGCCGCCACCGTTTCGGCGTTCGTATCGGCCTGGGCCAGGTCGAGGAATTCACCGGCGCGTTCCAGCAGGGCTTCGGCGGCATGCAGGCGAATGCTCAGTTGGCCGAAGCTTTTGAGGGTATGCGGGTCCTGGGTGGCGACGTCGCTGGTGGCGTCGATCCATGGGCGGGTTTTGTTGCGGACAAAATGCAGGGCGTCTTCGTAGGCGGCGCGGGCGATGCCGGTGTCGATGGCCGCATGGAGAATCTGCGCCAGCGGGCCTACCGGAGTAGGGCGTTCGAAGGCGCTCTGGAACGGCACGACGTCTACGGCGGCGACCTGTACATCTTCAAACACCACCGAGCCGCTGCCCGTGGTGCGCTGGCCGAAACCGCTCCAGTCGTCGATCACGGTCAGGCCTTTGCTGTTGCGCGGCACGAATGCCAATTGCTGCACGCCGTGCTCATCCACCACCGAGGTAGGAATGCGCTGGGCATAGATCGCCCCGGTGGCGTAGAACTTGCGACCATTGATCCGGTAGCCCTCACCGTCGCGACGCAATTGCGTGGTGCGGTCGTGGGCGGTCTTGGTGCCTAGCTCCGCCAACGCATTGCCAAAACGTTGGCCGGCCAGGACTTCGGCATACAGGCGTTGTTTTTGCGCTTCGCTGCCGTTTACCCGCAACACTTCCAGCGCGTAGAAATGGTTTTGCGGGATCTGCCCAAGCGAGCCGTCAGCCTGGGCGATCAGTGCAATGACCTTGGCCAGCGTGACGTTGGATAAGCCCGCACCGCCGTGGGCCTTGGGCACGCTGATGCCCCACAGGCCGGAGCGGGAGAAAGCCTCCAATTCCGGGTATGGCAGGCGACGTTCGCGGTCGCGCAGGGCGCTGTCGCGCTTGAAGTCATCGGCCAGGTCGCTGGCCACGATCAGGGCTTGTTCATCGCTGGTGATTACCGCGACGTGTTGGGAAAGCGTCATGTGCTGCTCCAGAGGTCGGGTCGTCAGATCCAGGAATGTCGGGCCGGCAAGGTGCCGTTCAGGCGATAGTCGCCGACTGCGTGATACTTCCAGCGCACCGGGTCGTGCAGCGTGTGGACCCGCGCGTTGCGCCAGTGGCGATCGAGATTGAATTCCGCAAGGGTGGCGCGGCTGCCGGCCAGCTCGAAGAGTTTTTCGCTGGCTTGCAGGGCGACCTCAGTCGCCAGCACCTTGGCTTCGGCCACGGCTATCGACGCGTGGGCCGCGGACTGAGCGGTAATCGGCGCGGCGTTGACCTGGTCCAGTACCTGCCCGGCCTTGCACAGCAACGCTTCGGCGGCGTGCAGTTCGATCTTCAACCGGCCGACGTCGGCGATGACATACAGATCATCGCTGGCGCGCTCGACCTTGGCGTCGATCCACGGCCGGGCGCGCTCGCGAACGAAGGCGATCGCATCGTCAATGGCGCCCCGGGCGATACCTACGTCGATAGCGGCCTGGATCAGTTGGGAGAACGCGCCTTGTACATTCGGCGCGTCGTTGATGCGCCAGTTATCCAGTACCAGCTCGGCATCGACCCGCACATTATTCAGTAGCACGGTGCCGCTGGCCGTGGTCCGCTGGCCGAAGCCCGACCAGTCATCGACAATCCGCAGACCCGGTGTTCCGCGCCGAACGAACGCCAATACCTGGCGACCCTCGTCGTCCAATGCCTTGACCGCGACCCAATGAGCGAACAGCGCGCCAGTGGAGTAGAACTTCTGCCCATTGATGACAAAGCCGTCAGCGTCGCTGGTGATCCGCGCCCTGAGTTCCAGGGTGTTGCGAGTGCCACGCTCCGGCCCGGCGTTGCCGATGCGCCAGCCTTCGAGCACGCTCTGGAGGAGAATTTTTTTCTGCCGTTCGGTGCCTGTGGCCAGAATTAGCTGGAGCACGCCGAACTGGTTCTGGGGAATTTGACCGAGGGCCGGGTCAGCCGTGGAAATGATCGCGAACACCTCGGCAACGGTGACGGCGGAAACTTGCGGACCGCCGTATTCGCGAGGAACGGCAATGCTGCCGAGCCCGCTGCGGGTGAACTGTTCGATTTCTGACCAGGGAAGTTTACGCTGCTGGTCGCGACGCGCGGCCTGCTGCCGGGCGACCTGTGCCAGTTCATGGGCGGCCTTGATTGCTTCGGCGTCGGTGCGCAGAACCTGTGCCGGCAATAACAAGGGAGCGATGTCTTGGTCGCTCTGGACCTTTGCTTGCGCCAGATCGGACATCACAGCCACTCCGTGGCTGCATGCAGTGCCTTGGCGCCCTGCACTGGGGTGATTGTGTTCCGTACCATACCCACCTCACATCTCAAGAAAACACCGCGATGAATGCGGTGAACAAAAATCAAGAATGTCCGGTGGTCCGGTTTATATACCCTAAACGCGTATAAAAAGTTTTTGAACTAACTTTTAAGAATATCGATAGGTTGGTTTTAAATCGAAGGTATGGGCCCCTTGGACGAAGCGGTTTTTGTGGCGAGGAAGCAAAGGTCCTTGCCACAAAAAACGAGCGTCACCATTATTTTCGATGACGCGATTCGGCGACCATGAGCGGTTCTTTCGCAGGAGGCTTCGGATAGGGATTGGCGCAACCGATTTTCAAAGTCCGTGGTGGCGCCCAATGGGAGTTGTTGCCGACTCGGTCGATGATGCAATAGGTCACCTCCAAACGCAGGTCCTCACCCGCTTCCATGATGACTTCCGGCGGCACCCAGACGTGAACCGGCAGTCCCACCTCGCCAGGCTTTATGGGCGGTAGATCCATGCGTACATCGCCCCAACGCACGGTAATCGCATCGCTGGCCGCCATGTTCAGGTAGGGCTCGATGGTCAACGGCACGCCGCGTTTGATCTGATTGGGATTCACGCCTTGGCGGCGGATGGTGTCCGGGATACGCACCGGCGCCAGGCTCTGGTTCTCGTCGCCGAGCAAGGATGAAGGCCGCCCCCCAGGGCAATCGAGCTTGACCTGCACCTGTTGCGTTGCTGACAGCGACGGCCCTCGTCCAATTTGCATGATCCGATAGTGGATGCGCGAGGTGCCGTTGACGATGAAGCTCTCCGGGACGCGCAAACTGACGCTGCCGTGCATATCTGTCTCTGACAGCAGGCGCGAGCCAACATAGCAGTTGTCCCAGAACAGTTCGATCAGGTCGCCTGGGTCCATGCCCGGGTAAGGGGCAATGACGACTTCCAGGTGTTCGGCGCTGGTGATGTTGATGCCGGTACGTTGGCCGCTGGCCAAGGTGGGCGCGGCCAACTCAGGGAAATTCGACATACTTGTCATGGTGTTCTCCTTGATGTCTAAAACGAACTGTGTTCCCGAAAGTTTAAAGACGACTGATAGTCGCGACACTTTGTGATGTGTTACTACGGAAAATAAATAACGCGTGATGCTTGTTCATTCTAGATATAGGTTTGACAGTTTCACTGTCAATAGCGGCGATTGCTTAATAGTTAATTAAGCAAGTCTTCAGAAATATCCTACGCGTCGGAGTTATTAATGCGCGGCGTCGTGCGCACTTTTCCTCGGAATGCCGCGTTCGTTGACCGCCAGAGCCGGCGTCTTTGGGCTGGCGTGGATGGAGAGATCAATGGAAGTAGAGGGTGCCAAAAATCTGTCTGTTCGTTATTGGGGTTGCCGTGGGAAACGGCGGTTGGAAGTTGTTATTCGACGCGCTGGTGTTGGGCTTTTTAAAGTTGGACTTGGTTCACTTCCCTCCCTGGAAGTGTCGACAAGCCAACCAATTACTGCGCGCCATGTCCGGCCGAGAGGAACTTGCTGAGAAACTGTCGAGTGCGCTCTTCTTTCGGCGCTTCGAACAACGCCTTGGCTTCACCTTGCTCAACAATTACGCCTTTGTCGAAGAACACCACGCGATTGGCTACATCCCGGGCGAAGCCCATCTCGTGAGTCACGATGACCATGGTGCGCTTTTCTTCGGCCAGGCCCCGAATGGTTGCCAGCACTTCACCCACCAGTTCCGGGTCGAGGGCCGAGGTTGGCTCGTCGAAGAGGATCACCGCAGGTTCCATCGCCAGCGCCCGGGCGATGGCCACGCGCTGTTGCTGACCACCGGACAGGCGCCTCGGGTAAGCGTCTTCCTTACCGGCCAGGCCGACCTTGGCCAGTAGCTTGCGGCCCAGGGCTTCAGCGTCGGCACGCGGGGTCTTTTTCACCACCAGCGGACCTTCGGTGACGTTTTCCAGTGCGGTGCGATGGGGAAACAGATTGAAATTCTGGAACACGAAGCCCACCTGCTGGCGCAAACGACGCACCAGCCCTTGCTGCTGGTTCAGCGGGCGACTGCCATCAATCTCGATATCGCCCACCTTGATCCGTCCGCTGGTGGGTTCTTCGAGGAAATTCAGACAGCGCAGAAACGTCGTCTTGCCCGATCCGCTGGGGCCGATGATCGCTACCACTTCGCCTTCTTCAATCTTCAGGTCGATGCCGTTGAGCACCACCTGACCCTTGAATTGCTTTGTCAGTTTTTCCACGACAATCATGGGTCAGGACTCCTGGTCGTGCCGATTGACCCGGGCTTCCAATACGTTCTGCAAGTGCGAAAGCACGCTGGCAAGAACCCAGTAGATCAGCGCGGCGGCAAGATACATGGTAAAGATTTCGAAGGTGCGAGCAGTGATCAGCTGCGCCTGGCGGAACAGTTCCGGTACCTGGATGGTTGCCGCCAGCGCGGTGTCCTTGACCAGGGAAATGAAGCTGTTGCCCAACGGTGGCAGCGCCGTGCGTGCGGCTTGCGGCAGGATGGCCCGGCGCAGTGTCTGGGCACGGGTCATCCCGATACTGGCCGCCGCTTCCCACTGACCGCGCTCGATGGAACTGATGGCGGCCCGCAGGATTTCACACGCATAGGCCGCCATGTTCAGCGAGAAACCGATCAGGGCCGCCGGCAGCGGATCCAGCTCGATGCCCAGTTGCGGCAGTCCGTAATAAATCACGAACAACTGCACCAGCAACGGCGTGCCGCGAAAGAACGACACGTAGATACGCGCGATCCAGTTCACCAGCTTGAAACGCGACAGCCGCATCAGCGCCAGGCCGAACCCCAGCAACAAGCCGAAGAACATTCCGCCCAGGCTGAGGATGACCGTGTAGTACGCGCCCTTGAGCAGAAAGGGCGCGGAATCCAGTGCGAGTTGAAGAGCTGCTTCCATTATTGGGTGACGTCAGCGCTGAAGTATTTTTCCGAGAGCTTCTTCAGCGTACCGTCGGCGCGCAGTTTTTCGATGGCTTTGTTCACGGCTGCCAACAGCTCAGGCTCGCCTTTGCGCAGGGCAATACCCGACTCCTGGCGCGAAAAGGCTTCGCTGGTGACGGTGGTGTCCTTGGCCTTCTTGGCGTATTCCAGAGCGGCCAGACGGTCGATCAGGATGGTATCGATGCGGCCGACGCGCAGGTCCTGGAACTTGGTGGGGTCATCGTCATAGGTTTTGACTTGCGCGCCCGGTACTTCGGCTTTCACCCACTGTTCGTAGTTGGTGCCCAGGCCCACGCCGACTTTTTTACCGTCCAGGTCGGCAGCTTTCCTGATGTTCAGCTCATCGGCTTTTTTGGTCAGTACCAGCGCTTGAATCCCGGAGACGGTGTACGGCTCGGAGAAATCGTATTTTTTCTTACGTTCTTCGGAGATGGTCACTTGGTTGACCACCGCATCCAGTCGCTTGGATTCCAAGGCCGCGAGGATACCGGCCCAAGGCGTGGTCTGCAGCTTCACCTTGACGCCCAGTTCCTTGGCCAAGGCTTCGGAAAACTCTACTTCGAAGCCGGTTAGCTTGCCGCTATCATCAACGAAACTGAACGGTGGATAAGTACCTTCCAAGCCGATCTTGATCTCGCCGGCATCCTTGATTTTTTGCAGTTGCTCACCGGCAACCGCCTGCCCCAACAGGCCGGCGCTCAATGCCAGGCCCAGCGAACCTACCAGCAGGTTGCGACGTAATGCGGAAAAATTCATGACAAGCCCCTGTGTTTTCTTATGAAGACGTTTATCGGCAAGAGAAGGCGTAGCCGCGATACGCAAGTATTGCCACATCCTGCCTTAAAAGCAGGGGATGCGTCTCGTGGCAAATACCTCTGCGGCGCGACTATAAGTTGCGTTTCATAGATTGGAAAATAATATTAAATCATCCATATATTCCAAAGCGGAATGATGCCGCTGTCGGGAGTTTCAAGACCCTAGCGCCGAGTCGTAGGCGAACAACGCCGGCGCGCCGCCGGTGTGCAGGAAGATGATCGGGCCGTCGTCAAAGCGGTCACGACCAAGGCCATCGAGCAGGCCGGCCATGGCCTTGCCGGTATAGACCGGATCGAGCAGAAGGCCTTCCTGGCTGGCCAGCAGCTTGACCGCCGCCAACGTGCCGGCGTTCGGTTCGCCGTAGCGGGGGCCGAAATACTCGTCCCATAGATTCACTTTGAACGCATCCGGAAGGGCGACCCCGAGCAACGCTGCCGCGCGCTCGGCCAGGCCCTGGACCTTGGGATACTGGTCCTCCTCGCTACGGGAAACGGTTACACCAATGACCGCAAGCGTGGGCAGGGTTTCGCTCAAGGCCAGCGCCAGGCCGCTGTGGGTGCCGGCGCTGCCCGAGGCCAGCACCACGGCGGCGAATTCGATGCCGGTGTCCTTGATCTGTTCGGCCAACTCCAGGCCAGCGCGCACATACCCCAACGCGCCCAGCGCGTTCGAGCCGCCAATCGGCACCAGGTAGGGCTTTTTCCCGTTGCTGCGCAGGCGGCCGGCGAGCGCATGCAGCTGTTCGTCGGCATTGTCCAGGTTGTCTACCAACTCGACTTTAGCGTCGAACAGCTCAAGCAACAGCCGATTGCCGTTGCCCAGGTAATTGCTGTCCTCAGTGCCGATGGGGTTTTCCAGCAGCGCGACGCAACCCAGGCCGAGCTTCGCGGCCAGGGCTGCGGTCTGGCGGACGTGGTTGGACTGGATCGCGCCGGCGGTAATGAGCGTGTCGGCACCTTGGGCCAATGCGTCGGCGGCCAGGTACTCGAGCTTGCGTAGTTTGTTGCCACCGAGCGCCAGGGGCGTCAGGTCGTCGCGTTTGACGTAGATGTCCCGGCCGAGCCAACGGGAGAGGCGGTCAAGTTTTTCCAGTGGTGTCGGATGGCCGAGCAGGTCGAGACGACTGAAGCGAGACAACTGTTCTTTGATCATGGGTCCGTACTGGTTGTAGGCGATAGCGGACTATAGGCACGCCGATATTCAGGGGCAACTGGCGTGTGGGACGGAGCACTGAACGAATGCGCTCCCGGCAGCGTCATACCCACCCATGGACTAGTGTAGGAAGCGTGCCGTTGAGCCCTGCGATTAGTCCTTAGCAGCCTGTTCATGTTTAACTTGAACGTTCATTCAAGTTAAACCCTTGGTTTGCTGCCCGCTCACAACAGGAGGCTTGCCTTTGCCGAGTCCGTTTGCGCACGTCATGATTTCGTTTTGCGAGGTGCTTCGTCGATGAGTACTTCGTCCCTTCCATCCAGCGGCCTGGTCCGCATGAATCCGCCGGTGTTCTACTTCGCGGCGACCTTCATCCTGCTGTTCGGCCTGGTCGTCATTGCCGCGCCGGAGCAGGCCGGCGCCTGGCTGCTGGCGGCGCAGAACTGGGCGGCCAACACGGTCGGCTGGTATTACATGCTGGCAATGACGCTGTATCTGGTCTTCGTGGTGGTCACCGCCTTGTCCGGCTACGGCAAGATCAAGCTCGGTGCCGACCACGACGAGCCCGAATTCAGTTACCTGTCCTGGGCCGGCATGTTGTTCGCCGCCGGGATCAGCATCACGCTGTTCTTCTTCTGCGTCTCCGAGCCGCTGACCCACTTGGTCCAGCCGCCCCAGGGCGAGGCCGGAACCGCCGATGCGGCGCGCCAGGCCATGCAGATCCTGTTTTTGCACTGGGGCCTGCACGGCTGGGGAGTCTTTGCGTTTGTCGGCATGGCGCTGGCGTACTTTGCCTACAGACACAATCTGCCATTGGCCTTGCGTTCGGCGTTGTATCCGCTGATTGGCAAACGCATCAACGGCCCTATCGGTTATGCGGTAGACGGCTTCGGCATCATCGCGACGGTGTTTGGCCTTGGCGCGGACATGGGGTTTGGTGTTTTGCACCTCAATTCCGGATTGGATTACCTGTTCGGCATCGCCCACACCCAATGGATCCAGGTCGGCCTGATCGTACTGATGATGGGGGCAGCGATCATCGTCGCGGTGGCCGGTGTCGACAAAGGCGTGCGGGTCATGTCCGACATCAACATGCTGTTGGCCTGCGCGCTGTTGCTGTTCGTGCTGTTTGCCGGGCCGACCCAGCATTTGCTCAACACCTTGATCCAGAACATCGGCGATTACCTCGGCGCCCTGCCGATGAAGAGCTTCGACCTTTACGCCTACAACGAGCCCAGCGACTGGCTGGGCGGCTGGACGGTGTTCTACTGGGCCTGGTGGATTGCCTGGTCGCCGTTCGTGGGACTGTTCATCGCGCGTATTTCCCGTGGCCGCACCATCCGCGAATTCGTGTTTGGCGTGCTGTTGATCCCTTTGGGCTTCACCCTGGCGTGGATGTCGATTTTCGGCAACAGCGCCATCGACCAGGTGCTCAACCACGGCATGAGCGCCTTGGGCATGTCGGCCCTGGAAAATCCGTCGATGAGTCTTTATCTGCTGCTGGAAACCTATCCTTGGAGCAAGACGGTCATCGCGGTCACGGTATTCATCAGCTTCGTGTTTTTCGTCACGTCCGCCGACTCCGGTACTGTGGTCCTGTCGACGCTGTCCGCCAAGGGCGGCAACCCGGATGAAGACGGGCCGAAATGGCTGCGAGTGTTCTGGGGCGCAATGACCGCCCTGGTGACCAGTGCGTTGTTGTTCTCCGGCAGTATCGATGCGCTCAAGTCAGCCGTGGTGCTGACGTCCTTGCCGTTCTCATTGATTCTCTTGCTGATGATGTGGGGCCTGCACAAGGCGTTTTATCTCGAATCCCAGAAGCAGATCGCGCAATTGCATTCCCTGGCACCGGTGTCGGCTTCACGGCGTGGTACGGGTGGCTGGCGCCAGCGCCTGAGCCAGGCGGTGCACTTTCCTTCTCGCGACGAGGTATACCGCTTCCTCGACACCACGGTGCGTCCGGCCATCGAGGAAGTGAAAGCGGTATTCGCCGAAAAAGGCTTGACCGTGGTGACCCAGCCAGACCCGGCCAACGACAGCGTCAGCCTGGAGATCGGTCACGGCGAGCAGCATCCCTTCATCTATCAGGTGCAGATGCGCGGCTACTTCACGCCGTCCTTCGCCCGCGGCGGCATGGGTTCCAAGCAAATCAACAATCGCCGCTATTACCGTGCCGAAGTGCACCTGAGCGAAGGCAGCCAGGATTACGACCTGGTGGGCTATTCCAAGGAACAGGTCATCAACGACATCCTCGACCAGTACGAGCGGCACATGCAGTTCCTGCATCTGGTGCGCTGATCGGAAGGGGCCTCAGACCAGCCCACCGTTTGCCCGCAGGATCTGCCCGTTCACCCAACCGGCGGCCGGGCTGGCCAGGAAGGACACGATGCGGGCGATGTCTTCCGGTTGGCCGAGGCGCTCCAGTGGCGGCATCTTGGCGTAGTGCTGGACCTGCTCTTCGCTTTTGCCGTGCATGAACAGCTCGGTGGCGACTGGCCCGGGGGCCACGGCATTGACGGTGATCTGGCGACCGCGCAGCTCCTTGGCGAAGACCTGGGTCAGGGATTCCACGGCGGCCTTGCTGGCAATGTACACCGAGTAGCCGGGCAGGTTGAGGCCTACGGTGCTGCTGGAAAAATTCACGATGCGGCCGCCATCGTTCAACCGGGTCGCGGCTTCGCGCAGGGTGTTGAAGGTGCCGCGCGTGTTGATGGCGAATGTGCGGTCGAACAGCTCGTCGCTGTGCTGCGCCAGGGGCATGACCTGGAGGATGCCGGCGTTGTTGATCAGCACATCGATTTTGCCCAGCTGTGTTTCGACCTCATCGAACATCCGGCTGACATCCGCCGCGACAGACACATCGGCTTTCACCGCTATGGCCTGGTGCCCGGCCTGGCGCAACTGCACCACGAGCTTCGAGGCCTCGGCGGCGCTGTTGGCGAAGTTGATGGCAACGGCAAAACCGTCGCTGGCCAGTTGCTTGGCGATCTGCGCGCCGATGCCGCGGGAGGCGCCGGTCACGATGGCGACTTTCGAGTTCTGGACAGTCATGGCAAAAGTTCCTCTTTCGGGGGAGTGCGGTGATTCGTTGGAGCCAGATTCACATGTTTACTCTCGGCGATAAATGCATGAGAGTTGCCTTGACTGTTCAATATCCAGCAACAATCAAGGTGCGCCAATCAGATGGATCAAGTCAGGGCAATGAGGGTGTTTGTTCGAATATACGAGCGCAGCAGCTTCACCCTGGCCGCTGATGACTTGAACATGCCTCGCGCCACGCTGACCCATACGCTCAATCAGTTCGAGGCCTGGCTGGGCGTGCGTCTTCTCGAGCGCAGCACCCGCAAGGTGCGTCCGACCCTCGATGGCGAGGCCTACTACCCGCGCTGCGTGCAATTGCTGGCGGAACTCGAAGAGGCCGAGCTGGCGTTTCGCGGCGTGGCGCCCAAAGGCAAGTTGAGGGTGGACCTGCACGGAACCCAGGCCCGGTATTTCGTGATTCCGGCGTTGCCACAATTCATGGCCCGCTACCCGGAGATCGAATTGTTCATCAGCGAGGCCGATCGCTTCGTCGACCTGATTGCCGAAGGCGTCGATTGCGTGCTGCGGTCCGGAACGCTGGGGGATTCGTCATTGATTGGCCGGCGTGTCGCGACTCTTCGGCAGATCACTTGTGCCAGCCCCGGCTACTTGCGCGAGTACGGCGAACCGAAAAGTCTCGATGACTTGCGCCACCATCGGGCGGTGAACTACGTCTCTCGCACCACCGCCAAACTGTATCCGTTCGAATTCATGGTCGATGGCGACATCAAGGAAGTGCCGATCGGGGGCACGTTGTCGGTGTCCGGCGCGGAAATCTACGCCGCCTCGGCCATCGCCGGCCTTGGCCTGATCCAGTGCCCGCACTACCGGATGGAAGAGCAGATCAAGCAGGGCCTGATCCAGGAAGTCCTCACCGCCACCCCTCCGCCGCCCATGCCGGTGTCGGTGCTTTATCCACACAACCGGCACATGTCGCCGCGGGTACGGGTGTTCGTGGATTGGGTGGCGGAGGTGTTTGCGCAGGCGCGTTAGTTAATGTCCCTCCTACCACTGCGGCGAACTTTTGGCCTGGGTGATGCGTCTGTGAAATGTTAGCTTCTGCCTCCAGCCGTCCGAACAGAGAGCCTTTTCGATGACTTACACCGCTGCGCAAAACCGCTACGAGTCCATTCCTTACCGCCGCGTGGGTCGCAGCGGGTTGGTGCTGCCGGCGCTGTCACTCGGGTTGTGGCACAACTTCGGTGACAGCACGCCGATCGAGACTCAGCGAGCCCTGTTGCGTACAGCGTTCGACCTGGGCATCAATCACTTCGACTTGGCCAACAACTATGGCCCGCCCTACGGCAGCGCCGAGATCAATTTCGGCCGCTTGCTGCGTGAGGATTTCAAGCAGTATCGCGACGAGTTGATCATCTCCAGCAAGGCCGGTTGGGACATGTGGCCAGGTCCTTATGGCCAGGGCGGCGGGTCGCGCAAGTACGTTCTAGCCAGCCTTGACCAGAGCTTGCAACGCCTGGGGTTGGATTACGTCGACATCTTCTATTCCCACCGTTTCGACCCCGACACGCCACTGGAAGAAACCGCCAGCGCCCTGGCCACCGCCGTGCAGCAAGGAAAGGCGTTGTACATCGGCATTTCTTCCTATTCCGGCGTGAAAACCCGGGAAATGGCCGCGCTGCTCCAGGAATGGAAAGTCCCGCTGTTGATCCATCAACCGGCCTACAACCTGCTCAACCGCTGGGTGGAGAAAGACTTGCTGGATGCCACCGAAGAGCTGGGCACCGGCGTGATTGCCTTCACGCCGCTGGCCCAGGGCCTGCTGACCGACAAGTATCTCAAAGGCATTCCGGCCGATGCTCGGGTCAACCGTCCGGGTGGCGGCTCGTTGCAGGCTTCGCACTTGTCCGAAGAAAACATTGCCCACGTACGCGCCCTGAATGAAATCGCCCAGCGTCGCGGCCAAAGCCTGGCGCAGATGGCCTTGGCCTGGACCTTGCGCGACCCGCGCGTCACCAGCGCACTGATCGGCGCCAGCCGGCCGGAGCAAATTATCGAGAACGTCGGCGCCTTGAAGAATCTGAGTTTCAGCGCCGAGGAACTGGCCGAGATCGATCGGTTTGCCCAGGAAGGCGGGATCAATCTTTGGGAGAAGCCTTCGTCGGCTGAGTGATTCCAGCCGGTTTATAAGTCGGGCGCAGAACCCGTGGCGAGGGAGCTTGCTCCCGCTGGGCCGGGCTGGCGCTCCAGCGCGAAGCGGCCCCCAGTTCATGTTGCTTGCGCATGATGAACTGATCCGAGATTTTGGGGCTGCTACGCAGCCCAGCGGGAGCAAGCTCCCTCGCCACGGGGATATGAGTCGTTTGGAAGATCCAGGTAGGGCACTCACCTGAAAAACGGCACATCCCCCAACACTGTCGCCCGGTGCATCACTCGTCGGGCGGGACGGTAGTCGTCGACGGCAAAATGCTGAGTCACGCGGTTGTCCCAGAACGCCACGTCGTTGACCTGCCAGCGCCAGCGCAGGGTGAACTCCGGGCGGGTGGCGTGGGCAAAGAGCAGTTTCAGGATCACCTCGCTTTCGGTTTCGGACAGTTCATTGATGCGCGTGGTAAAGCCTTCGTTGACGAACAGCGAGCGACGGCCGCTCACCGGGTGTGTGCGAATCACCGGGTGGGACAGCGGTGGGTTCTTGCGGCGCGCTTGTTCCCAGCGCGCCAGATCTTCGGCGCTATTGCCGAAGCGCTCGAGGGGAAACGAGCGGGTGAAGTCGTGCGTCGCCGTCAGCCCTTCCAGCAAGGTTTTCAGCGGCGCCGACATGGCTTCGTATGCCGCAATGCCACTGGCCCACAATGTGTCGCCACCAAACGCCGGTAGCAGCTTGGCGCTGAGCACCGCGCCCAGGGCGGGTGTCGGGAGGAAGGTCACGTCGGTGTGCCACACAGCATTGTCGCGAACGTCGGTGGCGGCGGTGTCGAGTACCAGAACTTCGGGTTGCTCCGGCACGTTGGGGTAGATCGGATGAATGTGCAGGTCGCCAAAATACGCGGCGAAACGTGCCTGCTGTGGCGGTTCGATCGGCTGGTCGCGGAAAAACAGCACCTGATGATCGAGCAACGCCTGCTCGATGATGTCGCGATCTTCCAGGCTCAGCGGCTGACTGATATCGATCCCCTCGATCTGCGCGCCGAGGGCGGAGCTCAAAGGCGTAATGGTCGGGCGATTCATCTCAATGTTCTCGGTCTGGGCGCCGAATCGTCGGCGTGGTCATTGGGGATCAATGGGCCTGGCCGTGCCAAGGCACTAATTTGCGTTGCAGGGCGCGCAGGCCCATTTCCATGGCGAAGGCGATCAGTGCGATCACCAGGATCCCCAGCACCACGACATCGGTGACCAGGAACTGCGCAGCCGACTGCACCATGAAACCCAGGCCGCTGGTGGCGGCGATCAGTTCGGCGGCCACCAGCGTCGACCAACCTACGCCCAGGCCGATGCGAACACCGGTGAGGATGTCCGGCAGGGCACTGGGAACAATCACATGGCGAATCAACTGCGCGCGCGTGGCGCCCAGCGATTGCGCGGCTCGCAGTTTGGCCGGGTCGACGGTGCGCACCCCAGTGGCGGTGGCGATGGCGATCGGGGCGAAGATCGCCAGGTAGATCAGCAGGACTTTCGACAGCTCACCGATGCCGCACCAGATCACGATCAGTGGCAGATAAGCCAGCGGCGGAATCGGCCGGTAGAACTCGATCAACGGATCCAGCACGCCGCGGGCGATTCGGTTCGCGCCGATAGCGATGCCCACCGGCACGGCGGTCAGCACCGCGAACAACAGACCCAGGCCAATCCGCCCGAGGCTTGCGCCCAAATGTTGCCAGAGCGTGGAATCCATGTAGCCGCTGGTTGCCAGAAGCCAACCTTTTTGCAGCACGGCGGAGGGCGGCGGCAGGAACAACGGTTCGATCAGGCCACTGGCGGTGACTGCCCACCAAAGCGCCAATAACACGATCAGGGTCAGGCCGCTGATCCAGCGCGTACTCAGCTGCCGTTGGACGCGTAGAGGAGGGCGCGCGGGCTCGGCGTCGCTGGCCACGGCTGGAATTTCGTAACTGCTCATGCGCGCTCCTGTTGCCGAGTGGCGCTGCGTTGGGAAAACACCTTGGCAAGCACATGCTCGCGGGTTTCGATGAAGCGTGGGTCGGACTTGATCGACCGCGCTGATTCCCCGGCCCGGTAACGGCGGCCGAAATCCAGGCTCAGGCGCTCGACGATCTGCCCAGGATCGGGAGCCAGCAGGATCAGATCGGTGGCAAGGAACACGGCTTCTTCAATGTCATGAGTAATCAGGAACACGGGCTTGGCAGTGCGTTGCCAGACTTGCAGCAGCAGTTCCTGCATCTGTTCGCGGGTGAACGCATCCAGGGCGCCGAAAGGCTCGTCCATCAACAACACGCGCGGATCGGCGGCCAGCGCGCGGGCCAAGCCGACGCGTTGCTTCTGGCCGCCCGACAGCTGCCAGACGCGACGCTTTTCAAAACCGGCGAGGTCGACCAAGGCGAGCATTTCCCGGGCGCGGGCCTCGCGCTTATCCCTCGCGACGCCTGCCAGTTCCAGGCCGAACCCGACGTTCGCCAAGACGTCCTGCCAAGGCAACAACGCATCGTCCTGGAACACCACGCCGCGCTCGGCGCTCGGGCCCGAGACTGGCACGCCGTCCAGGGTGATCTGCCCAGCGCTGGGCTCGACGAACCCGGCAATCAGGTTTAACAGCGACGTCTTGCCACTGCCGGAGGGGCCGAGGGCAACCAGCAATTGCTCCGGGCCCAGGGTCAGTGAAATATCCGCCAGCACCGGTTTTGTTGCGCCGGGGTACTGTGCGCTGATGCGCTCCAGCTGTAGCAAGGCCATCTTGGCGTCTCCCTTTTTCGTTTTGATCAGCGCGTGATGTATCGGGCGCTGACGTATGGCGCGTAATCAGGCAGCACGGCCTCGACCTTGCCTTGCTCCTTGAGGAACGCGGCGGTGTTGGTGATGGCTTGGGTGGTCGGTGCGCCGAGGCTCACCACCTGATCGGCGGCCAGCGGGAAGACGTTGCCTTGTAGCAACAGGGGGATGTCACTGGCCTTGGCCCCGGAGAGTTTCACCAGTTTGTCGATGTTGGACGCATCGGCCAGCCAGGCTTGCGGGTCTTTGCGGTACTGGGCGTAGGCGTCCAGGGTGACCTTGGCGAAGGCCGTGACAATTTCGGGGTGCTTCTGGGCGAAATCCTTGCGCACGATCCAGGCATCGAACGTCGGTGCGCCAAACTGGGCCAGTTCGGCTGAAGTGATCAGCACCTTGCCGTTTTCCTTGGCCACGCCCAAAGCGGGATCCCAGACGTAAGTGGCATCGATGTCGCCGCGCTTCCAGGCGGCGATGATGGCCGGGGGCGCGAGGTTGAGCACGGTGACTTTCGACGGGTCGATATTCCAGTGTTTCAGCGCGGCCAGCAGGCTGTAGTGACCGGTGGAGACAAATGGCACGGCGATTTTCTTGCCGATCAGGTCTTTTGGAGTCTTGATGCCGGAGCCGTCACGCACTACCAAGGCTTCGGCGGCGCCGATCTGCGTGGCAATGAGGAAGGTTTCTACCGGAACCTTGCGCGTGATGGCAGCGGTCAGCGGGCTGGAACCGAGGTAGCCGATCTGCACATCGCCCGAAGCGATGGCGGCAATGATATCGGCGCCATTGTCGAACTTGCGCCAGTCGATGTTGGCCTGGGTAGCTTTCTCATACGAGCCATCGGCCTGGGCGACTTTTGCCGGGTCGACGGTGGTCTGGTAGGCGACGGTCAGATCCGTCGCCTGGGCAAAAAGGCTCGCCGCGGCCAGGGAAGCGGCCGCGAGAAAGCGAAGGGGGAAACTCAGAGACATGGCAAAGCTCCTCAACAGGCCGCCGGATGTTCGGCGTTGGAGGAGACTAAATGATCTAAGAATTAGTAAATAAATAACTTTTTCGAATTAGCTTATCTGCGAAAAAGTCTATCGCATGTGACACAAACCCCTGTGGCGAGGGAGCTTGCTCCCGCTGGCCTGCGTAGCAGGCCCTTCTTGCGGTCGCTGCGCAACCGAGCGGGAGCAAGCTCCCTCGCCACAGAAGCGTTCTCACCGAGAGGCGGTCAATTACTGATCGCCAAAATGCTCGCCTGATACGAACCCACGAACACGTCAAAGTCTCCCACCTCGTTCTGCTCCAGCTCGGTTTGCTGGACCAAGGACTGGCGAGCGGTTTCTTCGAACGCGGCTTGCTCCTCGGTCGACAACGGTTGGGCGCGGAAGAACTCGGCGTGGGCCTTGCTCTGGCGCAGGGAAAACTGGGCGAAGCTTTCCCGGTGCTCGGCCATGGCGGCCAAGACCTTGGCGGACGGCGTCAGCGACGGGTCGCGGACTTTTGCCTGTTGCGCGTCGAGAGCCTGGCGATGGGCATCACCGCCTTGGCTCTGGTCAAGCAGGGCGGCCAGCGGAGCAATCTTTTCCAGCAATTCCATGGCCCAGGCTTGCATGTCCACCGATTGGCCCTGGCGTTGCAGTTGCAGGCCTGGCTTGCGGCCTTCCTTGACCACGGTCAGGAAGTTGCTCGTGGCGTTGCTGCATTCGCTGTTTTCCAGCTGCGGGCTGTCGTTGAGGCCGCAATACAACAGGAACGCATCGAGGAACCGCGACTCGGTGAGGTCGATGCCCATCGGCAGGAACGGGTTGATGTCCAGGCAACGCACTTCGACGTACTGGATCCCACGGGCCATCAGCGCCTGGATCGGGCGCTCGCCGGTATACGTCACGCGCTTGGGGCGGATGTTGGAGTAGTACTCGTTTTCGATTTGCAGGATGTTGGTGTTGAGCTGCACCCATTCGCCGTTCTGGTGAGTGCCGACTTCCACATACGGCGCGTAAGGGGTTGCCACCGCCTTGCGCAGGCTGTCGGTGTAGCTTGCCAGATCGTTGTAGCAGGGGGTCAAGCCGGCCTGGGCGTTGCTTTGGTAACCCAAGTCGCTCATGCGCAGGCTGGTGGCGTACGGCAGGTACAAGGTGTCCGGATCCAGCTGTTCCAACTGATGCGGGCGGCCACGCAGGAAGCCGGCGTCCAAGGCCGGCGAGGCGCCGAACAGGTACATCAGCAGCCAGCTGTAGCGCCGGAAATTGCGGATCAACGCGATGTAGGCCGACGACTGGAAATCGCGGTCGCTGACGTCACTGGCTTCGTCCTGCCGGAGCAGCGGCCAGAGCTTTTCCGGCAGGGAAAAGTTGTAATGAATGCCGGCGATGCATTGCATGGTCTTGCCGTAGCGCAGGGCCAAACCCTTGCGGTAGACATATTTGAGCCGGCCGATATTCGAGGTGCCGTAATAGGCAATCGGGATGTCCTCCTCGGCCGGCAGCGGGCACGGCATCGAAGGGCTCCACAGGTACTCGTCGCCGAGTTTGCTGTAGGCAAACCGGTGGATCTTGTCGAGGCTGCGCAGGGTGTCGGCCGGGTTGGCCAGCGCCGGCGTGATGAACTCCAGCAGCGACTCGGAATAGTCGGTGGTGATCTGTTCGTTGGTCAGCGCCGAACCCAGGGTCTCGGGATGCGGTGTCTGCGCCAGTTGCCCGTTTTCCGTGACGCGCAGGCATTCACGCTCGATGCCGTGCAGGCATTGTTCGAGCAGGGAGAGGTTGGCGCGCTCGCCGAGCAGGGCCAGGCGGCGGTTTAAAAGGTCGCTCAAGTTGAATTCCTTCACGCGTCAGTCGCCCCAATATGGGGGTGGGCAAGACGGTCTACAAGGGTGAAGTTAAAACTGGCGTAGTCGCCTGGTTTATATGCCAAAGGCTAGTCATCGCAACCCACAGGGGATTTCGCCACTGCATTCATGGCGTCGAAATTAACCCAAATCGATGACACCGAGCTATAGGACAGCGAACGTGCCTTGCGCTTTTGCGACCAGCTTGTCGCCTTGCATCACCTCGGCCTCGACCACCAGCGTGCGCCGCCCCGGGTGGATGACCCGGGCAGTGCACAGAACCTCGCCATCGGACACGGCGCGAATGTAGTTGATCTTGCATTCAATAGTCGCACTCTGCTGGTCAAAGCCATGGACGCTGGAGCAGGCCAGTCCCATGGCGATGTCCACCAGGCTGAACAACGCCCCGCCGTGCAGCTTGCCGCCACGGTTGCGCAACGGCGGCTCAAGGCTCAGGGCGACTTGCGCAACCCCGTCCCCAAGGCTTTGCAGGCGGCAACCGAGCAGCTTGAAAAAGGCGCTTTCCACTAACCCGGCCGGCGTGTCCATCAGCGTTTCTTCAATTGCTTGGCATTGGCGAACAGCGAGGCCATCGCGTTGTTGGCAGGAGCCGCCGTAGCGGTTTCCTTACGCGGCGCGGTGTTTTGTGACTGACGGGGCGTTGATCCCGGACGCGCACCGCGGGCACCGTCGACTTTCTCGCCCGGCGTGTCGCTCATGCGCATCGACAGGCCGACGCGTTTGCGCGGGATATCGACTTCCATGACCTTCACTTTCACCACATCACCGGCCTTCACCGCTTCGCGCGGGTCCTTGATGAACTTCTCGGACAGCGCCGAGATGTGTACCAGGCCGTCCTGATGCACACCGATGTCAACGAACGCGCCGAAGTTGGTGACGTTGGTCACCACGCCCTCGAGGATCATGCCCGGTTGCAAGTCCTTGAGGTCTTCGACGCCGTCCTGGAACTCGGCGGTCTTGAATTCAGGACGCGGGTCGCGACCCGGTTTTTCCAGTTCCTGCAGGATGTCGGTGACGGTCGGCAGGCCGAAGGTTTCGTCGGTGAATTTCTTCGGGTCCAGGCGCTTGAGGAACGCGGCGTCACCGATCAGCGAGCGAATGTCACGGTCGGTCTGGGCGGCGATGCGTTGCACCAGCGGGTAGGCTTCCGGGTGGACCGCCGAGGAATCGAGCGGGTTATCGCCGTTCATGACACGCAGGAACCCTGCGGCCTGTTCGAAGGTTTTCTCACCCAGGCGCGGCACTTTTTTCAGCGCGGCGCGGGTCTTGAACGCGCCGTGTTCGTCGCGGTGGGTGACGATGTTCTGCGCCAGCGTGGCGTTCAGGCCCGAAATGCGCGCCAACAGCGCCACCGAGGCGGTGTTCACGTCCACGCCCACGGCGTTCACGCAATCCTCCACAACCGCGTCCAGGCCGCGAGCCAGTTTCAGTTGGGAAACGTCGTGCTGGTACTGGCCGACCCCGATGGATTTCGGGTCGATCTTCACCAATTCCGCCAGCGGATCCTGCAAGCGACGGGCGATGGAAACCGCGCCACGGATCGACACGTCCAGGTCCGGAAATTCCTTGGAGGCCAGTTCCGACGCCGAGTAAACCGACGCGCCAGCCTCGGAAACCATGACCTTGGTCATTTTCATGGCCGGGTATTTCTTGATCAGCTCGGCGGCCAGCTTGTCGGTCTCGCGACTGGCGGTGCCGTTGCCGATGGCGATCAGATCCACCGAATGCTTGGCGCACAGGGCGGCAAGGATGGCGATGGTCTGGTCCCACTTGTTGTGGGGCACGTGGGGGTAGACCGTGGCGTGATCCAGCAGTTTGCCGGTGGAATCCACCACCGCCACTTTGCAACCGGTGCGCAGACCCGGGTCCAGGCCCAGCGTGGCGCGCGGGCCGGCCGGTGCGGCCAACAGCAGGTCGTGCAGGTTGTGGGCGAACACGTTGATCGCCTCGGTCTCGGCGTTGTCGCGCAATTCGCCCAGCAGGTCGGTTTCCAAGTGGGTGTAGAGCTTGACCTTCCAGGTCCAGCGCACCACTTCGGCCAGCCATTTGTCGGCGGCGCGGTTCTGGTTCTGGATGCCGAACTGTTGGCCGATCATGCCTTCGCACGGGTGCATGGTGCCGGGCAGTTCTTCGCCGACCTTCAGCGCGGAACTGAGGATGCCTTCGTTGCGACCCCGGAAAATCGCCAGGGCGCGGTGGGATGGCATGCTCTTGAGCGGCTCGTCGTGTTCGAAGTAGTCGCGGAACTTCGCGCCTTCCTCTTCTTTGCCGGCGATCACCCGGGCGCTGAGGATGGCTTCCTGTTTGAGGTAACTGCGCAGTTTTTCCAGCAGGTTGGCGTCTTCGGCGAAACGCTCCATGAGGATGTACTTGGCGCCTTCCAGCGCTGCCTTCACGTCCGCCACGCCTTTTTCGGCATCGACGAAGCGCGCGGCTTCGGTTTCCGGGGCCAGGGTCGGGTCGTTGAACAGGCCGTCGGCCAGCTCGCCGAGGCCGGCTTCCAGGGCGATCTGGCCCTTGGTGCGGCGTTTTTGCTTGTAGGGCAGGTACAAGTCTTCGAGACGGGTCTTGGTGTCGGCCAGCTTGATGTCGCGCTCAAGCTGCGGGGTCAGCTTGCCCTGTTCCTGGATGCTGGCCAGGATGCTGATGCGCCGTTCGTCGAGTTCTCGCAGGTAGCGCAGGCGCTCTTCCAGATGCCGCAATTGAGTGTCATCGAGGCTGCCGGTCACTTCTTTCCGGTAACGGGCGATGAAAGGCACCGTGGAGCCTTCATCGAGTAGCGCGACGGCCGCTTCGACCTGTTGTGGGCGTACACCGAGTTCCTCGGCGATGCGGCTGTTGATGCTGTCCATAAAACCACCTGACAAATTGTGAAATCAGGCTCGCCGCCACAGAACCGGGCTCGACGAGACTGGTTGAGCGGCCCTGGGGGCGCCGCTGCCTGGGTCAAGAGGCTGCCAATTGACCCGCTAAATTCAAAAAGTGCTGCCTGGCCAGAGGGGAAACTGCCGCACCGGTGTAACGATCCGGCACGTCCTGGCGCCAAAGGCCGCGCATTATAACCAGCGTTCCGCTGTTCGGGGGCGTCGTGAAACGTGCGCTTGATAGGAGGATCGCTGGAGATAGAGGAAAAATCTGCTAACAATGCACACGGTGCGTATAACGGCAGCTAAGCCATAATGCGCGCCAAGATCAAAGGAGCTTCCTATGAGCAGCACTGCACAAACTGCTGAAGGCGAAAAAATTCTGATTGTTGATGACGATCCAGGGCTGAGCAGCCTGTTGGAACGCTTTTTCGTCAGCAAGGGCTACCGCGCCCGCACCGTACCGAACACCGAGCAAATGGATCGGCTGCTGGCCCGTGAGGTTTTCAACCTCGTGGTCCTTGACCTGATGCTGCCCGGCGAAGACGGCTTGACAGCCTGCCGTCGCCTGCGCGGTGCCAACAACCAGATCCCGATCATCATGCTCACCGCCAAGGGCGACGAACTGAGTCGTATCAAAGGGCTGGAGTTGGGCGCCGACGATTACCTGGCCAAGCCTTTCAACCCTGATGAACTGATGGCTCGGGTCAAGGCGGTCTTGCGTCGCCAGTCGGCCCCGGTGCCAGGCGCGCCGGGCAGCGAAGACGAAAGCGTGACCTTCGGCGACTACGAGCTGTCGTTGGCCACTCGCGAGCTCAAGCGTGGTAACGAGATCCACATGCTCACCACCGGCGAATTCGCGGTGCTCAAGGCCCTGGTGATGAATGCGCGCCAGCCGCTGACCCGTGACAAGTTGATGAACCTGGCCCGCGGTCGCGAGTGGGATGCGCTGGAGCGCTCCATCGACGTGCAGATTTCCCGCCTGCGTCGGATGATCGAGCCCGACCCTTCCAAGCCGCGTTATATCCAGACCGTCTGGGGCGTAGGCTACGTGTTCGTGCCGGATGGCGCCGCCAGCAAGTGATCGGCGATTTGTAGGAGCGGGTGGCCTGGCTGGATATTTTCCAGGCGACTCGCGATCCGTCACTGTGCGAGCATCGCTCGCTCCTGCAAGTATGTAGCGGTTATTTCATGAAAACCCCTGTGTGGTTCCCCCAGAGTTTCTTCTCTCGCACCCTCTGGCTGGTGCTGATCGTCGTGCTTTTTTCCAAGGCGCTGACGTTGGTTTATCTGTTGATGAACGAGGACGTGCTGGTGGATCGCCAATACAGTCACGGCGTTGCCTTGACCTTGCGCGCCTACTGGGCAGCCGACGAAACCAATCGAGCGAAGATCGCAGAAGCGGCAACGTTGATCCGGGTCGTCGGTGCCGGCGTGCCGGAAGGGGAGCAGCACTGGCCGTACAGCGAGATCTATCAACGCCAGATGCAGGACGAACTGGGCGCCGATACCGAAGTGCGGCTGCGCATGCACTCGCCGCCGGCCTTGTGGGTGCGTGCCCCAAGCCTGGGGGACGGTTGGCTGAAAGTGCCGCTGTACCCTCATCCATTGCGCGGCCAGAAAATCTGGAACGTGCTTGGCTGGTTCCTCGCGATCGGCCTGTTATCAACCGCTTCGGCGTGGATCTTCGTCAGCCAGCTCAACCAGCCGTTGAAGCGCCTGGTCTACGCCGCTCGTCAACTGGGCCAGGGCCGAAGCGTACGGTTGCCGGTCAGCGATACGCCCAGCGAGATGACCGAGGTCTACCGCGCCTTCAATCAGATGGCGGAGGATGTCGAGCAGGCCGGGCGCGAGCGCGAGCTGATGCTCGCCGGCGTTTCCCATGACTTGCGCACGCCCTTGACCCGGTTACGACTGTCGCTGGAGCTGATGGGTGAGCATACCGACCTGACCGATGAAATGGTCCGCGATATCGAAGACATGGATGCGATTCTCGACCAGTTCCTGGCGTTTATTCGCGACGGTCGCGATGAGTCGGTGGAAGAAGTGGATCTCAGCGAACTGGTGCGGGAGGTGGCCGCGCCCTACAACCAGAACGAGGAAAAAGTCCACTTGCGCCTGGAACCGATCCAGCCGTTCCCGCTACGCCGCGTGTCGATGAAGCGTTTGCTGAACAACCTGATTGGCAACGCCCTGAATCACGCCGGCACCGGTGTGGAAGTCGCTGCCTATGTTTCTGGCGACACCAGCGCGCCTTACGTGGTGCTTAGCGTCATGGATCGAGGCGCCGGCATTGATCCGTCCGAACTGGAAGCCATTTTCAACCCGTTCACCCGCGGCGATCGTGCCCGGGGAGGGAAGGGCACCGGCCTGGGCCTGGCTATCGTCAAGCGCATTGCTTCGATGCATGGCGGTAACGTGGAGTTGCGCAACCGAGTCGGCGGCGGGCTGGAGGCTCGGGTGCGCTTGCCGTTGGGGTTGATGTTGCCCAGGGATGCGGTATAGAGGCAGCTACGAGTTATAAGTTGCAAGCTGCAAGCTGCAAGCTGCAAGCTGCAAGTTAAAGCGGTTCAGCATGCAGCTTGCGGCTCATAGCTGTTTCTTTAACCTTTTCCCTTGGTCCGGGTCATGTTCGGCCCGCCGTTCTTTTCCAGATGCTCGATGATGATCCCCGCCACGTTCTTGCTAGTGGTGGTCTCGATCCCTTCCAGTCCCGGCGAGGAGTTGACTTCCATCACCAGCGGCCCGTGATTGGAACGCAGGATGTCCACGCCCGCCACGGCCAGGCCCATGACTTTTGCTGCGCGCAGGGCGGTCATGCGTTCTTCCGGGGTAATCTTGATCAGGCTCGCGCTGCCGCCGCGATGCAGGTTGGAGCGAAACTCGCCTGGCTTGGCCTGGCGTTTCATCGAGGCGATGACCTTGTCACCGACCACGAAGCAGCGAATGTCCGCGCCACCGGCTTCCTTGATGTATTCCTGGACCATGATGTTCTGCTTGAGGCCCATGAACGCCTCGATCACCGATTCCGCCGCCGTCGCGGTCTCACAGAGGACCACGCCGATGCCCTGTGTGCCCTCCAACACCTTGATCACCAGCGGCGCGCCGTTGACCATCGCGATCAGGTCAGGAATGTCGTCGGGAGAGTGGGCAAAGCCGGTCACGGGCAAACCGATACCGCGCCGGGACAGCAATTGCAGAGAGCGCAGCTTGTCCCGGGAGCGGGCAATCGCGACGGACTCGTTGAGGGGAAACACGCCCATCATTTCGAACTGGCGCAATACCGCGCAGCCATAGAACGTCACGGATGCGCCGATGCGTGGAATCACCGCATCGAAGCCTTCCAGCGGTTTGCCGCGGTAATGGATCTGAGGCTTGTGGCTGGCAATGTTCATGTAGGCGCGCAGGGTATCGATCACCACCATTTCATGGCCACGTTCGGTCCCGGCTTCAACCAGGCGACGAGTGGAATACAGACGCGGATTTCGCGACAGCACAGCGATCTTCATGCAACACCTGTGGCAGAGGTAGTGGACGCCGGGAATGCCGGCTTGTCTTGAACGTATTTGATGCCTGGATTGACCACCAGTTGGCCGTCAATCAAGGCCTTGGAACCCAGCAACAGGCGATATCGCATGGATTTGCGGCAGGCCAGGGTGAACTCGACCCGCCAGAACCGATCGCCCAGCGCCAACGTGGTGCTGATCACGTAGCGGACCTGGGCGTGGCCGTTGGAACTCTTGATGGTCTTGCGCGCCACCAGTGGCGCTTCGCAGCGACGATGGCGCAACTGCACCACCGTCCCTAGGTGCGCGGTGAAACGCACCCATTTTTCACCGTCGCGCTCGAAGGGCTCGATGTCGGTGGCGTGCAGGCTGGAAGTGCTGGCGCCGGTGTCGATTTTTGCCCGCAAGCCAGCGACTCCCAGATCCGGGAGCGCCACCCATTCGCGCAGACCGACGACGGTCAGATGGTCAAAAGTCTTCAATAAAAACAACCTGCAATCGGCACATCGGATCGTGGGCCCGCGAATCGCGGTATTCACGCAGAATAATCACAAAATGGCGACAGTTATCTACACACATGTTTGCGCTTGTAACCGATACCGACCCTGGCCAAGCGCGTGGGCGGTTCGGGCGGGCATTCTATCTGTCTGATCGGATTCGTGCGCCCGACAAAAACGGTAGTACAGTTCTGGCTATTGGTTGGAAAGAGGAATGGCAGTGGCACAAAAAAACGAAGAGGACGACAAGGTTCGTCTCGATAAATGGCTGTGGGCGGCGCGATTCTATAAGACCCGTGCACTGGCCAAGGCGGCCATCGAAAGCGGTAAGGTTCATCATCGGGGCGAGCGTTGCAAGCCTGGCAAAGAGCCACGCATCGGTGATGAATTTGTCATCCGTACCGGGTTCGATGAGAAGACCGTGGTGGTCGAGGCCCTGTCGATCGTGCGTCGCGGCGCGCCAGAAGCGCAGGCGCTGTATCGGGAAACCGAAGCCAGTATCGCCAAGCGCGAAGCAGCGGCAGCACAACGCAAGGCCGGTGCCCTGGGCGTCAGCACCGATGGCAAGCCGAGCAAGAAGCAGCGCCGCGACCTGTTCAGGTTTCATGGCAGCAATAGCGAATAAGGCATCTGCCACACCGGTAACCCGTGGCGAGGGAGCTTGCTCCCGCTCGGTTGCGCAGCGACCGTAAGATTTTGGGGCCGCTGCGCAGCCCAGCGGGAGCAAGCTCCCTCGCCACAACAGCACTGCAAATGTGGATGGGCAGTCCTTCCCGTCAGGCAAAGTCATGCCTTGCTTGGAACCCACCCTGAATGCCCATAAAATGCCCGCCATCATTTGTCATCACCTCAGATACCAGACCCTATGACTGATTTACCGGATACCGACTACACCCAGCGTTTCATCTTCGATGACAGCGATGCCCGTGGCGAATTGGTGGCGCTGGAGCGTAGTTACGCCGAAGTCCTCGCCAAGCACCCCTATCCGGAGCCGGTCGCGCAAATGCTCGGCGAACTGATGGCGGCGGCGGCGTTGCTGGTGGGTACCTTGAAATTCGATGGCTTGCTGATTCTCCAGGCCCGTTCCGAAGGCCCGGTGCCGTTGTTGATGATTGAATGCTCCAGCGAGCGCCAGATCCGTGGCCTGGCGCGTTATCACGCCGAGCAGATCGCCCCCGACGCGACGCTGGCCGACATGATGCCCAACGGCGTGCTGGCCTTGACGGTCGACCCGACCCAAGGCCAGCGCTACCAAGGCATCGTCGATCTCGACGGGGCGACGTTAGCCGATTGCTTCACCAACTATTTCGTCATGTCCCAACAGACCAACACCCGTTTCTGGCTCTACGCCGACGGCCGGCGCGCCCGTGGTCTGCTGCTGCAGCAACTGCCCGCCGACCGCATCCGAGATCCGGAAGAACGCGACGCCAGCTGGCAGCACGTTACCGCTCTGGCCAGCACCTTGAGCGCCGATGAATTGCTGGGCCTGGACAACGAAACCATCCTCCATCGCCTCTACCACGAAGAGCAGGTACGCCTGTTCGATGGTCAGCCGTTGCGCTTCGAATGCAGTTGCTCTCGTGAACGTTCCGCTAATGCGCTGGTCAGTCTGGGTCTGGAAGATGCGCAGCAACTCGTGATCGAGCATGGCGGGGCCATCGAAGTCGATTGCCAGTTTTGCAATGAGCGCTACCTGTTCGACGCGGCGGACATTACGCAATTGTTCGCTGGGGCGGGTGTCGACACACCGTCAGATACTCGTCACTAAAACGGTTCAGCGCAGGTAAATCTCCTAGCAAACGCCGGTTTTACGCCGTACTGACGGGAGGGCCCTACTTTTTTTGGGCTTTTCTGGCATAATCCGGCCCACTTTTTTCGGGTAGTAGTGCGCGACTTCCTACTACAAAACGTTTGGAGCACTCGGCCACGGGCCGACGGGGAATCTCATGACGCAAGCCAATAACGCCGTGTACACCGATCTGAGTGTCGATGATCTGGTCAAAGAAGCCCTGAATCGCGGTGAAGGCGAGCTTGCCGATACTGGCGCGCTGGTTGTTCGTACCGGTCATCGTACCGGCCGTTCGCCGGTTGACCGTTTCATCGTGGAAGAGCCGACCACCCAGGACGCCATTGCCTGGGGCCCGATCAACCGCAAGTTCCCGGCCGACAAGTTCGACGCCCTGTGGAACCGCGTCGAAGCCTACCTGGGCGAGCGCGAGCGTTTTGTCTCCCACGTGCATGTAGGGTCCGATCCTGCGCACTACCTGCCGGTCAAGATGACCACCGAGACGGCCTGGCACAACCTGTTCGGCCGTTGCCTGTTCATCAACCCCGAGCAATACAACGCCGGCGGCAAGGACGAGTGGCAGATCCTCAACGCACCGAACTTCGTCTGCGAGCCTGAGCGTGACGGCACCAATTCCGATGGCACCGTGATCATCAATTTCGCGGCCAAGAAGGTGCTGATCGCCGGCATGCGCTACGCCGGTGAAATGAAGAAAGCCCTGTTCTCCGTACAGAACTTCCTGTTGCCCGCTGTCGACGTGCTGCCAATGCACTGCGCCGCGAACATGGGCGAAGACGGCGACGTGACCCTGTTCTTCGGTCTGTCGGGCACCGGCAAGACCACCCTGTCCGCAGACGAAAGCCGTTACCTGATCGGCGACGATGAACACGGCTGGGGCGTGGGTGTGGTCTTCAACATCGAAGGCGGCTGCTATGCAAAGTGCATCGACTTGTCCGAGAAGAACGAGCCGGTCATCTGGAAAGCCATCCAGCACGGCGCCGTACTGGAAAACGTCGTCCTCGACCCGGTCACCAAGAAAGCCGACTACGCCGACGACAGCCTGACCCAGAACAGCCGCGCTGCCTACCCGCGTGAGCTGATCGAAAAGCGCGCACCGAAAAACCTCGGTGGCGAGCCAAACGCGGTAATCTTCCTGACCTGCGACCTGACCGGTGTACTGCCGCCCGTGTCGATCCTCAGCGAAGAGCAAGCCGCCTACCACTTCCTGTCCGGCTACACCGCACTGGTGGGCTCGACCGAAATGGGCTCGGGCAGCGGCATCAAGTCGACCTTCTCCACCTGCTTCGGTGCCCCGTTCTTCCCGCGTCCAGCCGGTGAATACGCTGAGCTGCTGATCAAGCGTATCCGTGGTTTCGGCTCCAAGGTCTATCTGGTCAACACCGGTTGGACCGGCGGCGGCTACGGTGTCGGCAAGCGCTTCAACATCCCGACCACCCGTGCGGTGATCGCGGCGATCCAGAGCGGCGCGCTGATCGGTGCTGAAACCGAACACCTGGACATCATTAACCTGGACGTGCCGCTGGCTGTTCCAGGCGTCGAGACTGGCCTGCTGAACCCACGCAACACCTGGGCCGACAAGGCTGCCTACGACGAAGCGGCCAAGGCATTGGCCGGTCTGTTCATCGAGAACTTCAAGAAGTTCGAAGTGAGCGACGCGATCAAGGCGGCGGGTCCGCAGTTGTAGGGTTTGATTGCTGAAATGAAAAGCCGCCCTGTATCAGGCTGTGTGAAAATCTAGCAGTCTGCGCGGCACTCAAAGAAAATGCTCCGTATCGAAAGATACGGAGCATTTTTCGTTATGGCCTGCATAAAAGTCATCAAGAGGATGGCTTATGGCTTCCGGGACAAGGCCTATTTCTTCTTGAAAATCAAGGCCGCCTTCCCCGGAAAACCGTGAAGAGCCAAAATTCAGGGGGATCGCTGCTCATTGAAAAAGAAAAGGAAATAGTCAGTCAACCATTGACCCTGGAACTCGCCGCGAAGCCGCCTCAAGGTCCATCAATCCTCGGCCATAGGCTTCGCTGTTGGCATAGATACCTGTGCGGTTGGTTGTCGCCAGCAGGTGTTCGCGCACTTGCTGTGGGCTGAGTTGTGGATAGCGGCTTTGCAGGGCCGCCAAGGCGCCACTGACCAGGGCTGCGGCCGGGGAGGTGCCGGCGGTTTGCACGTAATGGCCATCCTTGCCCACCGTGAGTAAGCCTGCCTCCACGCCGGCATCGCCCCCGGGTACAGCGATACACCAGGCAGCCGCGACGCCGCAATAGTTGGATTTTGCGTTAATGGCACTGCCGTCGTTTTTCAATGCGACGACCGCGATCCAGCCTTTTTCCAGTTCAGGTAATGCCAGCGGCAATCCCGGTTCGGCCAGGGGTTCTCGCTTGAGTTCGTTGCCGGTCGGGAAGACAAACACCGCACCCTCCGAGACTAGCCTTCGGGCGACGGCCAGGGCGTCGGGCATCACTTGGTTGTAGCGCGCCTCATTGATTTCGGTGGCGGGGATGGCGTTGGCCCACGAGTTGTTGAACAGACGGGCGCCCTTCTCGAAGCCGCTTTGCCAGGACTGCGCGATCTCGCTGTCGAAAAAGAAGGGTTCGTTGTCATCGCCAAAGCGAAAAGGGATCAGCCGGGCATTGAACGCGATGCCATGCATGCCCTGGTTGTCCTTGTTGGCGGCGAGTATGCCGGCCATTTGCGTGCCATGACCGACGCGGTCAACCGTGCCGGGACGGTTCTCGACGTAATCGAATCCCGGATCACTCAGTCGGCCTTCGAATTCCTTCAGGTCGGCGCTGAGCCCCGAGTCGATCAGCGCCACGGTCACGTCCTGGCCCGTGCCGCCGCGTGCATACAATGCCGAAGCCTTGACCACGGCCAAGCCTCGTTGCGCGTGATATTCCGGGCTCTCGAACACAGCCGGTTCCTCGACGGGTCGTTCGGGAATGGACAGGCAACCGACCAGCAGTGAGGCCGAGGTTATCGCCAGGGCGCGTAGCGCGGAAATTGGGTATGGCATCGTTCGTTCCTTGAACATCGTCTTGAGCACCAGGCGTCCTGGCCTCGATGTAACGCATGAATTGGACGCGAACCTTAACCTGCAAATTGAAGGGAAACGAGGCATTAAAGTGCCCGGGTTTGTATCACCTCATGGCAGAGCGGAAGGACCCGAGGCTGTATCATCCGGTATCGTTTTTAACCCAACCTTTCTCGACTCGCTGCGCTGCCCGGCTAGGCTTTGGGCATCACAGCAGTCAAAGGAGCGACCGCTTATGCACAGCACCCTGGAACAGGTTTTCGGTTATCCACAGTTTCGTCCCGGTCAGGAAGCCGCCATCGGCGCGATCCTTGCCGGTCGGTCGGCGGCGGCGATTTTTCCTACCGGCTCGGGCAAGTCCCTGTGTTATCAGTTGCCGGCCTTGCTGTTGCCCCACCTGACACTGGTGGTCTCGCCGCTGCTGGCGCTGATGCAGGATCAACTGGCGTTCCTGCAGCGTCACGGTATTGCCTGCGCCAGTATCGATTCGGCCCAGAGTCGTGATGAAGCCAACGACGCCATGGCGCGGGTGCGCTCGGGGGAGTTGAAGGTCCTGATGGTTTCTGTGGAGCGACTGAAGAACGAGCGCTTTCGCAATTTCCTGCAACAGGTGCCGATTTCATTGCTGGTGATCGACGAGGCGCATTGCATCTCCGAATGGGGGCACAACTTCCGCCCGGACTACCTCAAGCTTCCCGATTACCAGCATCAGTTCAATATTCCCCAGGTGCTGCTGCTAACGGCCACCGCGACCCCTAAGGTCATCGCCGACATGCAGGCGAAGTTCGCCATCGCCGCCGATGATGTGGTGACGACCGGCTTCTATCGGCCCAATCTCAATCTGCTGGTCGAGCCCGTGCGTGGCGTGGACAAGCGTCAGCGGCTGGTGCAGTGGCTGGTCGAGCGGGCCGGGCAGCCGAGCATCGTCTACGTCACCTTGCAGCGTACCGCCGAGCAGATCGCTGGGCACCTGAGTCAGCACGGCATCGAGGCCGAGGCCTATCACGCCGGGCTGCCTCATGAGCAGCGCGAAGTTATCCAGCGGCGCTTCATGGGCGGCCAATGCAATTGCATCGTCGCGACTATCGCGTTCGGCATGGGTATCGACAAAAGCGACATCCGTAACGTGGTGCATTTCGACCTGCCCAAATCCATCGAAAACTACAGCCAGGAAATCGGCCGCGCGGGACGGGACGGCCAGCCGTCCGACTGCCTGGTGCTGGCTAACCGGGACAGCCTGAACATTCTTGAGAATTTTGTTTATGGCGACACGCCGGAGCTTACCGGTATTCGCTGCGTGCTCGATGAGTTGAAGGGCGCCGTGGATGACGGGCAATGGGAGTTTTTGCTGGGGCCGTTGGCGGACAAGAGCAATATCCGCCAATTGCCGCTCAAGACGCTGTTGGTGCAACTGGAGCTGCGCGGTCTGATTGCACCGCGCTATGCCTATTACGCGGAGTATCGCTTCAAATTCCTGACCGAGCCGCAGGCTCTGCTTGAGCGTTTCGAAGGTGAGCGAAGGGATTTTGTCTCGGCCATCATCCAGACTTCCAGTCGCGCCCGTACTTGGGCGACGGTTAATTTCGAGGGGATGTATCAGCAGTATCACGCGGAGCGGAATCGTGTGGTGAAGGCGTTGGATTATTTCCAGGAGAAAGGCTGGATCGAGTTGGAAAGCAAGCAGATGACCGAGGTCTACAACGTCCTCGACGCCGATTTTGATTCAAGGCTGTTGAGTGCGGAGCTGCACGCTGATTTCACTCGGCACGAGGAAACAGAGATCGGCCGGATCCACGCCATGCTCGAGTTGTTCGCCACGGACCACTGCCTTGGTCATCGATTGGCGCGCTATTTTGGCGATGACGAAGCGCCGCAGGAGTGCGGCCATTGTTCGGTATGCCACGGGCATGTCGCTCGCTTGCCGGAACCACCGTCGTTGCCGCCGCTTGTGGATGAAAGTTTCGAAAGCCTGTGTAGCGACTTTATCCACAAGCATGAGCAGCACACGGGCGACGTGCCTTGCGCCGAACGGCTGACCCGGTTTCTCTGCGGCATCAGCGTACCGCTGTTCACCAAGCTGAAGGCCCGAACGGTCCGTGGATACGCGGCGCTGGCGGAGTATCCCTATGCCGAAGTTCGCCACTGGACCCAGGCGCACCTGTGAACTGCATCCATCCGCTGAATGCCCTTCATCACACGAATAAATTTCAAAAATGTTCGGTGGCTGACTAATGTGAAGGCTGTCTTTGGATCGCCAACAAGGGAGCAAACATGAGCCAGACATCCTTCGATATCCAGCGCGCCGCCGTGGTCGGTGCAGGCACCATGGGCCGCGGCATTGTCATGTGCCTGGCCAATGCTGGCGTCGCCGTGCAGTGGGTTGATAACAATCCGCAAATGCTTGAACAAGCGCTGGCCACGGTGGCCGATACCTACGCCCACAATGTGCGCCAAGGGCGTATCGAACAAAGCGAGGCCGACGCCCGGATTGCCCGGATAACACGGGCGGATGACTACGCGGCGATTCGTAATGTGGACCTGGTCATCGAAGCGGTCTACGAGAACCTCGAACTCAAACAGAAAATATTCCGCGAGCTGGATGGCATGCTCAAGCCCGAAGCGATTCTGGCCAGCAACACCTCGGCGCTGGACATCGATGCCATTGCCGCGGCCACACGCCGGCCAACCCAAGTGCTCGGCCTGCATTTCTTCAGCCCCGCTCACATCATGAAGCTGCTGGAGATCGTCCGCGGCGCGCAGACGTCAAAAGCTGTGCTGGACGCTGCCCTGGCGTTAGGCAAACGCATGGGCAAGGTGAGCGTGATCTCGGGTAATTGCCACGGGTTCATTGGCAACCGGATGCTTCGTCCTTATGTGCTTGAGGCGCGCAAGATGCTGCTGGAGGGGGCGTTTCCCTATCAAGTCGACGCGGCATTGCAAGATTTTGGCTTCGCCATGGGGCCGTTTCGCATGTACGACGTGGTCGGGATCGATCTGGAATGGCGTGCGCGGGAACTGGCGGGCCAAGGCCAGGATGCGCCCGAAGTGCAGGTGGACAACCGTCTGTGCGAGTTGGGACGGTTCGGCCAGAAGAGCGGCAACGGGTACTATCACTACGAACCGGGCAGTCGTCAGGCTGAACATGATGTCGAGGTCGACGCGCTGGTGCAGCGGGTCAGCGAAGAGCTGGGTTTTCAGCGGCGCGAAATAGGCCCTGGGGAAATTCTTGAGCGTTGCCTGCTGGCATTGATCAACGAAGGCGCGAAGATTCTCCAGGAGGGCATTGCCGAGTCTTCCCACGACATCGACCTGGTCTACCTCAACGGCTACGGTTTTCCGGCAGAAAAGGGCGGCCCGATGGCCTGGGCTGACCAGCAAGGGCTTGGAGACATCCACACGCGCTTGCTGGAGCTCGAAACGAAGCAGGGCGACCAATGGAAGCCTGCTCGCTTGATCGGCGAACTGGCGGTGCAAGGCAAGGGCTTCTCGCAGCGGTAACCCTGGGACCGGCAACAAGCCCAAAACTGATAACCCTAAGGACACGTAATGCCCCAACGCAGCGAGTATCTGCACTTCCAGCCCGTGACCACGCGCTGGCATGACAACGACGTGTACGGCCATATCAACAATGTCACTTACTACAGCTTTTTCGATACGGCGGTGAATACCTATCTGGTCGAGACCGGCGGCTTGGATATCCATGAAGGAGACGTGGTGGGTTTCGTCGTGAGCTCGGCGTGCGATTACTTTGCATCGATCGCTTTCCCGGATCGGATTGAAATTGGCCTGCGCGTCGGAAAACTGGGCAACAGCTCCGTGCAATACGAGCTCGCGGTGTTCAAGGCGGGAGAGGATGAAGCCTGTGCGGCGGGGCGCTTCGTGCATGTATTCGTTGACCGGGCATCTAACCGGCCCGTGGCGATCCCGGATCGGCTACGCCAGGCTTTGGAACCCTTGGTGGCCTGAAACGAAAATCGCAGCCTCCGGACATTCTCTGACGAGAACGGCCGAAGGCTGCGATCTTTTTAACGGTCTGGATTAAACCAACCGTCAGTCATCGTGATAGCGATGTTTGTGCTTGTGCTTGCGATGCCCATAGGCATGGCCGCGGCCCGGGTGGCCATCACGGTAGTAGCGACGATCACCACGACGACCTTCATAACGGTCGTCATCGTCGTCCCGGCCCATGTAGTTACCCAGGGCGCCACCGGCGCCGCCGCCCGCTGCGGCACCGATCAGGCTCCCTGTGCTGCCGCCTACGCTACGGCCGACCACGTTACCACCGGCTGCGCCCAGCGCGCCGCCGATTGCCGCTTCGCCGCGGCTATGTTTGTCTGCGCCGACTGCGCTACCGCCCGCGCCGCCCAGGGCTGCGCCGATAGTGGAGCCGGTGTTGCCGCCCAGGGACTGGCCGACGACCGAACCCAAAACCCCGCCCAATGCGCCGCCTACACCTGCTTCGGCAGTACCGCCGGCAGAAGCGACGCCACTGACAAGGCCAAGGGACAACAAGAGAATGGAGGAGAACTTCATAGAGGAGCCTCAAAGGGATGACGGCGCGATCCTGAGGCTGGCTTCGCTTGGTTACAATCGAAATCCGACGAGTAACACGACTTGTGCACAATTGGCTAAGTTATTGTTTTTAGTGCGGAACTTAAGGTGTTTTTGCCGGTCTTTAGCTACTTCGGACAGGCCGTTTTCTTTGGAAAATGGCCTTTTTTGTGGGTGTTTGAAAATACGAGCGTAACGTGGCGAGGGAGCAAGCTCCCTCGCACAAGATCATGTCAGGCTGACTTGGCCATGATCAACCCGCTCTCGCTCGCTGCTTCCAGGCGGATCGCCACGAACTTCGAGGTTGGGGTGTGGCTGCCGTCGCCGGTGCTTTCCAACGGCACCAAGGGGTTCACTTCGGGGTAATAGGCCGCGGCTTGTCCGGCCGGGATGTCGAAGGCCAGCAACGTGAAGCCCTTGACGCGCCGCTCGCGCCCATCCTCCCAGAGCGAGACGATGTCAGCCTTCTGCCCCGGCTTGAAGCCCAGGCGGATGATGTCCGCTTCGTTGACGAACAACACATCACGTTGGCCCTTTACGCCGCGATAACGGTCATCAAGTCCATAGATGGTCGTGTTGTACTGATCGTGCGAGCGCATGGATTGCAGGATCAGGTCCGGCACTTTGCCCGTGGCGTGGGTGCGCTCATGAATCAGATCGGTCGGCAACCGGTTAGGCTTGAAGTTGGCGCGGCCCGATGGGGTATTCCAGCGACGGGCGCCAGCACTGTTGCCCAGATAAAAGCCGCCGGGGTTCTTGAGTTTTTCGTTGAAGTCCCTGAAGCCGGGAATGGTCTCGGCGATCAGGTCGCGAACACGGCTGTAATCGGCCACGAGCCAGTTCCAATCCACCGGGCGGCTGCCCAGCGTGGCAGCGGCGATGCCAGCAACGATCCACGGCTCGGAGCGCATCTGGTTCGACAGCGGCTGCAATTGGCCATTCGAGGCGTGAACCATGCTGAAAGAGTCTTCCACGGTCACCGCTTGCGGGCCTTCTGCTTGCACGTCGATGTCTGTACGGCCCAGGCACGGCAGGATCAGCGCCTCTTTCCCGTGGGCCAGGTGGCTGCGGTTGAGCTTGGTGCTGATCTGGACGGTCAGGTCGCAGTTGCCCAAAGCTTCGAAGGTCCGATGGCTGTCTGGCGTCGCCTGGGCGAAGTTGCCACCCAGCGCGATAAACACTTTTGACCGGCCCTCGGCCATGGCGTGGATCGCCTCGACCACGTTGTGGCCGTTTTCACGCGGTACCTTGAATTGGAAGCGTCGCTCCAGCGTGTCCAGGAATGCAACGGGCGGACGCTCGTTGATGCCCATGGTCCGGTCGCCCTGCACGTTACTATGGCCACGCACCGGGCAGAGTCCCGCGCCTGGCTTGCCGATGTTGCCGCGCAGCATCATCAGGTTGGCGATTTCCTGGATGGTTGCCACCGAATGGCGGTGCTGGGTGATGCCCATCGCCCAGCACATGATCACATTGCTGGCCTTGGCGTACATACGGGCTGCCTGCTCGATCTCGGCCAGGGTCAGGCCGGATTGCTCGATGATCTGCTCCCACGAGGTGTCATCGACCACCGCCAGGTATTCCAGCGTGTTGGTGCTGTGCTCATTGAGAAATGCATGATCGAACACCGCGGGTGCGCCGTTTTTCTGGGCTTCACGTTCCCATTGCAGCAAGAACTTCGCCATGCCGCGCAGTATGGCCATATCGCCACCCAAGGCTGGGCGGAAATAGGCAGTGTTGGTCGGTTTGTCGCCGTTGGTGAGCATTTCCAGCGGATGTTGCGGATGCTGGAAGCGCTCCAGGCCACGCTCCTTGAGCGGGTTGATACACACCACCTGTGCACCGCGCTTCACTGCTTCGCGCAGTGGTTCAAGCATCCGCGGATGGTTGGTGCCCGGGTTCTGGCCCCAGACAAAAATAGCATCGGCGTGCTCGAAGTCGTCGAAGGTTACCGTGCCTTTGCCCACGCCGACGCTCTGGGACAGCGCTACGCCGCTGGCTTCATGGCACATGTTCGAGCAATCGGGGAAATTGTTGGTGCCGTAGGCGCGCACGAACAACTGGTACAGATAGGCCGCTTCGTTGCTGGCTCGGCCCGACGTGTAGAACTCGGCCTGGTTTGGGCTGGAAAGTCCTTGCAGGTGTTTGCCGATCAAGGCAAATGCCGCCTCCCAACTGATGGGCTTGTAGCGGTCGGTTTCGGCGTCATAGCTCATCGGCTCGGTCAGGCGGCCCTGGTACTCAAGCCAGTAATCGCTCTGCTCCAGCAACGAGGTCACGCTGTGCTTGGCAAAGAACGCACCGTCGACGCGACGCTTGGTGGCTTCCCAGTTCACGGCCTTGGCGCCGTTCTCACAGAACTTCACCATGCCGCTTTCCGGCGAGTCACCCCAGGCGCAGCCGGGGCAGTCGAAGCCGCCGTTCTGGTTGGTCTTGAGCATCATGCGGATATTCTTCAGCGCGTTATCGCTGGTCAGCCAGGCCTGGGCAACGCTGATCAGCGCACCCCAGCCACCGGCCGGGCCCTTATAAGGCTTGTAGCGCGGTGCGGGTTTCTGGTTGGCTTGTTGATGATTGCTCACGCTTGATTCTCCATCGCAGGGCTGTAGACCCGCGGCGCACTTTTTTGCGGCAGGTGGATGAGATTGAGGTTGTGTTGGCGCGCCCACTGCACGGCGAGGCCCGTGGGTGACGACAGGCTGACCAGGGTCTGGACGCCCGCGCGCAATACTTTTTGAATCAGTTCAAGACTGCAGCGGCTGGTGACAATCGCCAGGCCGCCGGCTACTGGGATTTGTTGTCGGACCAAGGCCCCGATCAGTTTGTCGAGGGCGTTGTGCCGGCCAATGTCTTCGCGGCCCAGCAGCAACTCGCCTTGGGCGTCCATGAACAATGCTGCGTGTACCGCGCCGCAGTGCTGGCCCAACGGCTGGAACTGGCTGATACGCTGGCGCAGTCCGTCGAGCCATTGCGCAGGCGGTAGCGGGGCGCCGGGCAAGGCTTTGAGGTTTGGCAGCGCTTGTTCTACGGCTTCGACTCCGCAGAGTCCGCAGCCGCTGGTGCCAGCTAGCTGGCGGCGTTGCTGCTTGAGATTCCAGAAAGCGCGGTTGGCGATCGTGACTTGGGCGTATTGCGCGGAACCCGCCCCGCTCAGTTGCAGGTCATAGATATCCGCCGGGTCTTCAATGATGCCGCTGCCGAGGCTGAAACCGACGATAAAGTCTTCAAGATCAGTGGGCGTGACCAACATCACCGCTTGGCTGATGCCGTTATAGGCGATCGCCAACGCCACTTCCTCGGCCAGCGCGGTGCTGTCTGATTGAGAGTGGTCGAGATTGCAGTAGCGATAGCTCTGGCTGGCGGCTGGCGTGGAGGGTTCCACAGCAGGCACTGGACAGACCGGAGGCTTGTCGTTCATGGGCATCACTGAAAGTGAGAATAGTGGTAAGACTAAATGCGGCAATCTGCCACGTCTAATTGCTATTACTGATCTTCCAATAGATGACGTCGATCAAGAGATGGTGGTTGATTTCTGATAGAGGGCGAAACAAGCCTCGGCCAAGGCCGAACGTGGAGCGCCGCGCCGCATGATCAGCCCCAGCGGAACCAGGGTCTGGGCGTTTTCGATAGGCTGGATCCGCAGGTCTTCGGTGAGGACGTTCAGTCCGCTCTCCAACGGCACCACGGCGCAGCACAATCCACCATGCACAGCTTGTAACAATTGATGCACCGCGTCGGTTTGCAGCAGCGGTTGGGGGGCTAGGCCTCGACTGTGGAAACTGTGGTCGATGGATTGGCGAAAATGCATGCCGCTGGTAAGCATGCCCAGGGGCAGCTCCACCAGCGCTTCCCAGGTCAGCGGTTCCTCACCAAAAAAGAAAAAGCGTTGGTCATACAGCAGGCCCATGCGGGTATGGCTGAAGGGCAGGGCCTCGAAACGATCGTTGTCCAGGCGTTCCAGGTAGGAAATACCCAAGTCGATGCGGTTGTTTGCCAGCTGTTCGAGGATGCGTTCGGAACTCAAGGACGATAATTCGAAACGCAGGCTGGGGTGGTCGGTGTGCAGGCGCTGCATCATCGACAGCGGGTCGAAGTCCGACAGCGGCACCACGCCCAGGCGCAACGTTCCCACCAGATTGCCCCGGCAGGCCGCTGCTTCGGCCTGTAGCCCGTCGTAGGCCGCCAGCACGGTGCGCGCCCAGGCCAGCACTCGTTCCCCTGGTGCGGTGAAACCCTCGAAACGCTGGCCCCGGTTGACCAGCGGCAGGCCGAGCTCTTCTTCCAGGCTGCGCAGGCGCATTGACAAGGTGGGTTGAGTGATATGGCAACGGGCGGCGGCTTGGCCGAAGTGACGGGTTTCTTCGAGCGCGATGAGAAATTTCAGCTGCTTGATGTCCATCTTCGCTCCTGGGCGCGGGAAGATTGTGATTCTAGCGCCTTGGGCGTGGTGAGGTCATTGGTCGGTTGGAGAATGGGCTCGGTTGGCTTGGTCTAGTCTTATCCGTCTGGACATTTAAACCCAAGGAGCGTGCACCATGAGTATTTTTAGCTTTGTGAAGGAAGCGGGAGAAAAGCTTATCGACCTGCTGACTCCCGGCAATGCCAATGCCAGCGAGCAGTTGAAGGAACACATCAGCAAGGTCGGGCTGGGCAATCCGAATGTGCAAGCGACGATAGACGGCGACAAAGTCACCCTGACCGGTGAAGTCGGTAGCCAGGAGGAGAAAGAAAAGATCCTGTTAGCCGCGGGCAACATCGCTGGCGTCGGCAGCGTGGATGACCAGATCACCGTGACTGGGCCGGTGGCAAAGGCGGCGCGTTTCGTGACGGTGAAAAAAGGTGACACGCTCAGCGCCATATCCAAGGCCGAGTATGGTGACGCGAACCAGTACAACAAGATTTTCGAAGCCAACAAACCGATGTTGTCGCATCCAGACAAGATCTACCCCGGGCAGTCACTGCGTATCCCTGAGTAACCCGTACCCCCGTGGCGAGGGAGTAAGTCCCTCGCCAAAGGCTTGCACTAGAGCCCTTGGATCAGCGTCCGATAATCCGTTACCGCGTCGAACTCCCCCGTATCCTTCGGCCCCTTGCGACTGTCCGGCTCGCTGATCGCAAGCAGGTGCGCCACGCCGAAGTCCCTGGCGCTGCGCAGCACCGGCAAGGTGTCGTCGATAAACAGGCTGCGAGCTGGGTCGAAACTCAGGTCGGCTTGCAGGGCGTCCCAGAACTGCGGGCTCTCCTTCGGGAAGCCGTAGTCATGGGAACTGATCAAGCGTTCGAAGTAGGGTGCCAGTTCGATGCGTTCCAGTTTCAGCGACAGCGAATCCCGATGGGCATTGGTAATCATCACGACCCGTTTGCCTGCGCGCTGGATGGCCGCGAGAAATGTATCGGCATCTGGGCGCAGGGCAATCAAGTGGGCGGTTTCAAGTTTAAGTTCACGCACCGGCAGCTTCAGTTCGGCGCTCCAGAAATCCAGGCAGTACCACTGCAACTGGCCGGCGTTGCGCTCGAACAGCGGCTGCAACTCCATCTCGGCCATCGCGCGGCTGACGCCATGCAGCTCGGCGTAGCGCTGGGGCAGGTGCTCCAGCCAGAAGTGGTTGTCGTAATGCAGGTCCAGCAGGGTGCCGTCCATGTCCAGCAGAACCGTATCGATCTCATGCCAAGGCAACAAGGCCATAAAACTTCTCCAGCGGTAAGCAGATATCCGACACAAACAATCAGAATAGGCCGGGTATAGTAGCCCGCTATCGCCCAGGGAGCCGTTCATGCGCCAGAAACCCACCATACTCGACCGACGGATCGTCGCCACCAGCCGCCTGTTTTGCGTGGAGGAACTGAAACTGCGCTTTTCCAACGGTGTGGAGCGCACCTACGAACGCCTGGCGGGCAAGGGCGCAGGCTACGGCGCGGTGATGATCGTCGCGATGCTCGATGCCGACCATGCCGTGCTGGTGGAAGAATACTGCGGCGGCACCGATGCCTACGAGCTCTCGCTGCCCAAGGGGCTGATCGAGCCGGGCGAGGATGTGCTGGCGGCGGCCGAGCGCGAGCTCAAGGAAGAGGCCGGTTTTGGCGCGCGTCAACTGGAGCACCTGACCGAACTGTCGTTGTCTCCCGGCTACATGAGCCAGAAGATCCAAGTGGTGCTGGCGACCGACCTGTATGAAGAGCGGCTGGAGGGCGACGAGCCCGAGCCGATGCGTGTGGACAAGGTCAACCTGGGCGAATTGTCTGCCCTGGCCCAGAACCCTCAATTCACCGAGGGCCGAGCGTTGGCGGCGTTGTACCTGGCGCGTGACCTGCTGACCCAGCGCGGAGCCTACCTGCCATGAATTTCCCCCATCCCCTGATGGCGCCCGTAATCGAGCTGGCGCTTGAAGCCGGTGCGGCGATCCTGCCGTTCTGGCGAGCCAACGTAGAAGTTGCGCACAAAGCTGACGAATCACCAGTGACCGCTGCGGATATGGCTGCCCACGATGTCATCGTGGCTGGGCTGACCGCGCTGGCACCGGATATCCCGATCCTCTCGGAGGAGGACGCCGATATTGCCCAATGCGTGCGCGCCGAATGGAAACGCTGGTGGTTGGTGGACCCTCTCGATGGGACCAAGGAGTTCATCTCCGGCAGTGAGGAATTCACCGTCAACATTGCGTTGATCGAGGACGGTCGCGTGGTGTTCGGCGTGGTCTCGATGCCCACCAATGGCCGCTTTTATGTTGGCGGAGCGGGACTGGGCGCCTGGCGTGCCGACAAAGGCGTCGAGCCTTCGCCTATCGCAGCACGGCACGCGATGGCGCCCGGTGACGTGTTTACCATAGTCGCCAGCCGTCGCCACACCAGCCCGGAGCAGGAGCGCCTGTTGAGCGGATTAAGCGAAAGCCTGGGACCCTTGCAGTTGACCAATATTGGCAGTTCATTGAAGTTTTGCCTGCTGGCCGAGGGCGCGGCTGATTGTTATCCGCGGTTGGCGCCAACGTCCCAGTGGGATACCGCCGCCGCCCAGGGCGTATTGGAAGGCGCGGGTGGCGAAGTGTTGGACTTGGACGGCCAGCCATTTTGTTATCCGGCGCGGGAGTCACTGTTGAACACTTCGTTCCTGGCGCTGCCGGCGAAAGCGGCATGGCGTGGAAAGTTGTTGGAGCTTGCTCGTTCTTAAACCCTGATCTTTGGCCAGGAAGTTTTTGTGGCGAGGGAGCTTGCTCCCGCTCGGCTGCGCAGCAGACGCTTTGGGGCCGCTTCGCTGCCCAGCGGGAGCAAGCTCCCTCGCCACAGGGGCTGTTGCGCCAATTAACGGTGCAACACGTACTGCCCCTCGAATTGCACCGCCACCTTTTCGCTGCCTACATTCATCACTTGCGTCTGCAACGCCAGCCGTGCCCGGCCGTAACGCCGATAGGTGGCCAGGAAGCGTTTCCAGGTTTTCTCATCTGGTGCGTCACAGATGACAGTCCCATCGCCAGTGACGGGCAGCGGATAAGTGATCTGCCCTTCCTGAATGACGATGTGCCCATCCTCGATGCCTTCCTCGCGCAAGGCCAGGTGCAGCCAGCCCCAGCCGCCAAGTACCGCGCCGCAATACAGGCTGCCGCCGAACATGGTGCTTTTATGATTGACGTTGGCCGCAATCGGCAGGAACAGGCGCAGTTGTCGCGCCTGCCAATCGAGCACTCTCAGGCCCATGTCCTGGGTCAACGGGATGTCCCGGTGCAGGGTCGTTTCCAGGTAACGGCTGTCGCGGTTCATGCAGGCCCTCTTGTTTGAAGGTGAGTTGGCAGGCGCTCAATCGGACTCATCGGCCGAGCCAGGGTTGCTGTCGCCAAATGTAAGCCCGTGCTTGCGCAGTTTGTCGTGCAAGGTCTTGCGCGGAATGCCCAACGCTTCGGCGAGGCTGCGTACCGAGCCGTGGGGGCGGGCCAGCTCGGCGGCAATCAGGGTCTTTTCGAAATTCTCCACCTGCTCGCTCAGGCCGCCGCTGATGATTTCCACCGGCGCGCCTAGGCCCGTGTCGGGTGCGCTATTGTCCAGGGCCAGTTCCAAGCCCAGGGCGAAGCGTTCGGCGGCGTTCTGCAGTTCGCGGACATTACCTGGCCAGCCATGGCGCAACAGCAGCGCACGGTGGGCCGGCAGCAGTTCGTGGGGCGGCAGGCCGTGGCGCGCACTAGCCTCATCAGCGAAATGCTGGAACAGCATCAGCACGTCCTCACCCCGTTCGCGCAGCGGCGGGATGCGTAGCGGCGCGACATTCAGGCGGTAGTACAAATCGGCGCGAAAACGGCCCTGATCGGCGGCTTGGCGCAGGTCTTCCTTGGTGGCGGCGATGACCCGGATGTCCAGGGGGATTTGCTGATTGCCCCCCAGGCGCTCCACCACGCGTTCTTGCAGCAGGCGAAGCAGCTTGACCTGTACGTCCAGGCTCATGCTTTCGATTTCATCGAGGAACAATGTGCCGCCGTTGGCGAACTCGAATTTGCCGATACGGCGCTTCTGCGCGCCAGTGAAGGCGCCGGGTTCATGGCCGAACAATTCGCTTTCCACCACGGACTCAGCCAACGCGCCGGCGTTGATAGCCACGAACGGCCCGTTACGCCGGCCTGACAGGTCATGCAGTGCGCGGGCGACCACTTCCTTGCCGGCCCCCGTTTCGCCGAGGATCAGCACGTCGGCGCGGGTCGCGGCCAAGGCGCCGATCTGCTCGCGCAGGCGCGACATGGGGGCCGATTGTCCGACCAGCCGGGCGCTGAGTTCATGACGGTCACTGAGGGCCAGGCGTAGGCTGCGGTTATCCAGGACCAGTCGCCGCAAGGCCAGGGCCCGGCGTACGCTATCGAGCAACTGGTCACTGGCGAACGGTTTTTCGAGGAAGTCGTACGCTCCGGCGCGCATCGCCTGGACCGCCAGCGGTACATCGCCGTGACCGGTGATCAGCAGCACCGGCAACTCCGGATCCTGGCTATGCAATTGGCCCAGCAGTTCGAGGCCATCCATGCCCGGCATGCGTATATCGCTGACCACCACGCCCGGCCAATCGCGGGGCAATTGCCCGGCCAGGCCGTTGGCCTCGCCCAAGGGCAGGATCTTCAGTCCAGCCAGGTCGAGGGTCTGGCTCAGGGCCTGACGCAGATGGGGATCGTCGTCGATCAGCACCACCTCAATCTGGTTATCAATGGTCATACACTACGGTCCTCGGACGGTTGCAGGCTCACCCCGGGCGCACCGGCGCGCAGCTTCAGGGTAATCAGGGCGCCGCCTTCCTTGTGGTTGGCGAACAACAGTTCTCCGCCGAAGGCACGCATCAGGGTGTCGCAGATCGCCAACCCGAGGCCAAGCCCCTGGGTGCGCGTCTTGGTGGTGTAGAACGGCTCGCCGGCGCGGCCCAGGGCTTCCATGCAGAATCCCGGACCGTTATCGCGAATGTACAAGTTGACGCCGGTTTCCGTCGCCTGGGCACTGAGCCACAGTTTGCGCGGCGGTCCCTTTTCGGTCAGGGCATCAAGGGCGTTGGCCAGCAGGTTACCCAGCACCTGGCGCAGGCGCGTTTCGCCGGCCTCCACCCACAAGGCAGCGGCCGGCAAGTCGCGGATCAGCTCCACTTCCATGCTGCGCCGGCGTTTGGCAAGCAGCGCGAGGGCATCGTCGAGCGCCGGTTGCAGGGCGACGCTTTCCGGTGCGTGGCGGTCCCTGCGGGCGAAGGCGCGCAGGTGAGCGATGATCGAGGCCATGCGCCCGGTCAGTTCGCTGATCAGCTTGAGATTGCCCCGAGCGTCTTCGGTGCGCGAGTGATCGAGCAATATCTCGGCATTCTCGGCGTAACTTCGGATCGCCGCCAGCGGCTGATTGAGTTCATGGCTGATGCTGGCCGACATGGTGCCCAGGGCTGACAACTTGCCGGCCTGTACCAGATCATCCTGGGCGCGGACCAATTCCTGTTGGGCCTGCTCGCGCTCAAGCACTTCCTGTTTCAGGCGACGGTTGAGTCCCTCCAGATCGCTGGTACGTTCCGCGACCCGGCCCTCCAGTTCGTGACGAGCCTTGGCCTCGAAGGCGATCCGGTCCAGATAATGCCGCCGGCGCTGCATCATCAACCCGAGCAACAGCATCAATACCAGCAATGCTGCACCGCCGGTGGCCACCACCGTGCGCACTGGCCGGTCGATCAGCGTGCGCGGAGCGAGGATGCTCACGCTCCAGCCTGTCTCTTCGATGACTTGGGTCTGGGGCAGCCAGGCACCACTGTCCAGATGGAGCGGTTTAGGGTCCCGTGTCGGATAAGGCTGCACCGCACTGATTGCCTTGCTTTCTTCCTCGCTCAAGGGGCGGGTCGCGCGAAATCTCCATTCCTGGCGCGAGGTCAGGATCACTACGCCGTTGTGGTCGGTAACCAGCAACTGCTCAGGTGTCTTGCCCCAGAGGCTTTCGGTGTGATCGAGGTCAACCTTGACCACCAATACACCGATGACTTTTTCGCGATCGCGTACCGCGGCGGCGAAAAAATAGCCGCGCTTGCCTGACGTGGTGCCCAGGCCGAAGAAGCGCCCCAGGCGCCCGGCCATGGCTTCGATGTAGTAAGGGCGGAAGGCGAAATTGCGGCCGACGAAACTGTCGTGCTTGTCCCAGTTCGATGCCGCCAGGGTCTTGCCAGAGGCGTCCATCAGATACATGACTTCGGCGCCGGTCTGGGCGCTGATGTTTTTCAGCAACCGGTTGGCATTGCCCTGGGTGACCCCATCGTCCGGCGCCGACAGGGTCGCGCGCAGGGCCGGCAGCTCGCCGAGAATCTGCGGCAGCACTTCATAGCGGTGCAGGGTCCCGAGGAGGTTGGCCACGTAGAGGTCAAGAGTCTGGCGGTTTTGTCCAGCCAGTTCGCTGCGGTAATAACGCTCGGCCAAATGCTCAAGCGGCCATAGCAATGGCGCCAGGCACAGCGCAAGCAGGGCCAGGCTGCGCCAACGAGGTCTGCGGGGAAGGGTGGAATTCATGAGCATCGGGCGCCTGTGGTGACAAGCGCATTATGCCTAGGCTTGTCCGGCAAGACACTGCTGCAACGCGCTTCGCCAATCTGGCTGGCTTACACCCCATTCCTCGGTCAGGCGTGTGCAGTCCAGCCGTGAATTGAGTGGACGCGGCGCCGGGGTCGGGTACGCGCTGGACGGGATAGGCTCAAGCACCGCGCAAGGCTTGTGGTGTTCGACGAGGTCTTCGCCGATGGCTTGGGCAAAGCCGAACCATGACGTCTGGCCCTGGGCTGTCAGGTGATAGGTGCCCCAGGCGCCGCACCGCCCGGCCTGCCAGCGTTCGATCAGCTGCGCGGTGCTTTCGGCGATGGTGCCAGCCCAGGTCGGTGCGCCGATTTGATCAGCAACTACCCTAAGGTGAGACTTTTCCTGCAGCAGGCGTTGCATGGTCAATAGGAAATTGCGTCCCGCCGAGGAATAGACCCAGCTGGTGCGCAAGATCAGGTGTTCTCCACCGGCCTGGTGGATGGCCTCTTCGCCAGCCAGTTTGCTGCGACCGTAGACGCTCAGCGGGTTGGGCGTGTCATCTTCGGTGTATGGCTCGGGCTTTCGACCATCGAAGACGTAGTCGGTGGAGTAATGGATCAGCGGAGCGTCCAGCTCAGCAGCAACTTGGGCAAGGATGCCCGGTGCGCTGGCGTTGATGGCGAACGCGCGCTGCGCTTCGCTCTCGGCCTGGTCCACGGCCGTGTGGGCGGCGGCGTTGATGATCAGGTCGGGCCGCAAGGCCTCGACCTGCGGGCGAAGTTGATCCGGCTGCGCCATGTCGAGCTGGTTGCTACCCAGCACAATCAGTTCGCCCATGCCGGCCAGGCGTGATTGAAGCGCCTGGGACACTTGGCCGTTCTGGCCGATGATCAGGATGCGCAGGGAAGCACTCATGGGAACAGGTCTGCCTCACGCAAGGCCTTGCCGGCCTGGTCCTTGGGCGACAGGATCGGCGCGCCTTGCAGTTGCCAATCAATTGCCAGTTGCGGATCGTCCCAGCGAATGCAGCGCTCGGCGGAGGGCGCGTAGAAGTCGGTGGTTTTGTAAAGAAAATCGGCGGACTCGCTGAGCACGACGAAGCCGTGGGCGAATCCTGGCGGAATCCACAGTTGGCGGTGGTTCTGCGCCGACAGGCGTACGCCGGTCCACTGGCCAAAAGTAGGCGAGCTGCGACGGATGTCCACCGCAACGTCCAGCACTTCGCCCGCCGTGACCCGCACGAGTTTCCCCTGGGCCTGTTCAATCTGATAGTGCAAGCCGCGAAGCACGCCCTTGGCTGAGCGCGAGTGATTGTCCTGGACGAACGGGAGCGTAGACCCCGTGGCGTCGGCGAACGCTCGTGCATTGAAACTCTCATAAAAGAAACCGCGATCATCGCCAAACACCTTCGGCTCGATGATCAGCACGTCCGGCAGTCGTGTGGCGATGACGTTCAACGTGTTTCTCCAGCAATCTTGAACAGGTACTGGCCGTAGCCGGTCTTGCCGAAGTAATTGGCACGCTCGAGCACGTGTTCGCGGTTGACCCAGCCCTGCTGGTAGGCGATTTCTTCCAGGCACGCGACCTTCAGGCCCTGGCGATGCTCAATGGTCTGCACGTATTGCGAGGCCTCCAGCAGGCTGTCGTGGGTGCCGGTGTCCAGCCAGGCAAAACCGCGGCCGAAACGCTCGACATGCAAGTCCCCGCGTTGCAGATAGGCATTGTTGACGTCGGTAATTTCCAGTTCGCCACGCGCGGATGGCTTGATGGCCTTGGCGATCTCTATCACGTCGTTGTCGTAGAAATACAGGCCGGTCACCGCATAGCTGGACTTGGGGGCGGCAGGCTTCTCTTCGATGGAAACCGCGCACCCTTCAGAATCGAAGTCGATCACGCCGAAACGCTCCGGATCCTTGACCCAATAACCGAACACCGTTGCGCCACTTTGCCGGTTGACGGCGGTTTGCAGCTGCTCGCCGAAATGTTGGCCGTGGAAGATGTTGTCGCCCAGGATCAGGCACACCGGGTCCTTGCCAATGAATTGCTCGCCAATCAGGAATGCCTGGGCCAGGCCATCGGGAGTTGGCTGTTCGGCGTAGCTGAAATGCACGCCGAACTGGGCGCCATCGCCCAGCAGATTGCGATATTGAGGTAGATCCTGCGGCGTGGAAATGATCAGGATGTCCTTGATTCCGGCGAGCATCAGCACCGAGATCGGGTAGTAGATCATCGGCTTGTCGTAGACCGGCAATAACTGTTTGGAAACTCCGAGGGTAATCGGATGCAGCCGTGTGCCGGAACCGCCGGCCAGAACAATGCCCTTCATCATGCAATCGTATCCTTGTCGTCGAGCGAGCCCAGGCGCTCGCCCTGATAGCTGCCATCCTGGACGCGCCGGCACCACAGCAGGTTTTCGAGGTACCACTGCACGGTCTTGCGCAGGCCGGTCTCGAAGGTTTCCCGAGGTGTCCAGCCCAGTTCCCGTTCGATCTTGCCGGCGTCAATGGCGTAGCGCAGGTCATGGCCGGGACGATCCTTGACGAAGGTGATCAGGTCGGCGTAGTGCTCGACCCCCCCGGGCTTGTGTGGTGCCAGTTCTTCAAGCAGGGCGCAGATGCTGCGCACTACGTCGATATTCGTTTGTTCATTGTGGCCGCCGATGTTGTAGGTCTCGCCGACCACGCCTTCGGTGACGACCTTGAGCAGCGCACGGGCATGGTCTTCGACGAATAGCCAGTCGCGTACCTGCCGGCCATCGCCATACACCGGCAACGGTTTACCGGCCAGTGCGTTGAGGATTACCAGCGGGATCAGCTTTTCGGGGAAGTGGAACGGCCCGTAATTGTTTGAGCAGTTCGTCAGCAGCACGGGCAAGCCGTAGGTGCGCTGCCAGGCCCGGACCAGATGGTCGGAGGCAGCCTTGCTGGCTGAGTAGGGCGAGCTCGGTGCATAGGGGGTGGTTTCGGTAAACAAATCATCCACGCCGTGCAGGTCGCCATACACTTCGTCGGTGGAAATATGGTGGAAACGAAACGCCCGTTTTTGCGCCTCGCAAAGTGTCTGCCAATAGGCGCGGGTGGCTTCCAGCAGGCTGTAGGTGCCGACGATGTTGGTCTGGATGAACTCCGCCGGACCATCGATGGAGCGGTCCACATGAGACTCTGCAGCCAGGTGCATGATGGCGTCCGGTTGAAATTGCGCGAGCGCCGCACTGACGGCCGGTTGGTCGACGATGTCGGCCTGCACGAAGGCATAGCGGCTGTCGTGATCGATACTGCTCAGCGATTCCAGGTTGCCGGCGTAGGTCAGCTTGTCGAGGTTCAGAACCTGGTGTTCGGTGTCCAGGATCAAATGCCGTATGAGCGCCGAGCCAATGAAGCCGGCACCGCCGGTAATGAGAATGCGCATCCGGTTAAGCCTTTTTCCAAAAAGGGCAATGACAATGGAGCATAGCTTGTAGGCATGACGAGGGCGGTGCAAGCGAATACCCCAGGGACAAGAGAGGGGGTTGCTAATCCCTCGACTCAGTGGCGTGATAGGCGCCCAAGACAAAACCTACTCAGGGGTCGTTGTATGCCGCTCGCTACGTTGGTTCATCGTGCCAGTTTGCCAAGCCCACAAATCAGCGCCGAGCAGGCGTTGGTACTGCTGCGCTCGAATTACGGACTCAGCGGTGACCTGCGACCCCTCGGCAGCCACCAGGACGTCAACTACCGCGTCGACAGCGAACGCGGGCGCTTCGTGTTGAAGATTTGCCATGGCAACTACGCCGTCCAGGAACTCCAGGCCCAGCATGCCGCCCTCAAGCTGCTGGCCGAGCATGGCGCGGTGGAGGTGCCGCGAGTCATCGCCGCCAGCAACGGCCAGGACCTGCTGACGCTGGATGTCGACGGGCAAGCGGTCCATGTGCGCTTGCTGGAATACATTGACGGCCAGTCGCTCACTCAACTGTCGCACCTGACGCCCGACCTGGTGACCGGTCTGGGAAAATTGTGCGCGGACATGGACTTGGCCCTGGCCTCGTTCGACCACCCGGGCCTGGAGCGCACCCTGCAGTGGGATGCACGGCATGCGCCGGCCTTGATTGACCATCTATTGCCCATTATCAAGGATGATCAGCGCCGGCAATTGATCGCCGAGGTCGCGCAGCAGGCCGAACGGCGCTTGCAGCCGCTCAAGGCGAGCCTGCCGGTGCAGGCGATCCATATGGACATCACGGATGACAACGTGGTTTGGCAACGCGATGCCCAGCGCCAATGGCAATTACAAGGTGTGATCGATTTTGGCGACCTGGTCCGCACCTGGCGCATCACCGACTTGTCGGTAACCTGCGCGGCCCTGTTGCATCACGCCGACGGCGATCCGTTTTTCATCCTGCCGGCTATCAAGGCCTATCACGCGGCCAATCCGTTGCGGCGCGAAGAGCTTCTGGCGCTCTGGCCGTTGATCGCAACTCGCGCCGCAGTGCTGGTGCTCAGCGGCGAGCAACAAGTCGCTGTCGATCCGGTGAATCAATACGCTCGCGACAATCTTGAGCATGAGTGGGAAATTTTCCGCGTCGCCCATTCCGTGCCGCCTGAGTTGATGGATGCGGCGATTCTTGCCGCCGCGGATCACAGCCTGCCGTCCATTGCCAACGAGGGTTTCGCCCCTTTGCTGCCGACCTTGGTGGGACGTGATTTTGCGCTGATCGACCTGGGCGTACTCAGTCCACATTTCGAGGCCGGCAATTGGGAACAGGCTGGAATTGACCAACGTCTTCTCAGCGAAGGCGCGGCGCTGCACGGGTTGGCTGCCAGTCGCTACGGCCAGTACCGGCTGTCCCGCACCCGGCCGGACAGTGCCGTCGAGCCCGATACTTATCCGCTACACGTGGAATTGCATGTCCCTCAAGGTACGCCGCTGGAGTCGCCTTTCGCCGGGGTGGTGCACAAGGATGCCGAGGGCCTGTTGCGGCTCGACGGTCCGCAGTTGAGCGTGCGCTTGTGGGGTGTATCGTCGTCACTTCATTCCGGCGCCGCGCTGGTCAAGGGACAGGTCTTGGGTGAAGTGGTTGGCCCGTTGCGGGTTCAACTGTGCCGGGGCGCGCATCTGGCCCCACCACTGTTCTGCACGCCCTCCAGGGTGAAGGCCTGGCAGGCGCTTTGCCCATCGCCTGCGACGTTGCTGGGGCTGGCTTGCGATGCCGAGCCGGAAATCGATCCCGCCGCGCTGCTGGCCCGTCGCGATGCGAGTTTTGCTCGTTCGCAGAAGCACTATTACGTCGACCCGCCGCACATCGAGCGTGGCTGGCGTAACCATTTGATCGACATGCAGGGCCGCTCTTACCTCGACATGCTCAACAATGTCGCGGTGTTGGGGCATGGGCATCCGCGCATGGCGGCGGTCGCGGCCAGGCAATGGTCGCTGCTCAATACCAATTCGCGTTTTCACTACGCGGCGATCGCCGAGTTTTCCGAGCGCCTGTTGGCGCTGGCGCCATCGAACATGGATCGAGTGTTCCTGGTCAACAGCGGCACCGAGGCCAACGACTTGGCGATCCGCCTGGCCTGGGCCTACAGCAAGGGACGCGACATGCTCAGTGTCTTGGAGGCCTATCACGGCTGGTCGGTGGCGGCCGACGCCGTTTCGACGTCCATCGCCGACAACCCCCAAGCGCTCAGCAGTCGTCCGGATTGGGTGCATCCGGTGACCGCGCCGAACACTTATCGCGGCGAGTTCCGTGGCGCTGACAGTGCGCCAGACTACGTGCGCAGCGTCGAGCACAACCTGGCAAAAATTGCCGAGCAGAAACGCCAACTGGCCGGTTTCATCTGCGAGCCGGTGTACGGCAATGCCGGCGGGATCGCGCTGCCACCGGGGTATCTGAAGCAGGTCTATGCCTTGGTGCGCGAGCGCGGTGGCGTCTGCATCGCCGACGAGGTGCAAGTCGGTTACGGACGCATGGGTGAGTTTTTCTGGGGCTTCGAGGAGCAAGGAGTGGTGCCGGACATCATCACCATGGCCAAGGGCATGGGCAATGGCCAGCCGCTGGGAGCCGTCATCACCCGGCGAGAAATCGCCGAGGCGTTGGAAGCCGAGGGGTATTTTTTCTCCTCCGCCGGTGGCAGTCCGGTCAGTTGCCAGATCGGCATGGCCGTGCTGGATGTCATGGAAGAGGAGGACTTGTGGGAAAACGCCCGAGTGGTCGGAGGGCATTTCAAGGCGCGCCTGGAGGCCTTGATCGACCAGTATCCGCTGGTCGGCGCGGTGCATGGCTCCGGGTTCTACTTGGGCGTGGAGCTGATCCGCAACCGCGCCACCCTCGAGCCGGCCACCGAAGAAACCACGGCGCTGTGCAATCGTCTGCGGGAGTTGGGCATCTTCATGCAACCGACCGGTGATTTTCTAAACATCCTCAAGATCAAGCCCCCGATGGTGACCACCCGTCAGAGCGTGGATTTCTTTGTCGATATGCTGGCGAAAGTGCTGGAGGAGGGGCTGTAGCCAACCGGGAGTTGCCGGTCACCCTGCAGGCGTGGGTCCGCTCACGCATGCAGGGTATGATAAGCCGATTTTTGTCGGCTTTTTCTAGGGTTTTTTTCTTGTATATGATTCTTCTCCTCTTTCTAAGCCGATTTTTATCGGCTATAAAGTCGGCACTGCCATCGCCCAGGAGATGATTCATGACTCGTATCGTTACCGTCGCCGCCACTCAGATGGCCTGTTCTTGGGATCTCGAAGCCAATATCGAGACCGCCGATAAGCTGGTTCGCCAGGCTGCCGCCCAAGGCGCACAGGTGATTCTCATCCAGGAATTGTTCGAGACGCCGTACTTCTGCCAAAAGCCCAACCCGGACTATCTGCAACTGGCGACGTCGGTCGACGAGAACGTCGCCATCAAGCACTTCCAGAAAATTTCCAAGGAACTGCAGGTTGTGTTGCCGATCAGTTTTTTTGAACTGGCCGGACGGGCGCGTTTCAACAGTATTGCGATCATCGATGCCGACGGTCAGAACTTGGGCGTGTACCGCAAAAGCCACATCCCCGATGGGCCTGGCTATCATGAGAAGTACTATTTCAATCCGGGCGATACCGGCTTCAAGGTTTGGGATACCCGCTACGCCAAAATTGGCGTGGGCATCTGCTGGGACCAGTGGTTTCCGGAATGCGCTCGCAGCATGGCGCTGCAAGGCGCGGAGATTCTGCTGTACCCAACCGCCATTGGCAGCGAGCCGCACGACAAGACCATTTCTTCGCGCGATCACTGGCAACGTGTGCAACAGGGTCATGCCGGCGCCAACCTGATGCCGCTGGTGGCCAGTAATCGTATCGGCAATGAAGAGCAGGATGGCTACGACATCACGTTTTATGGCTCCTCGTTCATCGCCGATCAGTTCGGTGAAAAAGTCCAGGAACTCGGCGAAACCGAAGAAGGCGTGCTGGTACATAGTTTCGACCTCGACGAGCTGGAACACATTCGCAGTGCCTGGGGCACTTTCCGAGATCGGCGCCCGAACCTGTACGGCGCGATCAAAACCCTCGACGGCTCACTGGAGTCCTGATTCATGACAACTTTGCACAGCACTCCGCGCGCGGACGGTTTTCACATGCCTGCCGAGTGGGCGCCACAGACGCAGGTCTGGATGGTCTGGCCCGAGCGCCCCGATAACTGGCGCCTGGGCGGCAAGCCCGCGCAAGCCGCCCATGTGGCGGTCGCCAAGGCCATCGCCCGTTTCGAACCGGTGACCGTGGCGGTGTCCGCCGCCCAGTTCGAGAATGCCAAGGCGCGCCTCGATGTGCCGAATATCCGCTTGGTCGAGATGTCTAGCGATGACGCTTGGGTCCGGGACACCGGCCCGACGTTTGTAATCAATGACAACGGCGAAGTGCGTGGCGTCGACTGGGATTTCAACGCTTGGGGCGGGTTTGACGGTGGTTTGTATTCGCCATGGAACCGGGACTCGCAAGTGGCCGCAAAGATTCTGGAAATCGAGCGCAGCCCGCGTTATCGCACCGAAGGCTTTGTGCTTGAAGGCGGCTCGATCCATGTCGATGGCGAAGGCACCTTGATCACTACCGAGGAATGCCTGCTCAACCGCAATCGCAACCCGCATATGAGCCGTGAAGAAATCGAGGCAGTGCTCAGCGCCCAATTGGCGGTGGACAAGATCATCTGGCTGCCGGACGGCCTGTTCAATGATGAAACCGACGGCCATGTGGATAACTTCTGTTGCTACGTGCGTCCCGGCGAAGTGCTGCTCGCTTGGACCGACGATCCACATGACCCAAACTATCCCCGCTGTCATGCGGCGATGGATGTCTTGCAAAACAGCACCGACGCCAAGGGACGCTCGTTCACAGTGCATAAGATGCCTATTCCCGGGCCGTTGTACGCCACTGAAGACGAATGCGCGGGCGTAGACGCCGTTGAAGGTTCCCAGGAACGCAATCCGAGCGTCCGCTTGGCCGGCTCGTACGTGAACTTCCTGATCGTCAACGGGGGCATCATTGCCCCAAGTTTCGACGATCCGCTGGACGGCGCGGCAAGGGAATTGCTGCAAAGTCTTTTCCCGGAGCACGAAGTGGTGATGGTGCCTGGCCGGGAACTGTTACTGGGAGGCGGGAATATCCATTGCCTTACCCAACAGCAACCTGCGCCGTGGGTAAAATGAGTGGCGATGTAACAGCCCGGTAAGGTCAGTCGCAACGGCTCTGAGCCGGACTTTTTGGATCCATCCTGGTAAGCCCGCGTCCCGATTGGGGCGCGGGTTTTTTTGTGTCTGGTTTGTTAGCCACGGGCGACGTTGGCATAGCTCTTGTATCGCCATCCAGGCAGTTCCGAAAAACGGGGCTGCGTTGTTTTGTCATAAACCTCGGATAAATTGGCCGCTCATCAACCAGGAGGGCGCTGGAATGAACATGATAAGCGAGCGCACATGCCATCCTTTGGCTGTTAATGGTGAGTCGCTTCAAGCCTTGGCGCAGTGGTTGAAATCCAACGGAACGCGTCAGATCAGGGAGCCTGATCCGCGGCGGATGATCATGGAGCGCTACCCCGTTGGCCTGTTCAGCGAGGCAGAGCTGGAAGCGTTGTGGGATGTGATGCAAGGATAGAATTCGAAGGATTGATACGAAGCGCTGGCCGGGATGGCAGCGCTTTTTTTATGCGCATTGATTTCTGTTCGGCAGGATACATTCACCTAGCGTCTTAGACGTTTTTCGCCTAATCACAGACGATTCACGAAATTGACACAGGCTTCAAGGCGCGACTAGGATTCGCCCCACGCCTGTGGCCAACAGCCATGACTCTTAAATAATAAAAAGGCCCGACACGGTAACGTCGTGGGCGGGCCTTTTCATTATTTCCAGGAGCAAGAGTCTGAAAAAGAGCGCGAAAAGCGCCGTTTCGGTTGCCGGTTGCAGTGCGTATCAACTTCGTACAAGGAAAATAATCATGTTGAACACGCGCATCAGTTTGATCGCACTGGGGATATTGAGCTGCACACACGCCATGGCCAACGACCAAGCGCAGTCCAAGGGATTCGTTGAAGATAGCAGCCTGAAAGTGCTGCTGCGCAACGCCTACATCAACCGCGACTACAAGGACGGCAACCAGGACAAGGCCGAATGGGGCCAGGCGGCCATCGGTACGTTCTCGTCCGGGTTCACCCAAGGCACCGTGGGCGTCGGTGTGGATGCGTTCGGCCTGTATGCACTGCGTCTGGACGGCGGTAAAGGACGCTCCGGTGCACAGGGTATCGACTTCTTCAAAAAGGGTGACAGCGGCAACGCGGCCGACGACTTGTCCAAGTTCGGCGCCGCGGTGAAATTCCGCGTCTCCAGCACCGTCTTGGCTTACGGCGACCAGATGCCGACCCTGCCGGTCTTGAACTATGACAATTCCCGCCTGCTGCCGGAAAGCTATACCGGCACGTTGATCACCTCTAAAGAAATCAAGGGACTGGAACTGAACGCCGGCCGTTTTACCGCCGAGTCGCGCAAGAGCGCCGAGGGCCGTGACAGCGGCGGTTTGAAGTCGATCAACGTGTTGGGCGGCAGCTATCAATTCACCGAACAGTTCAAGGCTTCGCTCTACGCCTCGGATGTCGAGGACGTACTGAAGAAGCAGTACGTGAATGCCAACTACGTGTTCCCGCTGGCCAAGGATCAGTCGCTGACCCTGGACTTCAACGGCTACCGCACCAAGCTGGACAACAGCTACGTTCGCGAAAACAACGTCACCGGCGACGACAACAAAATCTGGAGCCTGGCAGCCACCTTCGCCACCGGCCCGCACAGCTTCACCCTCGCTCACCAGCGCAGCACCGGCGACAGCAACCTGGGCTACGCCTACGGCGGCTATCAGCGTGGACAGAATCGTGTCGGCGATGGCGGCAACACCATCTACCTGGCCAACTCCTACTGGTCGGACTTCAACGCCGAAGACGAACGCAGCTGGCAATTGGGCTATGGCCTGGATTTCACCACCTTCGGCGTACCGGGCCTGACCTATAACGTTGCGTACGTGCGCGGCGACAACATCACCACCTCCACCAGCGAGGGCGGAACCGAGCGCGAAATCTTCAACCAGTTCAAATACGTGGTCCAGGGCGGCCCGGCCAAGGATTTGAGCGTACGGTTGCGCAGCTCGGTGTTGCGCGTGTCGCAGAAGTCCAGTGAGTACAACGTCAGCGGGAATGAGCTGCGGGTGTTTGTGGATTATCCGATTAATGTTTTTTGATGGGTGATTGGGTTTAAAAATTTATATAAAACCCCGGCATGTTGATTGGCTGGGGTTTTTTATTGTGGGTTTCTCTGTTCGGCGAATAGTTTTTTATATCGCAATAGAACAGCTTTCCAATTTTTGAGCAGGTAATCTTCTGATCCTTCCATACCATCCGGTGCTGGCATGTAGCGAATCAATGGCGCTATTTTCTCTGGGTAATCGAAGTCTGCATATAATGTTTCTAGCTCTTCATATACGTTGCTGTATAGATGTTTATTGTCAAAAAAAAGAAAGTGACAGGAATAGCCAGGGTTCGGTTGTGTTTGCCGTTTCTTGCTGGCTCTGGCTCGCCAGAATGCTTAGCAGTTGATGTATGAGGTGCTGATTTTCTGCCGGTGCTACGGCAATTTCATATGCCTTCTCAGGGTGTGTAATGGTCAAGCTGCAATATATGTAAACTGAAATTCCCTTTTCATCTATGTACTTTTGTTCGAGCCCATATAGAAGGTCGCTCCAGTTTAACCATGGCGCTAGCCTATAGATGTAGTGGCCGTCGAGAGTCATCGATTGCATCGTTTTATCCCGCTTTTAATGGAGAACGCATCGATATTTTTCTGACCTATGTTTCGCCCCCTATGGCTCACTCGGGATGTTTTTTATAGGCGGAAGGGCCGCGCAGTAAATAGATCTTTGGTTTTGAGTTCGATTAGTGATTCGTTATTTGATGCGTGGATAATAAAGCTGTCATATTGCTGAGTGATTCGCAGCTGCAGTTTGTATTTTGTTGGTATGGTTGAGATTTTTAGCTTTTTTGGAAAGCTGCAATTCAACCCTAACTGGCAAGTGTTGAGCCCTGATTGCTTCCATTTTTGCGAGGGCATGTCAGCATATTCAGCGATATCGAATTCAAATGTGATTGTTGGAGTATTGTTGTCTATGCCTAACGAAAATAGCTCTATTTCCCCGATAGGTATGGGTGAGGAATAAATTTTGTTGAAAGAGGTGCTGCCTTGGAGGTCGTTCCAAAAAATCATTTTTCAATACTTAAAGTAGCCAAAGAGAGACGAAAAACTAAATTCCCGCTTTTCCCTCCCTTTCTGCTGCCCCCTTTTTTGCTGAAGTGAATGCTATTCGGAGTGGTCGTTGTAATAGGCTTTTATGTTGGAAATGGAAATGCCTCTGGCTATGCAGTTTATTACGCAGTTATCTGAAATTTTTAGAAGTATTTCGTGAGCTTCTGTGCTTTTTGCGATGGTTATACAGATGGAACCATGAAAATTAAATTTGCTGATGCTTATTGAATCAATTTGGTCAAGTAGTAGGTCGAATTCAAATTCGTTGTATCCGTTCTCTATCCATTTGGCGGGGCAGTTATTAGTCTCTATTGGGCTGGCTAATTTTAATGTTATTGAGCAGTCCATTAGGGTTGCATAGACGATGCTGAGGTATTCTGGTGTGTAATTATCTCCAAATACGGATGTCCATTTTTTTTTGTTTGTAATGTAGTCTGTCCACATGATCAGATCTCACTCGAAAACGTAGTGTCCTGAGACACTTCTAAGGTGGAGGGTCTTGTTTCGATGTCCATTTCCGGTGGCTGGGTCATGTTCTCTTACATTGAAGTGCGGCTTGTGTGATGCATGGTCACTAGGGTAGTCCTGATGGCCCCAAGAATGCTCTTGAATTACCACGCGATCATTATCAATGTTTTGATAGTGATACTCACGAGTGTAAACAGTGCGGCCTTCTGTATCCAAGACGTTTTGCTTCCCTACGCCGTTTTCACCTGTTTTGGTCAATGGAATGTGATTTACATTTATAGGATCGGCTGAGGTAGGAATTTTTGCGTCGCGTTTTGCTTCTCGAAACGCAGCTCTGCGAGAGCCCATTACTTTATCTGTACGGGTCCATTTCTGCTGTCCTGGACACTCATTCAACCCCAACGGATCCACCCACCCCGTCGGGTTGGGCACGTACAGGTAGGCATTCAACCCACCTGCCAGCTTTATCGGATCAGCCGTCAGATACCGCCCCGTCTCCGGATTGTAGTACCGATGTCGGTTGTAATGCAGGCCGCTTTCCCGGTCGTGGTATTGCCCTTGAAAACGTAGCGGTTGGTGCAGTCTCGGGCCGTTGCCGTGGCGCAGTTCGGTGAGTTTGCCGTAGCCGTTGTACCGCGCCGCCCAAACCACTTCGCCTTGATGACTGGTCAACTCCTGCGGCGTGCCGAGGTGGTCGAGGTGGTAGTAGAACGGTGTGGCTTTTTCTGGGCCTTCGCCTTCGAGCAGGGCGAGGGGGCGGAAGGTGCCGG